>CAXTFJ010000003.1:0-89536 GCA_964243405.1 uncultured Lichenihabitans sp. | reverse complement strand
GTCACCGATATCCTGTTCGCGAGGGCGATCGTCGAAGTCCTCAGCGCGTCCTGCGTCGTCATCCTGATGGCGATCATCCTGACCTGCATCAACATTGACTTCTTCCCCCGGGACCTTACGCAGGCCTGCTTCGCGCTGGGCACCGCCATGCTGCTCGGCTTCGGCTTCGGCATCATCAACGCCATTGTGGCGGCCGCGGTGCCGGGGTGGATTACGGGGTTCGCCCTGTTCCAGATCACCATGTGGATCGCGTCCGGCGTGGCGTTCAACGTCGACGGCCTGCCCGCGGTGGCCCGCTACTGGCTGTCCTTCAATCCCATTCTCCAATGCGTCGAGTGGCTGCGCTCGGCCTACTACGAGGGCGTGGGGAGCGAGGTTCTGGACAGGCCCTACGTGCTCGGCTTCGCCCTGACCTGCACGGTTCTGGGCCTTGGCCTGGAGCGAATGGTGCGTGGCAAGATCCTGAGCTGATCACCCCTGGCCCAGCGCGGGCCAGGGGTCCGCATCGGGGCGATGGCGGAGTCCGCCGTCGCCACCCTGCCTCAGGTCACGGAGGCGCGCGGCGACACCTGGTGCTCGTGCAGCACCGTGCCGCCGTTCTCGTCAACCTCGCGCAGCACCACGTCGTAGCTCCACAGGTCGGCCAGGTGCTGCATCACGCGGCGGCAATCGTCGGCCTGGAGCAGCTGGCCGTCCAGCACGCGGTGGTGGACGATCAGCTTGCGGTCGCCCGCGAGGTCCACGTCGACCACCTGGATGTCGGGGTCGACGCGCGCCACGTCGTACTGGCGGGCGAGCGAGCGGCGCAGCGCGCGGTAGCCGCGCTCGTTGTGGATTGCCGCCACCTCCAGCTCTTCTTCCTCGGGGTCGTCGGCCACGTGGAACAGGCGCCAGTCGCGGATCAGCTTCGGGCTGAGGAACTGGGCGATGAAGCTCTCGTCGCGGTAGTTGGCCCAGGTGTCGCGCAGGGCCGCCAGCGCGTCGCCCGTGCCTGCGAGGTCGGGGAACCAGTGGCGGTCCTCCTCGGTGGGGTCCTCGACGATGCGGGCGATGTCGCTCATCATGTCGAAGCCGAGCGCGTAGGGGTTGATGCCGCCGTAGTGCTTGCTCTCGAAGGTCGGCTGGCGCACCACGTTGGTGTGCGATTGCAGGAACTCGAGGTAGGAGCCGTCGTCGATCTGCCCCGTTTCGTGCAGCCGGCCCATGATGCGGTAGTGGCAGTAGGTCGCGCAGCCCTCGTTCATCACCTTGGTCTGGCGCTGCGGGTAGAAATACTGCGAGACGTGGCGGACGATGCGCAGCACCTCGCGCTGCCACGGTTTCAGGCGCGGCGCCGTCTTCTCCAGGAAGTGCAGCAGGTTTTCCTGCGGCAGGTCCAGCATGGCGCGGCGCATGGCCTCCAGCTTGTCCTTGGCGGCGGCCGGCGCCTTGCCGGGCACCGTGCGCCACAGGTCGTTGAACATCTTCTCGTCGTGCGCGTGCCGCTCGCGCTGGCGCTCCTCCTCGCCCTTGAGGTCGAGCGGCTTCTTGCGCGGGTAGCGGTGGACGCCCTGCGGCATCAGCGCGTGGGCGGCGTCGAGCAGCCGCTCCACCGCGGCCTGGCCGTAGCGCTCCTCGCAGTCGGTGACGTAGCGCTTGGCGAAGGTGAGGTAGTCGAGGATGCCCTCGGCGTCCGTCCACTGCTGGAACAGGTAGTTGTTCTTGAAGAAGTGGTTGTGCCCGAAGGCCGCGTGGGCGATCACCAGCGTCTGCATCGTGGCGGAGTTCTCCTCCATGATGTAGCTGATGCACGGGTTCGAGTTGATGACGATCTCGTAGGCGAGCCCCATCAGCCCCTTGCGGTAAACGCCCTCGTGGTGGGCGAAATGCTTGCCGAAGGACCAGTGCTTGTAGAACAGCGGCATGCCGGTGGACGCGTAGGCGTCCAGCATCTGCTCGGCCGTGATGACCTCGATCTGGTTGGGGTAGGTGCTGAGCCCCAGGTCGCGCTCGGCGATGGCGGCCACCGCGTCGTTGATGCGGCGGATCGTGTCGAAGGTCCAGTCGGACCCCTCGTAGAGCAGGGTCTTGGTCTTGATGAGCGTCACGACGCCGCCTCCGCGCCCGCCGCGTGCTTCTGGAACAGCTCGCGGAACACGGGGTAGATGTCGCCGCGCTGGTGCACCCGCCGCATCGCGAAGCGGCCCTGGCCGGGGACGGACTTGTAGGTGCGCCACAGCGTGGTGCCCTGGCTCGACGAGCCGAAGCGGCTGCCGCCGTCCTCGCCCACCTCCAGGTAGGCGAAATACTGGCAGTGCGGCAGCAGCCCCTGCGCGAGCAGCGTGCGGGTGCGCTCGGCGTCTGAGGAGGAATTGTCGCCGTCGGAGGCCTGGGCGCCGTAGATGTTCCAGTCCTCGGGCCGGTAGCGCTCGGCGATGATGCGCTTCATCTCGACAAGCGCGGAGGACACCAGCGTGCCGCCCGTCTCGGCGGAGGTGAAGAAGGTCTCCTCGTCCACCTCGGAGGCCTTGTCGGTGTGGCGGATGAAGACGATGTCGACGTGCTTGTAGCGGCGCGTCAGGAACACGTGCATCAGCATGAAGAAGCGCTTGGCGAGGTCCTTCATGTGCTCGGTCATCGAGCCCGACACGTCCATCATGCAGAACATGACGGCCTGGGCGATGGGCTTGGGGAAAGGCTCGAAGCGCCGGTAGCGCAGGTCGATGGGGTCGAGGTAGGGGGTGCGGCCCTGCTTGTGGCGCAGCGCGTGCAGCGCGTCGCGCTTGCCCTCGAGGTCTGCGTCGCCGGAAGCGTCGAGCGCATCCACCTCGGCCTGCAGGGCCGCCACCTCCACGGCCTTGGGGCGCTTGAGCGCGATCCGCCGCGCCATGGCGTTCTGCATGGTGCGGTTGAGCGCCACGTTGGCGGGCGAGCCCGACACCGTGTAGCCCGCGCGCCGGAGCCCCTGCGTTTCGGTCACCGACAGCCGCCGCTTGGCGAGGTCGGGCAGTTCCAGGTCGTCCAGGAAGATGGTGAGGAACTCCTCCCGCGTGAGCAGGAAGCGGAACGAATCCTCGCCCCCGCCGCCCTCGCCCGCCCCCGAGCCGCCGCCCTTGCCGCTCTTGGGGCGCTCCAGCCGGTCGCCCTGGTTGTAGGTCTTGTTGCCGGGCAGGATGTAGTCGCGCTTGCCGCCCTGTCCCTGCCGGCGCAGGCTCGGCTCGTCGATGCCGTCGAGCGGGATCGCGACCTCGCCCGCCTGGTCGAGGTCCTTGATGTCGCGCGTCTTCGCGCTGTCGCGCACGGCCTTCTGGACCAGGTCCTTGGCCCGGCGCAGGAACCGCTGCCGGTTGGCGAAGCTCTTGCCGCCAGGGTTGAGGCGGCGGTCGACGATGTACATGCGGCTCGGTTCCGTTCGGGTTGTCGGGTCAGCCGGACTGCTTGACCCGCATGTACCATTCCACCAGCCGCCGCACCTGCCGCTCGGTGTAGCCGCGCGTCATCATGCGGTCGACGAACTGCTCGTGCTTCTTCTCCGTGTCGCTGTCCTTCTTGGACCCGAAGGAGATCACGGGAAGCAGCTCCTCGACCTGGCTGAACATGCGCCGCTCGATCACCTCGCGGATCTTCTCGTAGCTGGTCCAGGAAGGGTTGCGGCCCGTGTTGGCGGCCCGCGAGCGCAGCGCGAACTTGACGACCTCGTTGCGGAAGTCCTTGGGGTTGGCGATGCCCGCGGGCTTCTCGATCTTGGTCAGCTCGCCGTTGAGCAGCTCGCGGCTGAGCAGCTGCCCGGTGTCGGGGTCCTTGAAGTCCTGATCCTCGATCCACGCGTCGGCGTAGTCGATGTAGCGGTCGAACAGGTTCTGCCCGTAATCGTGGTAGGACTCGAGGTAGGCCTTCTGGATCTCGTGGCCGATGAACTCGGCGTAGCGGGGCGCGAGCTCGGCCTTGATGGCCTCCAGGTAGCGCTTCTCGACGTCGGGGGCGAGCTGCTCGCGCTTGAGCGACTGTTCCAGCACGTACATGAGGTGGACGGGGTCGGCCGACACCTCGACCGTGTCGTGGTTGAAGGTCGCGGCCAGCACCTTGAAGGCGAAGCGGGTCGAGATGCCGTCCATGCCCTCGTCGACGCCGGCCGTGTCCTTGTACTCCTGCAGCGACCGGGCGCGCGGGTCGACCTCGCGCAGGCTCTCGCCGTCGTAGACCCGCATCTTCGAGAACAGGTTGGAATTCTCGTGGTGGCGCAGGCGCGACAGCACCGAGAAGCGCGCCAGCATTTCCAGCGTCGAGGGCGCGCAGGGGGCGGTCGAGAGTTCCGAGGTGCGGATCAGCTTGGCGTAGATGCGCTGCTCCTCCGTGACGCGGAGGCAGTAGGGCACCTTGATGACGTATATGCGGTCGATGAAGGCTTCGTTGTTCTTGTTCGTCTTGAAACTCTGCCATTCGGATTCGTTGGAATGCGCCATGATGATCCCCGAAAAGGGAATGGCGCCGATGTTCTCCGTGCCGATGTAATTACCCTCCTGCGTGGCGGTCAGCAGGGGGTGCAGCATCTTGATGGGCGCCTTGAACATCTCGACGAACTCGAGCATGCCCTGGTTGGCGCGGTTGAGCCCGCCCGAATAGCTGTAGGCGTCGGGGTCGGCCTGGCTCAGCATCTCCAGCTTGCGGATGTCGACCTTGCCCACCAGCGAGGAAATGTCCTGGTTGTTCTCGTCGCCCGGCTCGGTCTTGGAGATCGCCACCTGCCGCAGGCGCGAAGGCATGATCTTGACGACCTTGAAGCGGGTCAGGTCGCCGCCGAACTCGTCGAGCCGCTTGATGCACCAGGGGCTCATCAGCCCGGTGAGCTTGCGGCGCGGGATGCCGTAGCGCTCCTCCAGCATGTCGCCCATGCGCTCGGGGTCGAACAGGCCGAGCGGGCTTTCGAACACGGGGCTGAGCTCGTCGCCCGCCTTCAGCACGTAGACGGGGTGGACCTCCATCAGCGCCTTCAGGCGCTCGGCCAGCGAGGACTTGCCGCCGCCCACGGGCCCGAGCAGGTAGAGGATCTGCTTGCGCTCCTCCAGCCCCTGCGCGGCGTGGCGGAAATAGCTCACGATCCGCTCCACCGTCTCCTCCATGCCGAAGAACTCGGCGAAGGCGGGGTAGGTGCGGACCGTGCGGTTCATGAAGATGCGGCCGAGCCTCGCATCCTTGGAGCTGTCCACCATCTCGGCCTCGCCGATGGCGTCCAGGATGCGCTCGGGCGCGCTCGCGTAGAGCATGGGGTCGGTGCGGCAGGCTTCGAGGTAGTCGGCGAGCGACATCTCCGCGTCGCGGCGGTCCTGATACAGGCGGGCGAAATCCGAGAGCGATGGAGCGGTGTTCGGCATGGCGCACCTTGGAAGTTGTGTCCGGCGACCGCGGAAGTCTGCCCCAAGATACGGGCGACATTGAGTATCCGTGGTGTCGCAGCGATGATCGTGAGCAGCCCCTTCCCGACGGTCGCGTTCAAGCTTTCGGCATCATCGCAAGCGCCGATGATTGCCTTCCCGTCGTCTTAAAACTAGTCGTACCGACGCGGCTACTTGGTTGAGTTTGGATGGATTGGCGACCAAGTAAAGCTGTTCTTGAGAGTCCGGCACAGACCCGGACCCGCCCGTGACAGTCAGGCAACACTCATGCCAACCCGCCCCGTGCCCCCGACGTTCCGCGCCGGGCCGGGGTCCGCCCCGGTGGACTGGCGGATCGCGCCCGAGCCCGTCCCCTATCCGGACGCCGTGGCCGTCATGGAGGCCCGCGCGGCGGCCATCGCGGACGGCCGCGCGCCCGAAGGGGTGTGGCTGGTGGAGCATCCCCCGCTCTACACGGCCGGCACTTCCGCGCGCGCCGAGGAGCTGACCCGGGCCCGCTTCCCCGTGTTCCCCAGCGGACGGGGTGGGCGCTACACCTACCACGGGCCGGGGCAGCGCGTAGCCTACGTGATGCTCGACCTGCGGCGCAGGCGCGCGGACGTGCGGGCCTTCGTGGCGGCCCTGGAGGCCTGGGTCGTGGCGGCCCTGGCGCGCCTGGAGGTGGTGGCCGGCCCGCGCGAGGGCCGGGTGGGCGTCTGGGTGGCGCGGCCCGACAAGCCGTCCGGCGCGGGCGGCGCCCCCGCCGAGGACAAAGTCGCGGCCATCGGGGTGCGGCTGCGCCGCTGGGTCAGCTTTCACGGCGTGTCGGTCAATGTGGCGCCCGACCTGTCCCATTTCGACGGCATCGTGCCGTGCGGGATCGCCGAGGCCCACCTCGGGGTCACGAGCCTGGCGGACCTCGGCCACCCCGCCACCATGGCGCAGCTCGACGCGGCCCTGCGAGAAGCGTTCGAAGAGGTGTTCGGCCCCGTCGCGGACGAGGGCGCACCCGTTCATTCCGCGGCCGCGCGAGCCTCGTAGGCGACCGTCCCCGACTCGGCCGACCATGCGGTGGGCGTGTGCAGCGTCGTTCGGTTCCGGCCCTCGGCCTTGGACGTGTAGAGCGCCATGTCGGCCTCCGCCACGAGAAGGGTCGGCGAGCGCCCCAGATGCGGACGCACGCTCGCCACCCCGATGCTGACGCTGAGCCGGCGCCAGGGCGAGGCGGGATGGTCGATCTTCAGGTTGAGCACGTCGTGGCGGATCACCTCGGCGAGGCGCATGGCGTCCACCGCGGTCGTATGGGGCAGGATGAGGGCGAATTCCTCGCCGCCGTAGCGGGCCGCCACGTCGCCCGGCCGCTGGGCCCAGCGGCCCAGGCAGTGACCCAGGGTCGCGAGCGCGGCATCGCCCGCGAGGTGCCCGAGGCTGTCGTTGTAGCTCTTGAACAGGTCCGCATCGACCATCAGCAGCGACAGCGAGCCTCCCAGCCGGGCGACCCGCCTCCATTCCGCCGCGAGCGCCCCGTCGAAGCGGCGGCGGTTGGCGAGGCCGGTCAGCCGGTCCTCCTCGGCCAGGGTGGTGAGCGCGGCTTCCGCCTCGGCGCGCTTGTCCAGCTCGCGCCGGAGCGCCAGGCCGAGCAGGATGATGGTGCCGCAGCACACCCCCATCACGGCCGAGGCCCATACCGCCTTGGCGCGCCAGTCGGCGTCGACGTCGTCGACCGACAGGGCCACGTTCTGCACCAGCGGGTAGTCGCCGACCTGCTGGTAGTGGAACAGGCGGGTCACCCCGTCGATGACCGACTGCGCCTCGAACTCGCCCTCCCTGGCCTTGGCGAGGTGCTGCATCAGCACCACGGGGCCGAACTGCTTGCCGATCAGGTTGGGATCGTAGGGCTCGCGCATCACCATCGCGCCGTCGGTGCGGAACAGCGTCAGCGAGCCGCGCGCGCCGAGGTTCAGGCGCTCGAAGAGCTGGTGGAAATAGTCCACCCGCAGCGTCCCCAGGACGATGCCGCCGAACGACCCGTCCGGCTTGTTGACCCGCCGGCTCAGCCCGACCACCAGGCGCCCGTCGGTCTTGGATTGCATCGGGCGGCTGACGTAGAGGCCCTGATCGGGATGCTCGGCATGGATCTTGAAATAGTCCCGGTCCGCGTAGTTGAGGGCTCGCGGCGTGACCGAACTCGAATCGATGATCACGTCGCCGTGCTCGTCCAGCACCAGCAGCGCGCCCAGGAACGGCGCGGACGCGGCGCGGTCGAACAGGATGAGCTGGCGCAGCGGCTTGGGAGACGCCATGACGGCCGGGTTGCCCAGACCCTCCAGCACGCCCTGGATGGACAGGTCGTAGAGGTCCAGGTTCCGGGCGATGTCGCGCGTCACGGCCTCGGACAGGTTGGCGATCTCGGTCGAAGCGCGCGCCCGGTCGCCGTCCCGCGCGTCGAGCAGAAGCTTGAACACCGCCCCGCAGATCAGGGCCACGGCCACGACGAGCGCGGTCATCATCCAACGCAGGGGAAAGCCCAGGATGTCGGGCCTGGACCTGCGTGAGGTCGAATCGCTCATGGTCGGAATTTCGCCATAGATACAAGACTGCGGCACGGAAGCTTGTGCGGAGCCGGACGAGAACCCCCGTCGATTAACCCGTGCTAATTTGACGCATTTTGACCGTGGTGAGAGGTCGACTCACGGCGGGATCCGGCTGCCATCCCAGGCCAGTACGCACCCGTTGTCGGCCGCGCCACACGTGTCGAGCACGTCCAGGAGCTTGGCGGCCGACTCGGCCGGGGTGAAGAGCCGCCCGGCGGGAACGTTGCCCTGGAAGGGAGCGCTCAGGGCCGTGTCCACCGTGCCGGGATGCAGGCCGACGCACAGGGCCTCCGGGTTGCGTCGCGCGGTCTCGATGGCGAGGTTGCGCAGGAGCATGTTGAGCGCGGCCTTGGAGGCGCGGTAGCCGTGCCAGCCGCCCAGGCGGTTGTCACCGATGCTGCCCACCCGCGCCGACAGCGCCGCGAACACCGTGCGGCCGCGTGGCGCCATGCGCGGCAGCAGGTGCTTGGCGACCAGCGCGGGGCCGACCGCGTTGATGCGGAAACTCTCGAGGAGCGCCGCGGCGTCGAGCGCGCGGTAGGACTTCTCGGGCGCGAGCCCCGGCCCGTGCAGCAGGCCGGTCGCCACCACCACCAGCCGAAGTGACGTTGGCAGGGCGGCCGCGGCCGCGCGGATGCTGTCCTCGTCCCCGACGTCGATCCGGCCACGACGGAGCCGCCCGTCCACGGCACCCTCGCCCCGCCGCGACAGGGCGTACACCGCCTCGAAGCGGGGCGATTGCGCCAGACGGGATGCCAGCGCGGCCCCGATCCCGCCTCCCGCGCCCACCACGACCGCGGCGCCCTGCGCCTCGTCCTCACCCATGGTCGCCTTCCTCACCCGACGGACTGCGGCGCCCGGGACACAGGGCGTCGCAGACCCGTCACACTTCACCAAACGTTAACGACCCCGGGAAAATCTTAACGGCATGACGAGGGGCATCGGACGCTTCCCGTCAGAACAAGGTGACGCAGCCATGTCAGCCGTTCAGCACAAGCAGATCGAGATCGAATACGACTTCCAGGGCGGGATCACGCTGGCGACGTCGGGCGTCAAGAACGGCCTGCTCGCCGCCATCGACCTCGGCATGATCGGCAAGGACGACGCGACGGAAGTGCTGATGCTGATCCGCGAGGCCATGCAGCGGCTGATCGACGGCATGATGGACTAGGCTCCTCGGTCGCGCGGCAAAAGCGCCCTGCGGCTTCCAAAGCCTATCCTGGATTATTGCCGCTTCCGCGGCCGTGCCTCATTTCGGGAGCGGACAGCACCTTCGGGATTTCGAGCTTATGACGCGTTCCGCCGTGACCTTCCCCCGTTCTCCGAGCGGCGCGGAGCCCGACAGGTTCGCGATCGTGGCGATTCCGGCCAGCAACGAGGCCGAGCGGATCGGCGCATGCTTGGCGGCCCTGGCGACGCAGCGCGACGGCTTCGGGGCGCCGGTCGAAGCCGGCCGGTTCGCCGTGCTGGTCTACGCCAACAACTGCACCGACGGCACCGCGGCCGCGGTGCGGGCCGCGGCCGAGGCGAGCCCCCACCCCATCGAGGTCGTGACCGAGGCGCTGCCGCCCGAACACGCCAACGCCGGCTGGGCCCGCAAGCGCGCCATGGACCTGGCCGCCACGCGGCTCGAGGGGGCGGGACGCCACGGTGGCGTCATCCTGACCACCGACGCCGACAGCCTCGTCGCGCCGACCTGGATCAGCGCCACGCTGGACGCCTTCGCGGCGGGAGCCGACTGCGTGGCGGGCTACATCGACGCCCACCCGGCCGAGATCCTCCGCCTCGGTCCGGACTTCCTGCGCCGGGGCCGGTTGGAGGACCGCTACCTGCGGGCCGTGGCCGAGGTCCACGCGCGCTGCGATCCCAAGATCCACGACCCCTGGCCCAACCATCGCGTGTCCTCGGGCGCGAGCCTCGGGGTGACGCTCGCGGCCTACCTGTCGGTCGGGGGCCTGCCGCCCCGTCCGGTGGGTGAGGACGCGGCCCTGACCCACGCGCTGGACTGCGCCGGCTTCAAGGTCCGCCACACCCTGGACGTCTGCGTGTCCACCTCCTGCCGCTTCGACGGGCGCGCGGTGGGGGGCGCGGCCGACACGATGCGCCACCGCCACGACGTTCTCGACGCGCCCTGCGACGACGACCTGGAGCCCGCGCTTCACGTGGCGCGGCGCGCGATCGCCAAGGGGATGCTGCGCCGATTAGCGGAGCGGGGGCAGATCGACAGGCTGTCCTGGGCGCCGCGGTTCCGCGTCGCGGCGGCGGAGGCCGACGCGCTGCTGGCCGTCCACGCGCGCTTCGGCTTCGAGGCGTTCTGGGTGCGGCTGTCGGCCGTCAGCCCGTTGCTGCGGCGGGGCCCGACGCTGCGGCCGTCCGACCTGCCGCGGCAGATCGCGCGCATCGAAACGCTGCTGGTTTCCCTCCGCGGGCGGGCCGCCGCCTCGCCCCCCATCGCGGACACGGCAGGCGACCGTCGAGCCAACGTCAGCGCGGCCTGACGGTCTCCGGGCACCCGCTGCTCAGGGCCGGTAAGCCAGACGGTCCAGGCGATAGGTCGCGTCGCGCAGGACCGCGTGGACGAACGGTGGCGTGGGCATCGCCCGCACGAAAAGGTCGGTCGCCTGCTGCCCGGTGAGCGGGTAATCGGTCTCCCCCAGCCAGTGGCACAGAACGAGGTCGCCGCCGGGCTCGAGCGCTTCGAGGCACTGCGCCGCCACGCGCCCGAGGTCGCGGGGGTGCAGGTAGTAGAGCACCTCCGAGAGCACGACCAGGTCGAAGCGGCCTTCGGGAAAGGCGTCGGGGACGATCCTGTCCTCGAAACGCACGTGCGTCAGCGCCGCGTAGGCGGCCCGCGCGGTCGCGAGCGCGGTCGCCGAGCCGTCGACCGCGAGCAGGGCGTCGCAGCGGGGTGCGAGCGCGGCCGTGAACACGCCGATCGAGCAGCCGATCTCCAGCGCCCGGCCGTAGCGCGGGCGGGTGAGCGCCCCGAGGGTGGCGGCATATTTCTCCCGCTCGTAGTCGCTGGTCCGGAACCGCCAGGGGTCGGGGTCGGCCCGGTACATCGCCTCGAAATAATCGGGCGCGATCGTGTCCGCGCGGCGCGTCACAGCGGCACCTCGAAGAGATCCTCGACCGGCTCCAGGAAGGGGGCCAGCGTGTCGGGCGTGAAGCGGAAGCCGTCGGGGTCGTCGTCGATCAGGTCCGTCATCTGCGACGCGTGCGCCGCGATGGCGGCGTGCTTGGCCGCGATCCAGGGCGCGACGTCGACGCGGACCCCTTTGGGCGCCGGCTCATCCACGGGGGTGTCGGCGGCGAGGTGGCGTCCCCAGATCGCATAGGACCACAGGTTCAGGCCCGGGTCGCGCGCCCGCAGCGCCTTCGCCATGGCGTCCGCGGCCTCGTGGTCGCAATGCGGGTCGCGGCCCCAGGTGACCAGCACGGTCCGGGCACCCGCGTCGCGCACGACCGCGGCGATCCGCTCCAACGCCGCCTCGAACACCGAGCCCGCGAGAGGCACCCGCGTGTCGGGTAGGTCGAGATGGTGGAGCCGGTCGGGCGGCAGCCCGAGCGCCGCGGCGGCCCGCGCGGCCTCGTCCCGGCGAAGCGCGACCAGCCGCTCCGGCGGGTAGGCTTGCGAGTTCGGATGCGAGCCGGCGCCGTCGCTGATCACCATCACGTCGACGCGCCGGCCCGCCGCGCAGGCGGAGGCGATGAGGCCGCCCACCCCGAGCGATTCGTCGTCCGGATGCGGCGACAGCACCACGAAGGGTTTCCCGCCCGTGACCGCCTCGGGCGGCCCGAACGGCATCGCCCGCACGGCTTCGAAGAACGTCCCGATGTCCAAGCCGTCAGTCCCACAGCGCCGCGGTCGGCCGGTCGGAGGCCAGCACCGCGCGGCCCGTGTCCGCCATCGCGAGGTCGGGCACGGGCTGGCGCAGGTAGGTGGACAGGTCGCGCGTCACCCGCTCGATCGGGTGCGGCCGGACGAAGGCGCCGAGCCCGACGCCGCGGTGGACGACCTCCAGCACGTCGAGGCAGGCACGCTCGGTCACCATTCGCGTCATGTTGGCGAAGGCCACCACCGCTTCGGGATCGCGGGCGTCCTCCGCGAAGCGCCGCGCCGCGTCCCGCACCCAGAAGGCCGCGGTGCCGACCGCCGCCGCCGCGTGGGCCACCCGCTCCAATTGGTAGGGGTCCTCGCCCCGCCCGCGCGACACGAGGTGCTCGCGGAACAGGTCGAGCAGCCGCTCGGCCGCGCCGAGGTGGACGGCGCAGAACCGCCAGGCCCCACCCGAGAAGGCGGGCTGGCGCATGAAGTCGCCGGGGCCGCCCACCACCTGGTCGTCGCCCACCCTCACGCCCGTGAGCTCCACCGCGCCGGTGGCCGAGGACCGCATGCCCTGCGCGGTCCAGCCCGACACGTCCGCCCGCTCGCCGGTCTCGAGCGGCACGAGCATCAGGAGCTGGCCGGCCTCCGTGCGGACCGGCAGCAGCGGGCAGGTGAGCAGGCCCGCCCCCGACGCCAGGATCTTGCGGCCGCGCAGCGCCCAGCCCTCCGGCTGCCGCTCGGCCGCGAGCCCGGCCGCGTCCTCGGCGCCCCAGACGCCCGACAGGCCGCCGGTCCGCACACGGTCCGCCATGTCAGCGATCTGGCTGCGCGTCCCGTAGCGGCACACGAGCTGCACCGCGTTGACGTGCCCCTCGAACAGCCGCGCGATCGACAGGTCAGCCGCCCCGATGCGGCGAAGCGCGTCGAGCAGGGCGGCGTGACGCTCCGGCGCGCCCAGGTCCTCCCCCCCGAACGCGGCCGGGAACGGCGCTGTCGCGAGTCCGAATTGGTGCAGGGCGTCCCAGGCCCCCTGCACGACATGGGCCTCCGCGTCGGCACTCTCGGCTCCCGCCAGGACGACCGCGCAGGCCGCGTCGAGCCGGTCGCGCCAACCCGATCGGGGCGCCGCCGTGGGCAAGGGTCGTTGTACCGTCATGATCCGCGCCGTACTCCCGCCTCAATCCCGCTTCGGAGGTGTAACGCCGCGATCGCGCAAAGCGGTCCTTGCGACACCATCGCGCAGCCGGCCGGGGCGCCGGGCGGCCTGTCCGCCGTGTTGACCCGTGCTCGACCGTCACCCCTCAGGACCACCGCCCATGCCCGATCCGGTCCCGCCCGCGATGCCCGCGCCTTGAGAAAGGAGACCGCGCTCGACGCGCTCAACTTCTCCCTGGCGGGCGCGCGCGAAGGCTTCGGCCCGTTTCTGGGCGTCTACCTGCAGCAGCAGGGGTTCGACCCGGCCGTGACGGGCATCGCCATGGGGCTCGCGGGGCTGGCCGGCCTGCTCGCCACGACGCCCATCGGGGCACTGGTGGACCGTCTTCGGCGCAAGCGGCTGGCCCTGGCGCTGGCCGCCAACGGCATCGCGGTCGGGGCCGTGCTGCTGATCGCCACGAAGAGCATCTGGGTGATCGGCCTCTCGCAGCTCGTGATCGGCGTGTCCGACACCAGCGTCGCGCCGCTCGTGGCGGCCCTGACGCTCGGCCTCGTCGGCCAGGCGGGCTACGCCGGGCGGGTGTCGCGCAACGAGGCCTTCAACCACGCGGGCAATGCCGCCAACGCGGCGCTCGCGGCCGCCCTGGGCTACCTGTTCGGCCTCGCCTGGGTGGCGGTGGCGATCGTGGTCCAGGCCCTGGCGTCCGCGGCCTTTGCGGCCCAAATCGACCGCCGGGCGATCGACTACAGCGCGGCCCGCGGCAGCGGAGGCGAGGGGGAGCGCGAGAAAGTCTCCCTCCTGTCCCTGGTCCACAACCGCGCCCTGGGCATGCTGGCGGGAACCGTCCTGCTGTTCGAAACCGCCAACGGCGCCCTGCTGCCCTTCCTGGCCCAGGCCCGCACCGCGGCGGGCAGCGACCCGGCCATCACGACGGGGGTGATGACCGTGGTGGCGCAATCCGCCATGGTGGCCGCGGCGCTGCTCGCCGCCCGCGTGGGGCGGAGCCGAGGCTACGCGGGGGTGATGTCGATGGCGCTGGCGGTGGTGGCCGGACGCGGGCTCCTGGCCGCCTTTGCCACGTCCTGGGCCCTGGTGATCCCCGTCCAGGTGCTGGAAGGGGTCGCGACGGGCCTGGCCGGCGTCGCGATCCCGGCGCTGGTGGCGGAGATCATGGAGGGGACGGGCCAGGCCAACGCGGGCCTGGGCGGCGTCATGACGGCGTTCGGCGCGGGCGCGGCGGTGAGCCCGATCCTGGCCGGCTTCGTGGCGCAGCGGCTCGGCTTTCCCGCAGCCTTCGTGGCGCTCGCGATCGTGGCCGGCGCCGGACTGGCGCTGTGGATCGTGGGGCGGCGGCTCGCGGGGGTGCGGCTCCCGCGGGAGGAGGCGCAGAGCGTGCCTGGCTCGACGTGAAGTGCGATTCGCCAATCGATCGCGGTTCCGCGTTGTCGGATAAAGTCAGCGCCGTGCGGTGACTTGAAAACGGACGTGGCCGAAGGCGCTCGCCAATCAAACCGAAACGGGGGAGCAGGTCACATGGGGGCAGACGTCGTTCGCCGAAGCTGGACCGCCGGCGCCCCGGCGCTGGTACGCAGCTCGTTTCCGGCCTTCGTGCTCGTGTTCGCGGCGCTCTACACCGCCTACGGGACCGAGTCTCCCTTCATGCCCGCCTTCATGCAGAGTCATGGGCTTTCGCCGGACGGGCTCGGCCTCGTGCTCGCGGCGGGCACCGTGGTGCGGATCGTGGCGGGGCCGATAGCGGGACGGCTCGCCGACCGGCTCGATGCGGGGCGCCTGGTGCTGGGCGGGAGCGCCGCGCTCGCCGGCCTCATCTCGTTTGTTTATTTCGGCGCCTACGGCTTCGTCCCCCTGCTCGCCGTCAGCATGCTGATCTCGGTGGCGATCGCGGCCCTCGCCCCCCTGTGCGACGCCCTGGCCCTGGCCGCGGCGGCGCGCGAGCGGGTGTTCGCCTACGGCTGGGTGCGCGGCGTGGGCTCGGCGGCCTTCATCGGCGGCACGATGGTGTCGGGGCAGATCGTGGCCCGGGCGGGCCTGGGCAGCATCATCGTGTCGAGCGGCCTGCTGTTCCTCGTCCTGGCGCTCGCCACCGCCTTCGTGCCGCGGGCCCGCCCCGACCCGAAGGTGGAGGCGCGACGCGGCACGGACGGGTTCGGGACGCTGCTCGCCATTCCCACCTTCCGCCGCGTCGTGCTGGTGGCGGCGCTGGTGATGGGCAGCCACGCCATGAACGACGCCTTCGCGGTGATCCGCTGGCAGGCGGCGGGGATCGCGCCCGGCACCGTCAGCCTGCTGTGGTCGGAATCGGTCGCCTCGGAGGTGGCGGTCTTCTTCCTGATCGGGCCGCCGCTCCTGGACCGGCTCGGCCCGGCCCGCTGCGCGGCGCTGGCGGCCGCGGCGGGGATCGTCCGCTGGGGCGTGCTCGCCACCACCGCGGCCGTGCCGGTGCTGGCCGTGGTCCAGCTCGCGCACGGCCTCACCTTCGCGCTGCTCCACCTGGCCAACATGCGGCTGATCGCCGAGCGCGTGCCGGGCGACCTGGGCGCCACCGCCCAGACGCTCTACGCCACGCTGGGCCTGGGCGTCGCGGGCGCCGCGCTGACGGCCGCCTGCGGCCCGCTCTACGATCATTTCGGGGCGCACGCCTTCTGGGCCATGTCGCTCCTGTGCGCGGTCGCCCTGCCGCTGACGGCCGGGCTGCGGCGGTGAGGGGAGGCTTCGCTTCTCGGTTGGCAGGTTTCCTGCTTAGATCGTTTCCAAGGAGCTGAACCGGCTCCCCGGACGAGGGAGCCCGCGCGATCCTGACCTTCATCACCCGTCGCCTGCTCCTGTCGCTGGTGACGCTGGGCCTGCTCAGCATCCTGGTGTTCGCGGGCGGGCAGCTGCTGCCCGGCGACGTGGGCCGCACCATCCTGGGGCCCCTCGCCGACGAGCGGGCGGTCGCGGTGCTCAACCATCAACTCGGCGCAGACCGCCCGCTGATCGTGCAGTACCTCGACTGGATCGGCCATTTCCTGCGCGGCGACATGGGCCTGTCCTACGCGTTCCGCAGCCCCGTGGCGCCCTTCGTCGAAGCGGCGCTCGCCAATTCCCTGAAGCTCGCCGCGGTGGCCTTCGTGCTCGTGGTGCCGCTCGGCATCCTGGGCGGCGTCTTCGCGGCGCTGAAACGGGGCAGCTGGATCGACCGCACCATCACGCTCGCGGGCCTGTCCGCCACCGTGATCCCGGAATTCGCCTCGGGCATCATCCTGATCCTGGCCTTCGCGATCGCCCTGCCGATCTTCCCCATCTCGGCCGCGGCCGATCCCGACGCGGGCGTGCTCGACCAGGTCTACCACCTGCTGCTGCCCTCCCTGCCGCTCGTGCTGCTGCTGTTCGGCTACATCGCCCGCATGGCGCGCGCCGGCACCGTGGAGGCGCTCGACAGCGACTACACCCGCACCGCCGTGCTCAAGGGCCTCCCCTGGTCGACCGTGATCCGCCGGCACGTGCTGCGCAACGCGCTGCTGCCCACCATCACGGTGGTGGCCTCCCAGGCCGGCTACCTGATCGGCGGCCTCGTGGTGATCGAGACGCTGTTCCACTACCAGGGCATCGGCAGTTTGATCTACGCGGCCGCGCGGGGACACGACTTCCCCATGCTGGAAGCGGGCGTGCTGCTGGTGGGGCTCATCTACGTGCTCACCACCTTCTCGGCCGACCTCGCCACCATCCTGATGAACCCGCGCCTGCGGCGGCCCTCGTGAGCATCGCGACCGCGCCCGTCCCCGCCGCGATCCCCGCGGCCCGCGGAGCGCCGCGCTTCGAGCGGGTGCGGCTGCTGTTCCGCTCGCCCGCCTTCCTGGTGGGCCTCGCGATCCTGCTGTTCTGGATCGGCTGCGCCACGCTCGGCCAGGCGCTGGTCGACCCGCTCGGCGACGACATCCTCAACTCGCTGTCGCCCCCCTCCGCCGACCACTGGTTCGGCACCGACCAGCTCGGCCGCGACATGTTCGCCCGGGTGATCGCGGGCGCGCGCGACATCCTGATCGTGGCGCCGCTCGCCACCCTGATCGGCATCGTGACGGGCACGCTGCTGGGCTTGGTGATGGGCTTCTTCCCCGGCCTGGTGGACGACCTCATCAGCCGCGTCATCGAGGCCGTGCTGGCCCTGCCGCTGCTCATCGTGGCGCTGATCGCCATCACGGCGCTGGGCACCTCGACCGTCACCGTGATCGTGGCGATCGGCTTCGCGTTCACCCCGCAGGTGGCGCGCACCGTGCGGGCCGCGGTGCTGAGCGAGCGCCACCTCGACTACGTGGCGGCCGCGCGCCTGCGGGGCGAGTCGTCGCTCTACATCATGGTCATGGAGATCCTGCCCAACGTCACGGCCCCCATCGTGGTGGAGCTGACGGTGCGGCTCGGCTACGCGATCTTCACCGTCGCGACCCTGAGCTTCCTCGGCGTCGGCCTGCAGCCACCCTCGCCCGACTGGGGCCTCGCGATCTCGGAGAACTACGCGCTGATCGGCGGCGGCTACTGGTGGACAGTGCTGTTCGACGCGTTCGCCATCGCGTCCCTGGTGGTGGCCGTGAACCTGATCGCCGACGCGGTGCACGGAGTGGCCGAATGAGCCCCGACACGGACGCGCTCCGCCTGGAGAACCTCGAGATCGCCTACCGGGTGCGCGGCCGCGACCGCACCGTGCTGCGCGGCCTCAACCTGCGCATCGGGCCGGGCGAGACGGTGGGGCTCGTGGGCGAGTCGGGCTGCGGCAAGTCCACGGCGGCGCTCGCCGTGATGCGCTACCTGCCGCGCAACGGCCGGGTGGCGGGCGGCCGCGTGCTGGTGGACGGGGCGGACGTGTTCGGCCTCTCGGAGCCGGACCTGCGGCGGCTGCGCTCGCAGCGCCTGTCCATGGTCTACCAGGACCCCGGCCGCGCGCTGAACCCCGGAATCCCGGTGGGCCAGCAGCTCGCCGAGGTGTTCCGGATCGCGGGCGTGGCGGAAACGGAGGCGGGCGACCGCGCGCTCGCCATGCTGGGCCACGTGCAGATCACCGATCCGGGCCGCGTGATGGGGCGCTACCCCCACCAGCTCTCGGGCGGCATGCAGCAGCGCGTGGTGATCGCCATGGCGCTGGCGGTCGACCGCCGCCTCATCATCCTGGACGAGCCCACCACGGGGCTCGACGCCACGGTGGAAGCGGAGGTGCTCGACCTCATCGACACGCTGCGGCGCGAGCACGGCACCGCCATCCTGTTCATCGGCCACAACCTCGCGGTGATCGCCCGCATGTGCGAGCGGGTGGGCGTGCTCTACGCCGGCACGCTGGTCGAGGAAGGGCCCACCCGCGCCATCTTCGCGGCGCCCCGCCATCCCTACACGGTGGGCCTGCTGCGCTGCCTGCCCAAGCCCGGCCTCGACCGGAAGAAGCAGCGGCTCGACACCATCCCCGGCTTCCCGCCTTCCGGGCCCGAGCGCCCGGCGGGCTGCATCTTCGCGGGCCGCTGCGGCCTGGTGCGCGACCGCTGCCGCGCCGAGGAGCCGCCGCTGATCGACCTCGGAGGCGGCCGCGTCAGCCGCTGCTTCTTCCACGAGGAGGCGGCCAGCCTGCCCCGCACGGTGCCGCCCGACACCGCGTTCGTCCCGGTTTCCGCCGAAGCGCCCGCGCCGCTGCTCAGCGTCGCGGCCCTCAACAAGACGTTCCGGTCCGGCACGACCTCCATCGCGGCGCTGCGCGACATCTCCTTCGACATCCGCGCGGGCGAAACGCTGGGGCTTGTGGGCGAGTCGGGCAGCGGCAAGTCGACGGTGGCGCGCATCCTGCTCGGACTGGAGCGCGCGGACGAGGGCGGCCGCGTGCTGTTCGACGGCCGCGGCGCGGGCGAGGGGCGTGCCACGCCCGCCCTGCAGATGGTGTTCCAGAACCCCGACTCGGCGCTGAACCGCTCGCACCGGATCGGCCGCATCCTGGGCCGGGCGCTCAAACGGCTGGGCGGCCTGCGCGGGACGGCGCTGCGCGAGCGGCTGCTGGCGCTGACCCGCGGCGTGCAGCTCGCCGACCCCTACCTCGCCTCCAAGCCGCGCCAGCTGTCGGGCGGCCTCAAGCAGCGCGTCGCCATCGCGCGCGCCTTCGCGGGCGCGCCGCGGCTGGTGGTGTGCGACGAGCCCACCTCCGCGCTCGACGTGTCCGTGCAGGCCGCGATCCTCAACCTGCTCGCCGACCTGCAGGCCAAGGAGCGCGTGAGCTACCTGTTCATCAGCCACGACCTCGCGGTGGTGCGCTACGTGGCGGACCGGATCGCCGTGCTCTACCTCGGGCGGCTGATGGAAACGGGCTCCGCCGCGGCGGTCTTCGACGGCCCCCACCACCCGTACACGGAGGCACTGCTCTCGGCCGCGCCCGGCCCGGACGGCAGCATGCGCCGGGTGGCGCTGCACGGCACGCGGCCGAGCGCCGCCTCGGCCCCGCGCGGCTGCGTGTTTCACACCCGCTGCCCGCGCCACATCGGCCCGATCTGCGACGAGGAGGAACCACCGCTGACCGAGCGCGGCGACGGCCACGCGATCCGCTGCCACCTCGCCACGGACGCGTTGGGCCGCGCCGGGGCACCGGGGCCGGGTGTCGCCGCTCCGGCCGAGCAACGGACCACTGAAGCTCAGTTGTTGGGCACCTCGTAGACCTTGCCGTGGTAGGGCGCCTGGTCGATCTGATCGAGGGCCATCACGTAGATGACCTTTTCGTCCGGGCTGAAGGCGAGGTTCGGCATCGACACGGATGGCACCGACAGCGTGCGCAGCAGCTTGGCCTGGGCGTCCACGACGATGATCTTGCCCGGCGCGTCGAGCGAGCGGGGGCTCTGGCCGATGTAGAGCTCGCCCTTGGCGTCGATCTTGACGCCGTCGGGCCAGATGCGCGGCGGGCTCGGGAACAGGTCGTCCATGCGCAGGAAGACCCGGCGCCCGCTCAGGCTGCCGTCGTCGTGAATATCGAAGGCGAGCAGCCGGTTGTCCTCCGTTTCGATCAGGTAGAGGATCTTGCCGTCGTTGGAGACCGCCAGGCCGTTGGCGTTGTGCAGGTCGGTCTCTTCGCGGATCACCGTCTTGTCTGGCGCGATGTAGTAGAGCGAGGCGTCGATCGCGGCGCCCTCGTGGCCCGACCCCGTGAAGTAGATGCCGCCCTTCTTGTCGGGCGCGAAGTCGTTGGGGCCGATGAAGGGCCGGCCCTCGCTGTCCTTGTCGTAGGGCGGCAGCGTCTTGCCGTCGGCCGAGATGCGGCCGATCGTGTTGTTGTCGTAGCAGGTGACCACGAACTCGCCCGTGACGGTCGGCAGCACCGCGGAGGGCCCGCAGCCGTCCCCCTTCCAGAAGATCGCGTTGGCCTTGCCGTCCCAGGTGGTCACGGTGTTGCGGCCGTATTCCACGTAGAACAGCTTGTTCTGGTACCAGATCGGCCCCTCGGGGAACCAGGCGTCGGGGTTCAGGGTCTTCACGTCCGCGGCCTGCGCGGCGGTTGCGAGCAGGGCCAGCGCGAGGCCGGACAGGATCGATTTCACGGGCGTTTCCCTCCTCCGAGACAGGGCATCGGCCAGCAAGAAGGGGGCCATGGCTAGGCTTGCCCTCCCGCGGAAGAAGGGTCAGCGCTCCTCGCCGACGATCCAGTCCATGTAGGCGTGGAAGGCGTCCCGCATGGGGCGGGGCCGCCAGCCCGTCTCGGCCGTGATGCGGCTGATGTCGTAGGCGCCCCACATGCCGCCCCGCGAGGGCGAGTCCTGCTGCACGTCGGCCTCGGCCATCGGCACGACCTCGGCGCGCACGGCCGGCACCTTCTCGGCCGCCCAGCCGATCATGTCGCCGATCGTCGCCGTCTCGCCCAGCGCCACGTTGTAGACGCTGTGCCTGAGCCTGGGCGCCTCCAGCAGCGCGATGATGCCGGCCGCCACGTCCTCGGCGTGCAGGTAGTCGCCCACGCCCTCCAACGTGTTGGTGCGGATCGGGCCGGGCCGCTCCAGCGCGAGGTGGGCGATGCGGTTGGGCAGGTGGCGGAAGTTGCGGCTTTCCGTCGTGCGGTCCATCGTGCCGTAGACCGAGGATAGCCGCACCGACACCGTCGACAGGCCGAACAGCGCGCCGTAGCGCTCCGCCACCAGTTCGGACGCCTGCTTGGAGATGCCGTAGAGTTTCCGGGGGGCCACGTAGCCATCCTCCGGCAGCGGCTCGCCGGGCGCGTCCGGCCCGTGGTGGCGGTAGACCGCCCCCGAACTGACGTAGACGAAGCGGCGCAGCCCCGCCTGCTCGCGCGCCCAGTCGAGCAGGTGCACGGTGCCCATCAGGTTCACGCCCATGATGAGCGCCGGCCTTTCGGCCTCCGGCTCGCGCGCGGCCTCGGCGGCGCTGCCGCGCGAGATGGGCGTCACGGTGGCGCCGTGCACGACGTCGGTGATGCCATGGCCCTCCAGGGCGCCGCGCCAGGTCGAGGGGTCGGTGACGTCGCCGGTCACCACCGTGAGCCGGTCCGCCACGGGCGCGAAATAGCGGGTCGCTGCGGCATCGAGCGGCGCCCGGTCGAGCACCACGGCGCGCCCATCCGGATGGGTGTCGAGCCAGACCCGCGCCAGCACGCTCATGGCGAAGCCGGTCGCCCCGGTGATCAGCAGCGTCATGGCAAAATCCGTCCCGATGGGCCAAAAGGAAGCGCGGCGCGGGAGCGCGCCCGGACCGGCCCCATGCTTCTGGCGAACAAATCCACTCCTGTCACCGGCCTCCCGCGATGACCGACCTCGCCGCGCGCCTGCGCGACCGCCGCATCCTGGTCAGCGGCGCCGCGAGCGGCATCGGCGCAGCGATCGTGGCCCGGCTGGTGGCCGAAGGCGCCCGCGTGGTTGCGGCCGACCTCGACGGGGACGCGGCGCGGGGCGTGGCGGCCGCGCACGGGGACCGGGTGGCGGGCCTTGCCTGCGACGTGACGGACGAGGGCGCCTGCCGGCGCGCCGCAGCCCTCGCGGTCGAATGTTTCGGCGGGCTGGACGGCCTCGTGCACAACGCCGCCGCGCCCTCCGTCGACGGCACGGTGGTGACGCTCGACCCCGCCCAGTGGCAGCGCGAGATGGCGGTGACGCTGGACGGCGCCTTCCTGCTCGGCAAGGCCGCCGTGCCGCTGCTTTCGGCGGCGGGCGGCGGCTCGGTGGTGTTCGTGGCCTCGCAGTTGGGCCACGTCGCGGTCGCCAACGCGGTCGCCTATTGCGCCGCCAAGGCCGGGCTGATCCACCTCGCCAAGCTCATGGCCGTGGACCACGCGGCGGAGAACATCCGGGTCAACAGCCTGTCGCCGGGCGCGGTCGCGACCGCCCGCCTGCTGCGGCGCTGGCCGGACCTGGAAGCCGCCGACCGGGGCCTCGGCCCCGCCCACGCGCTGGGCCGCATCGGCCGGCCCGGGGAGGTCGCGTCCGCCGTGGCCTTCCTGCTGTCGGACGACGCGGCCTTCGTGACGGGCACGGACCTGCTGGTCGACGGCGGCTACACGGCTTGGTGAACGGGCGCGCTTCGCCCTCGGTGAGGGTGCAGCATGGATTTTGCTTCGAGGCACGGTCGATCGTGGCCTCAGTCACGCGAAACTGCCTAGACCCGCCCACCCCGGACAGGCCATGACCCCCATCGCGGTTCCCGCCGACCCCTACCCCTACAGCCTGCCTCCCGGCCGCACCGCGCTGGTGGTGATCGACATGCAGCGCGACTTCGTCGAGCCCGGCGGCTTCGGGGCGGCGCTCGGCAACGACGTGGCACGCCTCGGGGCCATCGTGCCCACCGTGGCGCGCCTGCTCGCCCTGTTCCGCGCCAAGGGCTGGCCCGTGGTCCACACCCGCGAAAGCCACCGTCCCGACCTGTCCGACTGCCCGCCCGCCAAGCGCGCGCGGGGGCAGGCCGCGGCGCGCATCGGCGACCCGGGCCCGATGGGCCGCATCCTGGTGCGGGGCGAGCCGGGCAATGCCATCCTGCCCGCCTGCGCGCCGGTGCCGGGCGAGACCGTGGTCGACAAGCCCGGCAAGGGCATGTTCTGGAACACCGACGTCCACGCGACCCTGGACCAACTCGGCGTCACCCACCTCGTGTTCGCGGGCGTCACCACGGAAGTCTGCGTGCAAACCTCCATGCGGGAGGCCAACGACCGCGGCTTCGAGTGCCTGCTGGTCACCGACGCCACCGAAAGCTATTTTCCGGAATTCAAGGCGGCCGCGGTCGCGATGATGACCGCGCAGGGCGCCATCGTGGGCTGGGCTACGCCGTTGGCAGCGCTCGAAGGGGCCGTCCGGTGACGCCGGTCCTCGGTGCGAGCCGATCGCCTCGCCCGCGATGACGGACCAACGGAGGACGACGTGCCCGATCAGATGATCTTCGACCCCGACGCCGTGATGGACGCCATGGCGCCCCTGCTCGGCCTCGCGATCGAACCCGAGTACCGGGCCGGGATCGCGACCAACCTGCGCGCCACGGCCGGCTTCGCCGCCGTCCTGCTCGACATCCCGGTGCCCGACGAGGCCGAGCCCGCCCCGGTGTTCCGCGCGTGACCGCGCCGCACGAGGCAACCGCGGCCGCGGTCGCGGCGGGCGTGCGCGGCGGCGAGCGCACCGCGCGCGCTGTGGTCGATGCCGCACTGGACCGCATCGCGGCGCTGGACGGCCGGGTCGGTGCCTTCACGGACGTGACGGCCGAGCGGGCGCGGGCCAGGGCCGACGCGCTCGACGCCGCGGTGGCATCGGGCCGCGACCCCGGGCCGCTGGCGGGCGTGCCCTTCGCGGTCAAGAACCTGTTCGACGTGGCGGGGCTGACCACCCGAGCCGGCTCGAAGATCAACCGCGAGGCCCCGCCCGCCGCGCGCGACGCGACCCTGGTGGAGCGGCTGGAGGCCGCGGGCGCGGTCTGCGTGGGCGCGCTCAACATGGGCGAATACGCCTACGACTTCACGGGCGAGAACGTGCACGACGGCCCGTCCCGCAACCCGCACGACCTCACCCGCATGACGGGCGGGTCGTCGGGTGGCTCGGGCGCCGCGGTGGCGGCGGGCTTCGTGCCCCTCGCGCTCGGCTCCGACACCAACGGCTCGATCCGCGTGCCCGCCTCGCTCTGCGGCCTGTTCGGGCTGAAACCCACCTACGGGCGTCTCAGCCGCGCCCGCAGCTTCCCGTTCGTGGCGAGCTTCGACCACCTCGGGCCGCTGGCCCGCTCGGCCGGAGACCTGGCCCTGAGCTACGACGCCATGCAGGGCCCCGACGCGGACGACCCCGCCTGCGCGGCCACCGGCGTCGATCCGGTCCTCCCGAGCCTGGAACAGGGCGTGGCGGGCCTGCGCGTCGCCCGGCTCGGCGGCTATTTCGCGCAGCGCTGCGAGCCCGAGGCGCTCGCGGCGCTCGACCTGTGCGCCGACGCGCTCGGGGCGTCCCGTACCGTCGAGGTGCCCGAAGCCGCCGGGGCGCGGGCCGCCGCCTACGTGATCACCACGGCGGAGGGCGCGAGCCTGCACCTTGACCGCCTGCGCGCGCGGGCCGCCGATTTCGACCCCGCCACGCGCGACCGCCTGATCGCGGGCGCCATGGTCCCCGCCGCCTGGGTCGTGCGGGCCCAGAAGGTCCGGCGGCTGTTTCAGGAGCGGATGCGCGCCCTGTTCGAGACCGCCGACCTGCTACTCGCCCCCGCCACGCCCTGCACGGCCCCGCGACTCGGGCAGACCGACATGGTGCTGGGCGGCGAACGCTTGGGCGTGCGCGCCAACCTCGGGCTGTTCACCCAGCCGATCTCCTTCGTGGGCCTGCCGGTCGCGGCCTGCCCGGTGTGGCTGGCGGGCGCCACCCTGCCGATCGCCGTGCAGGTGATCGGGCCCGCCTGGCGCGAGGACCTGGTGCTGCGCGCCGCCGCCGCCCTGGAAGCCGCGGGCGTGTGCCGGGCGCCCGTCGCCACCCTTTAGCAAAGCGTCGGCGCATCCGGGGGTCAGACCATCATGCCGCCCGACACCTCGATCCGCTGCGCGTTGATCCAGCGGTTCTCCTCCGACAGCAGCGAGGCGATCATCGGGCCGATGTCATCGGGCAGGCCGACGCGGCCCAGCGCCGTCATGCCGGCAACGGCCTTGTTCACATCGGGGTTGTCGCGCAGCACGCCGCCGCTGAAATCGGTCGCGATGGCACCCGGCGCCACGGTGTTGACCGCGATCCCGCGCGGCCCGAGCTCCTTGGCGAGATAGCGCGTCAGCACCTCGACCGCCCCCTTGATCGAGCCGTAGGCGGCGCGGTTGGGCATGGCGAAGCGGGCGAGCCCGCTGGAGATGTTCACGATCCGGCCGCCGTCGACCATGAGTGGCAGCAGTTTCTGCGTCAGGAAGAACACGCCTTTGAAGTGAACGGCGTAAAGCGCGTCCAGCTCCGCTTCCGTGGTGTCGACGAAGCTCTTGCCGTGCGACGTGCCCGCGTTGTTGACCAGGTAGTCGAACCGCTCGGTGCCTAAGCTCCCGAGCACTCGCCGCACCTCGCCCGCGAACGCCTCGAAGCTGCCGGCCTCGGCGGTGTCGAGCTGCAGGGGAACGGCCTTGCGCCCCGCCTCGGCCGCCAGGCCCGCGACCGTATCGGCCTCGTCCTTCCTCGCGCGGTAGGTGAAGATAGTGTCGACGCCCCGCGCCGCCAGCGCGAGCACCGTGCTGCGTCCCAGCCCCCGGCTGCCGCCGGTGACGATGGCGACCTTGGCGGTCAAATTGCTGCTGCTGTTCATAGCCAACCTTGCCTTTTCCTGATCGAGGCCGCCGAGGATAGCGCCGTCATTCGCTGGCTCGAATGCCGGAAGTCTCTCGTTTCTTGCCCGATCCTGCTCCATCCGGTAAGGCTGGCGCGGGCCTTCCGCGGGAATGCAGGATCATGCTCGGCGAACTCGTCGATATCGTCGGCCGCCACACGGCCGCCCGAAACCTCGAAGGTGGGACCGCGACCGGGATCCCCGGCCTGCACCTCCTGCGCCGGACGTCGGAGAAGCGGCCGGACCCGATGATTTTCAGGCCGGCGCTGTGCGTCGTGCTGCAGGGCGCCAAGTGGACGGCCTTCGGGGACAGGCGCTTCGACTACCGGGCCGGGCAGGCGCTGGTGGTCAGCGTCGAGATGCCCGCCATGGGCAGCGTCACCGCCGCCACGCCCGCCGAGCCCTACCTCGGCCTGGTCGTCGAGTTCGACCTCGGACTCATGCGCGAGGTGATGGAGGGGCTGGCCGACCCGCCGTCGCCCGGCGGCGAGGTCGGCGGCGGCGTGCGGGTCACGAACTTCGAGGGGCCGGTCGCGGACTGCACGCTCCGGCTGGCTCGCCTGCTGGAGCGGCCGGCCGCCATCCCGACGGTCGCGCCCCTCGTCATGCGCGAACTCTGCTACTGGCTGCTGACCGGCCCGGAGGGCGGCGACATCGCCCGGATCGCGCTCGCGACCGGCCATTCCCTGCGGATCGTGGGCGCCCTCCACGTCCTGCGGGAGCGCTTCGCCGAGCCGTTCACGGTCGAGGCCCTCGCGGCGGTCGCGCGCCTGAGCCCGTCCGCCTTCCACCGGCAGTTCAAGACGCTGACGGGCATGACGCCGCTCCAGTACCAGAAGCAGCTCCGCCTGCTGGAAGCGCGCCGGCTGATGGCGTCCGGCGCCGCGAACGCCGAGGCGGCCGCGCGCGCGGTGGGCTACGAGAGCGCCTCGCACTTCAGCCGGGACTATTGCCGCATGTTCGGCACGCCGCCCCGGCGCGACACCGCCTCCCTGAGGCTTCTCGCGGCCTGAGCCGTTTCAGCCGTGCGCCCACTCCCAGTAGAGGGCGCGGGCCTTGGCGTAGAACGGCCCGGGCTGCAGGGCGCGGTCGTCGAGGCGGGTCACGGGGATGACCTTGGAGAAGTTTCCGGTGGAGAAGATCTCGTCGGCGCCCTGGAAATCCGCGAAGCCGAGGCTGCTTTCCACCACGGTCGTGCCCGCACCCCGCAGCAGGTCGATGACTCGCCGGCGCGTGACTCCGTCCAGGAAGGTGCCGTTGGGCGCGGGCGTGTGGACCACGCCGTCCTTCGCCATGAACACGTTGGAATTGGCGAGTTCCGCCACGTGGCCCAGCATGTCGCGGATCAGGCAATTGCCGAAACCGCGCGCGTGCGCCTCGATCAGCGCCCGCGTGCCGTTGGGATAGAGGCAGCCCGCCTTGGCATCGACGGGCGCGGTCTCGGCGGTGGGCCGGCGGAAGGGCGAGAGCGTGACCGACACGCCGGTGGGGGCGGTCAGCGGCGCCTCGTAGATGCACAGGCACCAGCGCGTCGACTCGGGGTCGAACCGCACGCCCCCGCCGGCCGCGCCCGCGTCCGCCCAGTACATCGGCCGGATGTAGAGCGCCGCCTCGGGCGCGAACTTCGCGATGCCTTCGCGCGCGAGCTCCATCCACCGCTCGACCGGGACGACGGGCTTGAGCAGGAAGTTCTGTGCCGAGCGGTTCACCCGCGCGCAATGGAGGTCGAGGTCGGGCGTCACCCCCTCGAAATGCCGGGCGCCGTCGAACACGGTGGACCCGAGCCACGACGCGTGGGTGCGCGGCCCCATGATGGCGACGTTGCCCTCGTGCCAGGCGTCCTCGAAATAGACCCAGGTGCGGGAGGTCTCGTTCGTCTTGACCAGCGCCGCCATCTCGGAGTCCTCATGCTCAAGTCCGACCCCGGCCGGACACGCGCGACGTCGCAGCTTCGCGGCCGCGCCTTCAGAATGGTTTAAGGTTGGCGCGACCGCGGCGGCTCGGCCGGACCGCCGAACAATCTTCCGAGACCATGCTGAACGACTCGCTTCAAATGGCGGCGGAGCTTTCCGGTCACCCGGCCAAGGCTGCTGCCGTGGTGGCGTTCGAGCTCTTGGCCTGCCTGCTCGTCCTCGGCCATCGTTCGCCTTCCTGCTCGTGTCGCCACTCGTCATCGAAACCGGGTCGACCCTCGCGGCCTCGGTCGCGCTCTGGGTTGCGCTCGGCAGGGTGCTGACGTGAGGTGAACGCTCGCGGGAGTTCCTGCCGGACCCCTACGCGTTCGGAACGCCCTTTGGGACCTCAGCCTCGGCGGTCGAGCCGGTCTTTTCCGGCGGCCAGGCCGCCATGGCGGCCTCGGCGACGGCCACCACGTGCGCCCTGGGCGCGCCGTCGCGGGCGAGCGTCGACAGGCCCTGGGTCACCGCCATGACCAGCCCGGCCAGAACCGCGGCGTCCGTGCCCGGCGGCAGGTCGCCGGCCGCGATGTCGCGCGTGATGCGCTCGCGCAGGTGCCGCTCGATCCCGCGCCGGATCGCCGCGAGCGCCGCCTGGACCTCCGCGGCCTCCGCCGAGCAGCTGATGGCCGACGTGGCGAGCAGGCATCCCGAGGGCGTGTCGTCGCCGGTGAACCCGAGCGCCGCGAGCCTCAAGAGCTCGCGCGCGGCCTCGCGCGCCGTCGCGGCCCCGTCGATGATCTGCTCGGCGCCGGGCCCGCGCGACAGGTAGAGGTCGACGGCCTCCAGGAAGAGCCGCTTCTTGTCGCCGAAGGCCGTGTAGATGCTCGGCGGCGTCACGCCCAGGGCCGCGGTCAGGGCATTCAGCGACGTGCCCTCGTAACCGTGACGCCAGAACAGAAGCATGGCCTCGCGCAACGCGAGGTCCCGGTCGAACGACAGGCGCCGGCCGCCCTTCCGGCGCGTCGGCGCGGGCACGTTTTCCATAGTGATCACTAATAAGAAGCTTGACCCACCCGATCAAGCTCTCTAGACGAATCGTAGTGAACGATATGATTTGAGGTTGGACATGCAGCTGGCTGGGAAGGTGGCGATCGTCACCGGGTCGTCGAAGGGCATCGGAGCCGGCATTGCGGAACGCCTCGCGGACGATGGCGCTTCCGTGATCGTCAATTATTCGCGCTCGGCCGAGGCGGCCGCCGCGGTCGTCGGGCGCGTCGAGGCGGCGGGCGGCACGGCCTTCGCGGTCAAGGCCGACATCGCCAGGCCGGCCGACATCCAGCCGCTGATCGACGCCACGGTGCTGCGCTTCGGCCGGCTCGACATCCTGGTCAACAATGCCGGGGTCTACAAGGTCGACACGCTGGACACCGTCACCCCGGAAAGCTTCGACGAGCACTACGCCCTGAACGTCCGCGGCCTGCTGCTCACCACCCAGGCGGCGGCGCGCGTGCTCCCCGAGGGCGGCGTGATCGTCAACATCAGCTCGGGGCTGGCCAAGAGCCCCTATCCCGTGGTGCACGTCTACTGCTCCACGAAGGGCGCCGTCGACACGCTCACGCGCTCGCTCGCCATGGAGCTCGGGCCGCGCAAGATCCGGGTCGTGGGCGTCGCGCCCGGGTTCGTCGCGACCGAGGGCAACGCCGAATCCGCCAGGGGCATGACGGATTTCCTGGTGTCGAAGACGCTGCTCGGCCGCGTCGGCCTGCCGAAGGACGTCGCGGCCTTCGTGTCCTACGCCGTGTCCGCCGACGCGGACTGGGTGACGGGCAGCACGATCGACGTCGCGGGCGGCCTGGTGTTCTGACGCGAAAAGCCGCCCTCAGGCGTCCGGGAACGCCCGTGAAAACTCCGCCTCCGTCGCATAAGCCTTCTGCGTGCCGCGCCGGGTGATGGAATCGGCCGCGTAGCGGGCGGCCCGGTTCAGCGCGGCCTCAAGGCCCAAGCCCGCCACCGTGTAGTGCGCGAAGCTGCCGATGAAGGCGTCGCCCGCGCCCGTGGTGTCGACGGGCGTCACGGGCACGGGCGGGATGGCGGTGGCGGCCTCGCCCGTCACCAGCAGGGCGCCGCGCGACCCCATGGTGACCACCACGGTCCCGATCCCCCGCGCGATGAGCGAGCGGGCGGCCGTCGCGATCTCCTCCACGCCGTCCACGGGCAGGCCGGTCAGGATGGCGAGCTCGGTCTCGTTAGGCACGAAATAGGTGGCGTGCCGGATGCGCTCGGGGTCGAGGTCGGGCAGGGCGGGGGCGGGGTTGAGCAGCGTCGGGATGCCGTGCCGGTGGCCGAACGCGACCGCGGCGTAGACGGTCTCGACCGGGATCTCCAGCTGCAGCAGGATGAGGTCGCAGCGCTTCAGGTCGTCGGCCGCCCGCTCGATGTCGTCGGCGTGCAGGTCGGCGTTGGCACCCTTGACGATGAGGATCGAGTTCTCGCCCGAGGGGTCCACCATGATGGGCGCGACCCCGCTGGAGCGGCCCGGCACCCGGCTCACGTGGCGCACGTCGACGCCAAAGGTTTCGAGGTTGCGGAGCGTGCCGTCCGCGAAGGCATCGTCGCCCACCTTGGACAGGAACAGCACGTCCGCGCCGAGCTTGGCGGCCGCGACCGCCTGGTTGGCGCCCTTGCCGCCGTGGCCCATCTCGAAGGCGGGCGCTTCCAGCGTCTCGCCCTTGGCGGGCATGCGCGTCACGTAGGTGACGAGGTCGACCATGTTGCTGCCGATCACGGCGATGCGTCCCACCTGGCGGACCTCCCTTGGATCACGCACGCTCGAAGCGCGTCGCTCAACCCAAGTGGGTCCGACGGGGACGCGAAGTCAACCGCGCGTGACGGGGCAGGTCGGACGCCGCGCCCGAGCCGCCCTTGCCCGTCCTCCCGGGCGGCGCTGAAAGCGGAAACCCGGAGCCTACCGAGGCGCGGCACGATGGGACCCGGCTCAAGGCCGGGACGACACGGTGGCCGAAGCGCGAACCATCCCACAACCGCGCGGGGGTGCCGTCCATGGAACCGCGGCGCGCGCCCGACGGTTCGCGAGAGCACCCGAGGAGCCGCATGACCGCCACGCCCGACACGCCCGCCCGGTTCGCGGAAGCCTTCGCGACCTTCGATCCCGCCAGGCCGATCCTGGTGCTCACCCACAACGACGCGGACGGGCTGTCGGCGGGCGCCCTGTTCAAGCGCACCTTCGACCGGCTCGGCCGGGCGTCCGCGATCCGCGTGCTGGGCCGGGGCGAGACGCCCTGGTCGGACGCGGTCCGGGCCGAACTGGCGCCCCGGGCGCTGGGCGGGCTGGTGGTCGCGGACCTGGGCGTGCGCGCGGGCACGGCCCTGAAGCCCGGCACGCCCACGGTCGTGGTGGACCACCACGTGCCGGCCGGCGCGCCCGAGGGCACGACGGTCGTCAGCGGCTACGGCGAGGACCCGATCCCAACCTCCAGCCTGCTCGCCTTCCGCTGCGCGGGCGCGCTCGCGGACGTGGACGACCTGCTGTGGCTGGCCGCGGTGGGCCTGGTGGGCGACCTCGGCGACAAGGCGCCCTTCGCGGAACTCGGCGAGGCCAAGGCGCGCCACACCGCCTCCGCGATCCGCGAAACCGTGTCGCTCGTCAACGCGCCGCGCCGGGCGGCACTCGGCGACGCCACACCCGCACTCGCGCTTCTCCTGGGGGCGCGGGACCCCAAGGACGCGATCTCGGGCGCGCATCCGGAAACCGCGGCCTTGCAGGCCGCGCGCGAGGAGGTGAAGGCCGCGGTGGAAGCGGGCAAGCGCGTGCCGCCCCGCATGGGGGGCGAGGTCGCGCTGAGCTCGCTGCACTCGCCCTGCCAGATCCACCCGCTCGTGGCCCAGGCGTGGCGCGTGCGGCTGAAGGACCGGATCGTCATCGCGGCCAATGCCGGCTACCGGCCGGGCTGGGTCCACTTCGCGGCGCGCTCCGCCACGGGGCGCAACCTCATCGACTTCCTGCGCGCCGTGGCGCCGCCCGGCGCCGACGAAAACTACGGCAACGGCCACGAGCAGGCGACCGGTGGCGCCCTGCGCGAAGCGGACTGGCCGGTGTTCCTGCGCAACCTGGGCTTCCCGACGGCACGGGGAGAGGCCGCGTGAGCCTCCTCCCGCGGCGCCTCGGCTTCCCCGTCAAGGTGATGGGGCGGCCCGACCTCAAGAGCAACGACACGCGGCGCTGGCAGCAGGACCCGCACCTCAAGACTTCGCTCGGCTATATCGACGGCATCCTGGACCACCTCGCCAAGCACGACATCCGCATGTACCGGATGTCGTCGGACCTGGCGCCCTACGCCACCCACCCCGACATGCCGCAGTTCCACGGCATGGTGGGCGAAAGCAGGGCCGAGCTGCGGGCGATCGGTGCAAAGGCCAAGGCGCTCGATGTCCGCCTGTCGTTCCATCCCTCGCAGTTCGTGGTGCTGAACTCGCCCGACCCGGAACTGGTGCGCAAGAGCGTGTGGGACCTGACCAGCCAGGCCGAGATGCTCGACCTGATGGAGCTCGGCCCCGAGGCCGTCATGGTGATCCACGTGGGCGGCACCTACGGCGACCGCGCGGCGAGCAACGCGCGCTGGGTCGAGACGTGGCACACCCTTCCCGAGCCGGTGCGCCGCCGTCTGGTGCTGGAGCACGACGACATCCGCTTCAGCGCCGCCGACGTGCTGTGGATCCACGACCACACGGGCGTGCGGCTGATCTTCGACCACCAGCACTTCTGGTGCCTCAACCCCGAGGGTCTCGACATGGTGGCGGCGCTGACCGCCATCCTGAAAACCTGGCCGGACGGCGAGCGCCCGAAAATCCACTTCTCCAGCCCGCGCACGCAGATGCGCGAGGTCAAGCGCAAGGACAGAGCGACCAAGAAGACCAGGACGGTGCAGATCGCTCCCATCTGGACGGGCCACGCCGACTACGTCCACCCGTTCGAGTTCGTGACCTTCATGCGCCGGGCGGGCCACCTCGACTTCGACGTCATGCTGGAAGCCAAGGTCAAGGACCTCGCGCTGATCCGCCTGCGGCCCGACATGCTGCGCTACGCGCCCGACGTGGCCCCGGGTTTCGGGCTGAGCGCGGAGGCTAAGGCGAAGTTCGAGGCGGAGGACGCGGCGCTGGAGGAGGTGGACGCCGAGGTCGCCAGCGAAGCGGCTTAGGCTCCCTTCTCCCGCGAGCGGGAGAAGGGCATAACGGGTGCTCCTTATCTTCCAGAGTATTTTTCCATGCTCGAGAAACGCCAGCTCGGCCGCACCGGCCTCGCGGTCACGTCCCTGTGCCTCGGCACAATGACCTGGGGGCAGCAGAACACCGAGGCCGAGGGCCACGCGCAGCTCGACCTGGCCGTCGACCGCGGCATCACCTTCATCGACACGGCCGAGATGTATTCGATCCCGCCCCGCGCCGAAACCCAGGGGTCGACCGAGCGGATCATCGGCTCCTGGCTGGCCGCGCGGGGACGACGGGACCGGGTCGTGCTCGCCACCAAGGTCAGCGGGCGCACCGCCTTCGACTGGATCCGCCCCGACGGCAAGGGCGCCCGGCTGGACGAGGCCAACATCCGCTACGCCCTCGAACAGTCGCTCGCGCGCCTGCGCACCGACTACGTGGACCTCTACCAGCTGCACTGGCCCGACCGGCCCACCCGGCTGTTCGGCACGAACGGCACCGCGTTCCGCGACCTGCCCGACGACGCGGACGCCGTGCCGATCGCCGACACGCTGGGCGCGCTCGGGCGGCTGGTCGAGGAGGGCAAGGTCCGCCACGTGGGCCTGAGCAACGAGACCGCCTGGGGCGTGTCGCGCTTCGTGCACCTGGCCGAGACGGGCCGGGGCCCGCGGGTGGCCTCGATCCAGAACGCCTACAACCTGCTCAACCGCACTTTCGAGGTCGACCTCGCCGAGATGTGCCTGCGCGAGGACGTGGGCCTGCTCGCCTATTCGCCCCTGGCGCAGGGTTATCTCACGGGCAAGTACCAGGGGGGCGCCCGGCCGGAGGGCGCGCGCACCACGCTGTTCAACCGCGGCCAGCGCTACGAGAAGCCCGGCGTCGCCGACGCGATCGACGACTACCTGGCGCTCGCGTGCGACGTGGGCCTCGACCCCGCCCAGCTCGCGCTGGCTTTCGTGACGAGCCGAAAATTCGTGACGTCCAACATCATTGGCGCCACCAGTCTGGCGCAGCTGGAGGTCGCGCTGGGCTCGCTCGACGTGGCGATCACCCCCGAGCTGGAGGATCGCATCGACGCGATCCACCACCTGACGCAGAACCGGGCGCCCTAGGATCGTCCCGGTCTTGAGCTTGGACCACCCGCGTGAGGGTAGGTCCCGGATCTCCGCGTCGCTCCGTCCGAGACGACAGGCAGCCTCACATGGTCGGCATGGAGAACTCGGCGCCCTCCTTGACGCCCGAGGGCCAGCGGGAGGTGACCGTCTTGGTCTTGGTGTAGAAGCGGATCGAGTCCGGCCCGTGCTGGTTCAGGTCGCCGAACACCGAGCGCTTCCAGCCCCCGAAGGAATAGTAGGCGAGCGGGGTCGGGATCGGCACGTTGACCCCCACCATGCCGACCTGGACCTTGCTCACGAAGTCGCGCGCCGCATCCCCGTCGCGGGTGAAGATCGCGGTGCCGTTGCCGTATTCGTGGTCGTTGCAGAGGCTGAGCGCCTCGTCGTAGGTCTTGGCGCGCACCACGCTCAGCACGGGGCCGAAGATCTCCTCCTTGTAGATGCGCATGTCCTTGGTGACATTGTCGAACAGGCAGGAGCCTAAGTAGAAGCCCTTCTCGTAACCCTGCATGGTGAAGCCGCGGCCGTCGACCGCCAGCGTGGCGCCCTCCTTGAGACCCACGTCGATATAATCGCGCACCTTGGCGACCGCGGCGGCTGTGACCAGCGGGCCGTAGTCGGCCGAGCTGTCGGTGGAGGGGCCGATCTTCAGGCCCTCGACGCGGGGGACGAGCTTCTCCATCAGCCGGTCCGCCGTGCCCTTGCCGACCGGCACCGCCACCGAGATCGCCATGCAGCGCTCGCCCGCCGAGCCGTAGCCGGCCCCGATCAGCGCGTCGACCGCCTGGCCCATGTCGGCGTCGGGCATGATGACCATGTGGTTCTTGGCGCCCCCGAAGGCGTGGACGCGCTTTCCCGCCGCGGCGCCCCGCGCGTAGATGTAGGCCGCGATCGGCGTGGAGCCCACGAAGCCCACTGCGCGCACGTCCGGGTCGTCGAGCAGGGCGTCGACCGCGACCTTGTCGCCGTTGACCACATTGAGCACGCCCGCGGGCAGGCCGGCCTCGATCATCAGCTCGGCCAGGCGCATCGGCACGCCGGGGTCGCGCTCGGACGGTTTCAGGATAAAACTGTTGCCGCACGCGATGGCGGGCGCGAACTTCCACATCGGGATCATGGCCGGGAAGTTGAACGGCGTGATGCCCGCGCAGACGCCAAGCGGCTGACGCATCGAATAGGCGTCGATGCCCGGCCCCGCGCCGTCGGTGAACTCGCCCTTGAGCAGGTGCGGCACCCCGCAGGCGAATTCCACCACCTCGTAGCCGCGCTGGATGTCGCCCTTGGCGTCGGCCACCGTCTTGCCGTGCTCGCGGGCGAGCAGGTCGGCCAGATCGTCCATGTTGGCGTGGATCAGGTCGAGGAACTTCATGAACACGCGGGCGCGGCGCTGCGGGTTGACGGCCGCCCAGCCGGGTTGCGCCGCCGCCGCGTCGCGCACGGCCGCGCGCACCTCGTCGGCGGACGCCAGCGCCACGCGTCCCGCCACCTCGCCCGTCATGGGCTCGAACACGTCGGCCGTGCGGCCCGAGGTGCCGGCGACGTGCACCCCGCCGATGAAATGGCCGTAGTCCTTCATGCGCCGTTCCTCCCTGTCGTTGACGGAGGTTGTAGCGTCCGCCATCCTTGCACCTCAAGCGCGGTGAACGCCAAGCCGTTGTGCGGATTTAGGCTCATGGACTGGGACGACCTGCGCGTGTTCCTGGCCGTGGCGCGGGCCGGGCAGTTCCTCGCCGCGGGCCGGGCACTCGGCCTCGACCACGCCACCGTGGGGCGGCGCGTCACCGCGCTCGAGCGCGCGCTGCACGCCAGGCTCCTGGTGCGGCGCACCACGGGGGTGGGGCTGACCGCGGCCGGCACCCGCCTGCTCGAAGGCGCCGAGCGGGTGGAAGGCGAGGTGCTGCGGGTCCGGGCGGAGCTGTCCGACCGCGACTTCGAGCTCAGCGGCACGGTGCGGGTCGGCGCGCCCGACGGCCTGTCGACCTACTATCTCGTGGGCGCCTTCGCGGCGCTGGCCCGGCAGCACCCGGCCATCACGGTGCAACTCGTTCCCACCCCGCAGGTGGTCCCGCTGGCGCGCCGCGAAATCGACGTCGCCATCGCGCTGGAGAAGCCCGAAGGCGGCCGCTACGTGACGCGCAAGCTCACCGACTACGCGCTGGGGCTCTACGCGTCCCGCGCCTACCTCGACGCGCACGGCACCCCCGCCGACGCGCGGGACTTGGCGGCGCACCGGCTGGTGGGCAGCGTGGAGGGCTACGCGTCGCCCGCCGTGCTGAGCTACGTCGCCGACCTGTTCGGCGGTGCCGCGACCACGTTCCAGTGCACGAGCGCGGTGGGGCAGCTGGAGGCCGTGCGGGAGGGCGTTGGCATCGGGGTCGTGCACGCCTTCATCGCGCGGCGGCACCCGGAGCTGGTGCGCGTGCTGCCCGAGCGAAGCGTCCAGCGCGCCTACTGGATCGTCGAGCACGAGGACGTGCGCGGTTTGGGCCGCGTGCGGGCCGTGCACGATCACGTGGTGGCCTCCGTCGCGGCCGACCGGCGGCTGTTCCTGCCGCAAGAGGGGTGAGGAAGCCGGAGGAACCCCAATACGTCCTTCTTTGTTGATCGTGCGCCGCTAGGGACCGAGCCATGATGAACCAGTGCCGCGCGGCCTTTGTCGGGATCGTGATCGCCCTCGCGACCGGGCCGCAGGCCGGAGCGCAGACCGCCCCGAACCCCGAGGCGCTCGCGGTCGCCCGCCAGATCGTCGCCAAAGCGGGACTGAACCGCGCCGCCGTGGTGCAGGCGATGTCGGCACCGCTGATCGCCTTCATGGGGCAGTCGGGGTCGCTCGCGCCCGACCGCGCCAAGATCATCGTCAGCGAGGGGCTCCTTCCCTTGCTGGACAGCAATTTCGACAAGATCCTGGAGCTGCAGGCGCAAACCTACGCGTCCACCATGAGCGCCGACGATCTGAAGGGGCTGCTCGCCTTCTACGAAACCACGGCGGGGCAGGATTTCCTACGGGCTCAACCGCAACTCACCCAGGGGCTCCTGTCGGACATGAACACCTTAGTGGCGGCGCTGAAACCGATCCTGGTCGCCAAGGTGCGGGAGATCGTCAAGGCACACGGGTGGGACAAGCCGGCCGTCCCGGGCGTCAAACCCGGCTGACCGGCTGCCACGTCACGGCGGCGGCCGAGGGCCCGCGCGCTTCCGCCACGACCCGCAGACCCGTCGACCGCTCCAGCGCGGCCCCGAGCGCGTCGGGCTCGACCGTGCGGACCTGTCCCGCCTCCACGAGCGGGATCGCGCCGCGGGCTTGGTCCAGGCAGGTCACGGCCAGCGTGGCAACGATGTCGAGGCCGGTCAGGTCGGCCTGCTCCCGGTCGGCCGCGATGAAGGTACCGAGCGCGTCGGCGTCGAGAGGTGCGGTGCGGAACCGTCCCTGCCAGGGCCCCTCGACGTTGGTGGGGTCGACCACCGCGAAGGCCTCCATTCCTTCGCCCTCGCGGGGCAGGGGACCGGCACCGTGCCGGGTGAGGTAGCAGCGCGTCATGTAGTGCGCCTCGATGCGGTCGAGGGCCGCCTCGCGCGCCAGGATCGCGATGTTGCGCAGCCCCGTGAAGGACCGCGTCACGTGCGGCATGCGGCCGAGCCCCATGCAGAGCCGCAGGCCCTGCGCGCCCTCGAACACCACCGGGCCGTCCGCGCCGACGCACGCATCGGGCAGGGGACGGACGGTGTCGGCCAGCGCGCGGCAGTCGGCCAGGAAATGGTCGAGCAGGCCGTCGTGGGTCGCGAGCGCCGCGAAGTCGGGGGGAAGCGGGACGCCCAGCTCGGCCAGCCGCGCCGGCAACCACTCGGACCGGATTGCGCGAAGACGGTCGGCGAGGTCGGGTCGGGCGAGGTCGCCCAGCGCGAGGGCGTAGCGGGTGCCCTCGTGTCGCCCCACGGTTTCGCCGAACCCGTAGCCGCAGGAGCCGTGGCGGCCCGTGCCGCGCGCCTGCTCGGCGATCTGGTTGACCATCATGTCGTAGGGCGTGGTGACGGGCGCGCGCGGATCGCCGGTGATCGGCGACAGCGCCCCGCCGAGCGCCCCAGCCTCCTCGGCGAAGCGGATCGGGTTGTGGACGAAGAAGCGGCTCAGGTGCGTGCGCCCGCCCGCCAGCGTGCCGGCGCCGACGTGGTGGAACACGTGCCGCGTCCCGTCCGCGCCCACGACCGTGTGGCCCGCCTGCGCCCCGCCATTGCTTCGCACCACGACCGCGTCCGGGCCGAGGCGGCGCACGAGCGCGTCCACCATCAAGCCCTTGCCCTCGTCGCCGAAGCCTGCGCCGATCACCGCCCAGGCGGTTCGCGTGGTCATGGTCGTGCTCCTTGCCCGGGGTCGATGCGGCCCTCACAAGACGGGAAAGCCTAGCCCGCCACCAGCCCCAGGTCGCGCATCCCGCGCAGCAGGGCCAGCAGCGGCAGGCCCATCACGGTCGGCTGGTCGCCCTCGATCCGGTCGAAGAGGTGGACGCCCAGCCCCTCCAGCTTGTAGGCACCCACGCTGTCGAGCGCGCCTCCGCCCACGGCCCGGAGGTAGCGGTCGATGAAGGCGGGGCCGAGCGGCCGCATCGTCAGGGCCGCCACGCCCACGGTCTCGAACAGCACCGCGCCGTCGCGCACCAGAACCGCGCTCGAGTTCAGCCGGTGGGTCGCGCCCGACAGGGCCGCGAGCTGGTCAGCCGCAGCCGCCAGGGTGTCCGGCTTGTGGAAGGCGCGGTCGCCCAAGGACAGCGTCTGGTCGCAGCCGAGCACGATCGCGCCGGGCCGGAGCGCGCTAACGGCGAAGGCCTTGGCGCGGGCGAGCGCCAGCGCGACCGCGTCGGGCAACGTGCCGGCCTCAGTGAGCGGACGCTCGATCGCGCGCTCGTCGAGTGTCGCGGGCTGCACCACGACCGGCAGCCCCGCGCCTTCGAGCAGGAGCCGCCGCGCCGCGCTGTTCGAGGCCAGCACGAGGGGCGCGGGAGCGAGCCAAAAGGGGTGGCTCATGCCTGGGCGATGAACTTCATGCGGTGGGCCTTATGCAGGTCGATGATGGCGGCGGCCGTTTCCTCGATGGACCGGCGCGTTACGTCGATGGTGGGCCAGCCGTTCTGCGCGAACAACCGCCGCGACTGCGCCACCTCCTCGGCCACCGCCACCCGGTCGACGTAGGGGGTCTCGGCCTCCGCGTTGAGCGACAGCAGGCGGTTCTGCCGGATCTGCACGATGCGCTCGGGCGAGGCGAGCAGGCCCACCACGAGCGGGTTGCGCAGGGTGCGGATCGCGGGCATCAGCGGGATGTCGGGCACGAGCGGCACGTTGGCGGTCTTGATGCCGCGGTTGGCGAGGTAGATGCTCGTCGGCGTCTTGGACGTGCGGCTCACGCCGAGCAACACCACGTCGGCCTCCTCCAGGCTTCCCGCCACCTGGCCGTCGTCGTGCAGCATGGTGAAGTTGAGCGCGTCGATGCGCTTGAAATAATCCGCGTTCAGCACGTGCTGGGCGCCGGGCCGCGGGGTCAGGGCGGCCTGGCCGAGGTAGGACTGGAACAGCTCCAGAATCGGCTGCAGCACCGACAGGCAGGGCGACCCCGCCTCGCGGCAGGCGTCCTCCAGCCGCTGCGCCAGGTCCTTGTCGACGAGCGTGAACAGCACCATGCCGGGCGCCATCTCGATGTCGGCGATCGACCGTTCCAGCTGCGCCCGGGTCCGCACCAGGGGGTAGATATGCTCGATGGCCGACACGTCGACGTATTGCGCCGCCACAGCCCGGCCCGCCGCGATCAGCGTTTCGCCCGTGGAATCGGACACGAGGTGGAGATGGAAGTAACTGCGCCGCAACTGTTTTCGCTCCTCGAACCCTCGCGACCCGACCCTCGTCCACAGGCTGGGCGGTGCGGTTGGGGATGAGCCGACGCAAGTGCGCGAGGCCCGCCGAAACCGGATGACCTGTCCCGCCCGGCCCCTTCACCCGTCAACAGGCGCGGGGCTGTGGACACCCGTCGCCACACCCGACGGTCAGCAGGGACTCGAGACCGCCACCCGGCGTGGCCGTCCACACCGTCCCGCCCGCTAACCGCCTCACTCCTTAACATTTTCTTAATCCGTACACAGACCCGGTTAACCCGGTGCTAAAGGTTTCGGCGACGCCTCGAACCGTTGACGAAATGTGAACGTTCGGGGATGACCGGTTTGCCCTCCCCTAGAAACAGACTCAAAAACAAGAGTCTTGATAGGATTCCTTTTTGGACGTCTCGCCTTCGAGTCCTTCCCCGGTCAAATCGCCGTTCCTCCAGGTGCTGGACGGGACGACCCGGACCCGTCCGCCCGTCTGGCTCATGCGGCAGGCGGGCCGGTACCTGCCGGAGTACCGGGAGATCAGAGCCACCGCGGCGTCCTTCCTCGATTTCTGCTACACGCCGCGGCTCGCGATCGAGGCGACCCTGCAGCCGATCCGGCGCTTCGCCTTCGACGCCGCGATCCTGTTCAGCGACATCCTGGTCATCCCCGACGCGCTCGGCCAGGCCGTTTCCTTCGAGACGGGCCACGGGCCGCGCCTCGATCCCGTCACCACAGCCGAGGCTTTCGCTGCGCTCCGGGCGGAGCCCGACATGCAGCGGCTGGGACCGGTGCTGGAGACCGTCGCGGGTGTCCGGGCGATCCTTCCCGCCGAAACCGCCCTGATCGGCTTCTGCGGGGCGCCCTGGACGGTGGCGAGCTACATGGTGGCGGGCCGGGGCACGCCCGACCAGGCGCCCGCGCGGCTGCTTGCCTACCGCGACCCCGGGCTGTTCGACCGCCTGATCGAGCGGCTCGTCGCGGCCTCTGTCACCTACCTCGCGGCGCAGGTTCGCGCAGGGGTGGACGCTATACAGATTTTTGATAGCTGGGCCGGTGTCCTGCCTGCGCACGAATACGAGCGCTGGTGCCTGCGCCCCGTGCAGGCGATCGTGGCGGGTTTGCGGGGGCTCTGCCCCGGCGTGCGCGTGATCAGCTTCCCCCGTGCGGGTGGCCGGCAACTCGTCCGGGCGGCCGACGGCGCGATCACGGCGCTCGGCCTCGACACGAGCGTCGATCCCGTCTGGGCGAATCGGGCCCTGCCCCGCAACCTGCCGCTCCAGGGCAATCTCGATCCCTTGGCGCTGCTGGCCGGCGGTGACGCCCTCGACCGGGGGGTGGACGCCATCCTGGACGCCTTCGCGGGGCGGCCGCACGTGTTCAACCTGGGCCACGGCATCCTGCCCGACACGCCCGTCGCCCACGTGGAGCGGATGCTGCGGCGCGTCCGCGGCTGATTTGCGGGCTTGGGCCGGGGAAGGGATCGCGCTATGGACGGCGGGCCTGCCGCCCCGCCCGCCCCAAGGTGCCCTCCCGCAATGCTGTATCTCTGGGTCCAGTCCCTGCACGTCCTGGCCATCATCGCCTGGATGGCCGGGATGCTCTATCTGCCTCGCCTGTTCGTCTACCACGCCGAGGCGGGTCCCCGGACGCCGCAGGCCGAAACCTTCAAGCTCATGGAGCGGCGCCTGCTCCGCCTCATCATGAACCCGGCCATGGTCGTGGTGTGGCTCACCGGGCCCTGGCTCGCCTACGAGTCGGGCTATTGGCGTGCGCCGTGGCTGCACGGCAAGATCACCCTCGTGGTCCTGATGAGCGCCTGTCACGGCGTGCTCGCGGCCTCCACCCGCCGCTTCGCTAACGACGCCAATACCCGCTCGCCCCGCTATTTCCGCATCGTCAACGAGATCCCCACCGTGCTGCTGATCGGCATCGTGGTCCTGGTCGTCGTCAAGCCGTCGTTCTGACCGCGCCGCCCTCCGACCGCGCGGCCGTCGCCGGGCGCGAGCCGCCGCTGAAGGCCCGCGTGCGGGCCGCGACCGACCTCCTGCGGCGCAAGGCCCGCTTCGCCTGGCCGGCCGTGGGCCTGGGGGCCGTGCTGCTCTCGGGAGCGCTGCTCCTGCACGACCTGCGGGGCCTGGCCTGGGGCGACGTCACCCGCGCGGTGGCGGGCATCACGGCGCCGTGGTGGGCCGCGGCCGTCGCCTCCACGCTGCTCGCCTACGCGGCGCTGGCCTGGTACGACCGCATCGCCCTCGCCTACCTAGGGTTTACGCTGCCGTGGCGCTTTATCTCGGCCGTGTCGTTCACCAGCTACGCGCTGTCGCACACCATCGGGTTCTCGGTCTTCTCGGGCGCCGTGGTGCGCTACCGCGCCTACTCGGCCAAGGGCCTCACGGTGGCCGAGGTGGGGGCGCTCGTGGCGTTCTGCTCGTTCACCTTCGGCCTGGGCACGGTGCTGCTCGGCGGCCTGGTGCTGCTGGCGGTGCCCGACGCCCTCGCGGACCTGATCCCGCTGCCGCCCGCGGCGCTGCGTCTGCTGGGGGCCGCGATGGCGGGCGGCGTGGCGCTCTACGGCCTGGGCTCTCTCGCCCGCTTCGAACCCTTCAAGCTTCGCGGCACCCGCGTGGTTTATCCGCGGCCCGAGATCGTGGGACGCCAGCTGGTGGCCGGCCCCCTGGAGCTCCTGGGCGCCGCGGGCATCATCTACTGCGCGCTGCCCGCGGGCGATTCCGTGAGCTTCCTCGCCGTGCTGGCCGTGTTCCTGTTCTCCTTCTCGGCCGCCCTGCTGAGCCACGCGCCCGGCGGCCTCGGCGTGCTCGAACTCGTGTTCGTCACGGGGTTGCCGGACCTCCCCAAGGCGGACGTGCTGGCCGCGCTGCTGGTGTTCCGGCTGCTCTACCTGATCGGGCCGTTCGTGGCGGGCCTCGCGGCCGTGGTGGCGTTCGAGCGGGCCCGCCTACGCGGCCGCCTGTAACCAGCGCGCGAACCGCCGCGCGGCTTCCGCCATGTCGGAGGGCTGGCGCGCGAAGCACAGGCGCAGGTAGGGTTCCGCGCCGCGTCCGAAGGCCGTGCCGGGCGCCACGCCCAGGCCCGCCTCGTCCACCAGCCGCCGCGCCAGCGCCCGCGTGTCGGGCACGCCCAGCACCTCGCAGAATAGGTAGAAGGCGCCCGGCGGCCGGGCGAAGCGAACCCGGCCCGTCCGGTCCAGCGCGTCGCACAGGATGTCGCGGCTTTCCCGCGCGCGGGCGATCTGCTCGGCCACGAACGCCTCGCCGCCCTCGATGGCCGCCACCGCGGCGCGCTGAACCGGCACCGCGACGCCCGACGACGAGTACTGGACCAGGTTCTCGATCGCCGCCCCGAGCTCCGCGGGCGCTTCCAGCCAGCCCACGCGCAGGCCCGTCATGGCCCAGTTCTTCGACAGCGTTTGGACGAAAAGCACCCGGTCGTCCGGTCGAATCAGGTCGTGGAACGAGGGCGCGCGCACGCCCTCGAAGACGAAGCGGCCGTAGATCTCGTCCGCCACGATCCACAAGCCCCGGGCGCGGGCGAGGTCGAGCACGGCGCTGAGGTCCGCGTGGGTCGCGGTCCAGCCCGTGGGATTGGCGGGGGAGTTGATCACCACGGCGCGCGTCCGCGGCGTGATGTTACGGGCCAGCGCGTCGAGGTCGAGCGTCCAGCGGGGACCGGCCTCCCCGGCGTCGTCGAGCCGCAGCGGGGTGTCGACCAGGGTCACGCCTGCCGCCGCCAGCGCGCCGGCGAAATTGGGCCAGGCCGGCGTGGGCACGATCACCTCGTCGCCCGGCCCGGCGGCCAGCCGCAACGCGATCTGCAGGGCGTGCATGCCGCCGATGGTGACGAAGAACCGCTCCGGCGAGAACGGCTCGGCCGAACCCGCGTGGGGCGAGCCGTAGAGCCCCGTCATGTAGGCCGCGATCGCGCTCCGCAGCTCGGGGATGCCGCGCTGGTAGGTGTAGAACGTTTCTCCCGCCTGGAGCGAGCGCGCCGCGGCCTCGCAGATGAAGGCGGGCGTCGGCACGTCGCCTTCGCCCACCCAGAGCGGGATCAGCCCCTGCCGGTTGCGCCCGTAGTTGAACACCTCGACGATGCCGCTCTCGGGCGCGTCGCGCGCCTCCGGCCGGATGGCGTCGAGCAGGCTCGGCCCTGCCGCGGTCGATGCGTCGCTCACGCGATCCCCTCGTCGAAGCTGGCGGAACGCGGCGCGGAATGTCCGGCCAGCAGGTCGCGGATCTCGCCCAGCAGCACCTCCTCGCGGGTCGGCGGCGGAGGAGGGGCGGCCGGACCGGGCGCCACGGCCTCGCGGTGGCGCAGCATGTTGATCAGCCGCACGATGGCGAACAGCACGACCGCGATGATCACGAAGTTCACGACCGTGGTGACGAAACTGCCCCAGGCCAGCACGGCGCCCTGCTTCTGCGCGTCCGCCAGGTTCGTGGCGGTGACGTTGCGGCTGAGCGGCAGGAAGTAGTTCGTGAAATCGGCGCTGCCGAACAGGCCGATCACCGGCATCACGACGTCCTTGACGAGCGAGTCGACGATCTTGCCGAAGGCCGCGCCGATGATCACCGCGAAGGCGAGGTCCACGACATTGCCCTTGAGGGCGAAGTCGCGGAACTGTTTCAACTCCTGCCCGAACGACAGTTTTGGTGCGTGCATCGGCCCAACCTCCCACCCCGGTGATGTCCAAGGGCCACCAACTTACACCACCGCGCGCCGCGGTCGACCCACTGTCGGAAACGCGAAGGGCCCGGTCGCGCGACCGGGCCCTGGTTCTAGGAAATCCGTGCCGAACGATCAGAAGGCGCGGCGGATGGTGAAGCGGCCGCGGATGTCGTCGGGGTTCTGCGGCGTCAGGTTGATGGCTGCCGCGTTCGTATTGTTCGCCGTGGTCGCGGCGAGGCCGCGGTAGGACAGGTTGGTGTAGAGGATCTCGCCGCCGATCTGCAGGTCCTTGATCGGCGTCCACACCACGTTGGCGCCGCCCTGCACCACGACGGCGCTGTCGTTGCCGGCGCCCAGGCGCTGCGCCTGGCTGGGATCGGTGATGTTGAGGTAGGCGCCGAACAGCGTGCCGTAGACTTCCGGAATGAAGTAGTGGCGGAACGCGCCGTAGGCGCCGGCCGCGCGCGACTTGGCGATCGACACCTCGTTGAAGCCGTTGGTGACCGTGTAGGCGTCGTTCAGCGGGATGCCGAAGGTGCTTTCGAGACCGCCCGTGCCGTTGGCGTTCCGGGTCTGGGCGAACACGTTGGAGATGCCGTTCGGCTGGTAGTTGACGGGATCGACGTAGTCCATCGCGCCTTCCTGGTACGTGCCCTGGAAGGTGACGCTGTCACCCTTGGCGAGCATCGGCAGGTTGACCTTGACGCCGCCCAGCACCGCGAAGCCGTCCGAGGAGGGCGTGTAGACCGTCTGCCCCGTCCGCGTGGACGCCAGCAGCGCACCCGTGTTCGAATAGGCCGAGACGGGGATGGAGCGCAGGCTGTGGTAGGCGCCCGACAGCTGCGCCGAGCCCCAGTCCGCGTCGTAGCGCAGGTTGGCGACGATGTCGGGGATGGCCTCGCCCGCGTAGGCCAGGACGCCGGCGGTGCGAACACCGGCCGCGGTGACGGTCGGGTTGTCCTCGACGTTGGTGAAGGCCGCGCCCGCCAGCGCGTTGGGGCCGTTCAGGACGAACAGGCCGTTGTCGGAGATCACGCGCTCGTTGCGGTCTTCCACGCTGATCGTGCCCGAGAAGCCCCCACCGAACGTGTAGGTGTAGGCGAGCATCTCGGTGACCTGGTTCGAGTTGGCGATCGAATTGGACAGCAGCTCGTAGCTTTGCGCGTCGAAGTCGAAGAACGACTGGGCGCGGCCCGCCGTGAAGCCCGCGAACTGGATGAAGCCCTTGTCGAGGGTCGACTGCGTGGCGGTCGGGTTGTAGCCCTGGAAGTTGCCGGTGCTTTCGCGCGCCGGCACGCCGGCCACCACGTCGCCGCGGCCGCCGGTCGGGCCGGGTGCCGTGGTGTCGTTGGTGAGGCGGTAGGACACGAAGGTGCGCAGGGTGCCGTAGGCGGTCTGGGTGCGGACGTCGGCGTTGAGGTAGCCGCGGGCGCGGAAGTTGGTGAGGTCGCGCCGGAAGACCTGGCCCGCCTGGTTGTAGGCGAAGGCCGCGGGGTTGCTGGTGGGGGCGCCGCCGCGGATGGTCAGTTCCGCGCGGATCTGGCCCGAAACGCGCAGGCAGGAGTCGGTGCCGGGAATATAGAAGAAGCCGCTGCCGAAGGCGTCGCAGACGCGGACGTATTCGACGGGCGCGGCCTTGCGGAAGGGAAGATCGGCCGCCTGGGCCAGGGCGGTACTGGCCAGGAGTGCCGAAGAAGCAAGAAGAAGAGGCTGAAACTTGATCATTTCTTTCCCGTCCGCGTTTCTAGTCCGCCTGAGCCGCGGTAAGCAGCGATTGTAACAGGCGCGTGAAACCGATGCGGCGGTCGGGACCGCCGCAAATGTAAACCGGTGGAGTCGCATTGAAGCCACAGTCTTGGCCGCTCACCGGCCATGTCGTCGCCTCGTTGCGACAGAAGACACGTGTGGTTTGAGGCGGGAGCCTGTCACGATCAAGCCGTGATCTGTCACAATTGCCCGCTCACGATTTCGTGTTGCGGAACAGCAACGTTTATGACGTTTGTGTGAAGTCAGGCCTGCGCAGCGCAAAGGGCTGCGATGACAACGCCCGTCGAGCGCATCACCAGGGTGGTCGACAGCCGGTTCTTCCCGGGATCGCGGGGAGACGCGACGTCAGGTCGGCCCCGCAGGTGAGCCGGATCCAAAAGGACAGTCGCGGCCGCCGCTAGCGGAGGTGGATCCGCCGCGTCTCAGCCGACGCGCGACAGCCCGTCCGACGCGGTCGGGTTCTGGGGGTCGAGGGTCTTGGCGCGCAGGTAGGACTCCCGCGCCTTGATCTTGTTGCCGCTCTTCTCGTAGGCGGTGCCCAGGCTCGCCCAGGCTTCCGAGTTCTTGTTGTCGACGTTGAGCGCCGCGTTGAAGTCCTCGATGGCCTCGTCGTACTTGCCGGTGGCGACCAGGCTTTGCCCGCGAGCCAGGTAGGGCGCTCCCGCGAAGGGGTCGCGGTCGATCGCGTTGTCGAAATCGATGATGGCGAGCGCCTGCTCGCCCTCCTTCTGGTGGATCAGCCCCCGCGCGTGAAAGGCCTGCGCGCCCTCGGGATTGAGGCGGATCACCTGGTCGAGGTCGGAGGCGGCCTGCTGCAAATTGCCTTGTGCGCGCAGCAGGTTGCCGCGGCCGAGATAGGCCGGGGCGTGGTTCGGGTTGGCCTCGATGGCGCGGTTGAAGTCCGCCAGCGCCGCATCGTTCCGGTTGATCTGCCGCTCGGCCAGCGCGCGGTTCGTCAAGGCCGCGGCATTGTTGGGATCGAGCTGCACGGCCTTGCTGAAATCGCCGATCGCGTCGGAAAAATTGCCCGTGCGGGCGTAGACGGTCCCGCGGGTGTTGTAGGCTTCCGAATCGTTCGGGTTGCGGTTGATCACGTCCGAGAGCGACGCGATGTTGACGGACGTGTCGGGCGTGGCGGCCTGCACCTCGGCCACGCCGCGGCCGGGCGTCCCGATCGACCCCACGGTGTCGCAGCCCGCCACCGCTAGGACGGCACAGGTCAGCAGCGCCGCCCTCGTCCGTCCCGCCGTCATCCCGGCTGCAAGCGTCATAATGGTACCGTTCTCGATGGAAGCCGTCCCGGGCCTGTACGACACCCCGAGCGATCGAAGGACCGAATCGCCCCGCAATGCGGCAAGAATTCGGTTCGCGCCGTTAACAATCAGTTCACGCCCACCCCGTCCAGTCCCGCGACGGGTCGGAGGGGAAGCGTCGACGGTCAGCGGGCGCCCGGGACCGGCTTGGGCTTCATCGGCAGCAATCCCTCACGCTGCATCTTCTTGCGGGCGAGCTTGCGGGCGCGCCGCACGGCCTCCGCCTGCTCGCGGGCGCGCTTCTCCGACGGTTTCTCGTAGTGACCGCGCAGCTTCATCTCGCGAAAGATGCCTTCGCGCTGCATCTTCTTCTTCAGGGCCTTTAGGGCCTGGTCGACGTTGTTGTCGCGGACGAGAACTTGCACGCGTAGGTCCTGTAGGCTGGCGCGGTCCCACCGAAACCGGCGGCGACATTCGTCGAACGTGGGCTCGAGGTCCTGAGGCCTGTCGACGCGCGACCCCATCTCGGGGGTCGCGACTAACAGAAGAACACGATTCTGTCCACAGGCTCGGCTGCAAGACAGCGGGTCGAGATCCGATCCGATGGTCGCTGTCCGGGTTGGGGAAGGGACCGAGCCTCATCCTGCCGTTTCGGCCTCCGGTCCGTGACTTGAGGAGCCCTCGCACGTCAATCCGGGCCTGGTCGACTCCGGACGGACCGGCCACCTCCTGCCCGCGACCGCGGCTAGACCTGGGTCGCGAGCGGGCGAACCACGATCTCGTTCACGTCCACGTCGTTCGGCTGCTCGATGGCGTAGAGGACCGCGCTGCCGATCGCGTCGGGCCCGATCGCGGTCTTGCGGTAGGCCTTCATCCGCTCGCGCGCCGTCTCGTCGCTGATGGTGTCGGCGAGTTCGGACTCGACCACGCCGGGATAAACGCAGGTGCAGCGGACCGTGGCGCTCTCCTTGCGTAGACCTTCCGAGATCGCCCGCACCGCGAACTTGGTCGCCGCGTAGACGGCGGCCGTGGGCTGCACCACGAAGCCGCCGACCGACGAGACGTTGACGATGTGCCCGTGCCCCTGGGCCTCCATCCGCGGCAGCACGGCCGCGATGCCGTGCAGGACGCCGCGGATGTTGACGTCGATCATCCAGTTCCACTCGTCGACCTTCAGGGCCGCGAGGGGCGACAGCGGCATCACGCCGGCGTTGTTGACCATGACGTCGACCCGCCCGAACGCGCCCTGCGCGAACTCCGCGAAGGCCTCCACATCACCGCGGTCGGCCACGTCGAGGGCGCGGCAGCGGACCTGGCCGCCTTCCCGCGCGATCTCCGCGGCCAGGGCCTCCAGCCGGTCGACCCGGCGCGCCCCGAGCACGACCTTGGCGCCCGCCGCGGCGAGCACGCGGGCGGTGCCCGCGCCGATGCCGCTCGACGCGCCGGTGATGAGCACGACCTTGTCGTTCAGTGTGGGCATTGTCCGTCTCCCGTTCGAGGTCGCGCGGATCGCGCTTCCCTCGCTCATCCAGATAGCGGGCCGCCCATCATGCGATGAGTGGGCGGACTGTTGATGCAACGTTGAACGGAATGGGACGATGGCGCGCGGCAACCTCGATGATCTGGCGGCCTTCGCGGTCGTGGCGCGGGAGCGCAGTTTTACGCGCGCCGCCGCCGCCCTGGGGCTGTCCACCTCCGCCCTGAGCCACGCGGTCAGGAAGCTCGAGGAGCGCCTCGGCGTCCGCCTGCTGCAGCGCAACAGCCGCAGCGTGTCGATAACGGAAGCCGGGGAGCGGCTCTTGGAAACGCTCGACCCCGCGCTGACGAGCATCGGCCGCGCGCTCGACGACCTCGGCCGCAGTCGCGGCACGGTCGTGGGTCCGGTCCGCGTCACGGCCACGCGCCACGCCTACGAGACCGTGATCCGCCCCGTGCTGCCGGCCTTCTGCGCCGACCATCCGGACGCGGTCGTGGAAGTGCTGATCGACTACGGCTTCCGCGACATCGTCGCCGACCGGTTGGACGCGGGCATCCGCCTCGGCGAGAAGCTCGACGGAGACATGGTCGCGGTGGCGGTCGGGCCTCGGTTGCGGATGGCCGTCGTGGCCTCGCCGGCCTATCTCGACCGGCATGGAACGCTCACGAGTCCGCACGACCTGACGCGCCACCGCTGCGTCAACTATCGCATGACCGCCTCCGGCCAGCTCTACGCCTGGGAGTTCGAGCGGGACGGGCAGGTGCTCGACGTCAAGGTGGGTGGGCCGCTCACCTTCAACGCGCCCGACCCGATGCTCGACGCGGCGCTCGACGGCTTGGGGATCGCCTACGTGCTGGAGGACCAGGCGATGCCGTTTCTCGCCGACGGGCGCCTCCTCCGCCTGCTGGACGGATGGACGCCGTCCTTCCCGGGCTATTTCCTGTACCACTCCTCGCGCCGGCAGGTGCCGCCCGCGTTGGGCGCCCTGATCGCCGCGCTTCGCAAGCGGCGCGTGCCGACGTGACGCGGGCCGCGCGCGCTGGAGGATGGGCGGGCGGGCGGTAGCTTCGTCCCATGACCACCTTGACCGACCTCCCCCCGCACGCGTTCGACAAGCGCGACCCCTCGCCCGACGGGCTCTTCTACGCGAACCCGCGCTTCGTGGCGCACATCGACGCGCGGGCGGTCGCGGCCGTCACGGACCTGTACCGCCGCATCCTGCCGCCCGGCGGCGCGATCCTGGACCTGATGTCGAGCTGGATCAGTCATCTGCCGGGCGAGGTCGTCTATCGCGAGGTCGCGGGCCTCGGCATGAGCGAGGCGGAACTGGCCGCCAACCCGCGCCTGACCGCCCGGTTCGTGCAGGACCTCAACCGCACCCCCATCCTGCCGCTCGAGGACGAGCGTTTCGACGCCGCCGCCATCTGCGTCTCGGTGCAGTACCTGCAGAAGCCCGTGGACGTGTTGCGGGAGGTCGCCCGCGTGCTGAAGCCGGGCGCCCCGCTCGCCATCACCTTCTCGGACCGCTGCTTCCCCACCAAGGCAGTGGCGATCTGGACCGCGCTGGACGGTCCCGGCCACGCCCAACTGGTGTCGCTCTACCTCGAAGAGGCCGGGTTCGACGGGGTGGAGGCGACGGCCCTGCTCGCGCGCGATCGCGGCGGGGATCCCCTGTGGGCGGTTGTGGGGCGGCGGGCGGGGTAGGGTTTGCCGACCGCGACCGCGCCTCACCCCGATGCCGCTGACCTTCGGTCCGTCCTTACGAGCGTGAGCCGAAGCAATCCAGCCGGCGGTTGCCAGCAAAGCTTCGACCGTCCCGGCTCACCCCTGGATTGCTTCGGCTCACGCTCGCAATTGTCCGAAGAGCTGCCGCGCCATCCGTCACCCGACGTTCATGAGGCTCGCGTTGCCGCCCGCCGCGGCCGTGTTGGTCGAAACCGAGACTTCCTCCACCAGCAGCTCGATCGGAAACGACTCTGCGCCGGAGGCCGATCCGTCGCGGGAAACGCCGTAGACCGGCCGCACGGCGCCAGGGAGGGCGGCGATCTCTTCCAGCACCACCCGTAGCTCGTCGCCGTCCCCCTCGAAGAGGACCGCGGCGGCGGACGCGCGGTCGCCCTTGGCCGTCGTGACGCGCGCGGCCAGCGGCCCGGGCAGCGAGGCCAGCGCGCGCAGCACCGTTTCGGGCGCCGACACGGTTGCCGTGTTGCCGGTGGCGAGCGCCGCCGAGGCCGCGGCCCACAGGCCCGCCTCGGTGCTCACGCGGACGTCCAGGAGGCCGCGCGGCCGGAAGCCGTAGCGGTTCCGTTCGCCCACGGGTCCCGGCAGGTCCAGCGCGGTGCCGAGCAGCGAGCGCGCGACGATGTCGGCGCAGCGCTCCGCCTCCGCTTGCCGACCCATGCCGACGAGCCAGGCGTGCAGCGCCAGCGCGGGGTTGGGCGGTCCCCCGTGGCGGGCCTCCAGGGGCGGGGTCGCGGGCCGCGCGCCGAGCAGCCGGCGCAGGTAGAGCGGACCGCCGGCCTTGGGGCCGGTGCCCGACAGACCGGCGCCCCCGAAGGGCTGCACGCCCACCACCGCGCCCACGACATTGCGGTTGACGTAGACGTTGCCGGCCCGCACCCGCTCCGTCACGCGCGCGATCGTCTCGTCGATGCGGGTGTGCAGCCCGAAGGTCAGGCCGTAGCCCGACGCGTTGATGCTGTCGACCAGGGCCGCGCCCACGGCGCGGCGGTAGCGCAGCACGTGCAGCACCGGGCCGAACACCTCGCGCTCCAGCTCGTCCAGCGAGGCGATCTCGATCAGGGTCGGGGCCACGAAGGTGCCGGCCGCGCAATTCTCCGGCAGGACGGCGGCGTGGACGGGGCGGCCCGCCGCGCGCTTGGCCTCGACGTGGGCCAGGATGCCATCGCGGGCGTCCGCCGAGATCACGGGCCCCACGTCGGTCGACAAACGGTCGGGCCTGCCCACCGCGAGCTCGGTCATGGCGCCCTTGAGCATCGCCAGGATGCGGTCCGCGACCTCCTCCTGCAGGCACAGCACGCGCAGCGCCGAGCAGCGCTGCCCGGCCGAGTCGAAGGCGGAGGCGAGCACGTCGCCCACCACCTGCTCGGCCAACGCCGAGGAATCCACGATCAGCGCGTTCTGCCCACCGGTCTCGGCGACCAGCGGGACGGGATGCCCGTCCGGGCCGAGCCGGGTGCTGAGCTCGCGCTGGATCAGCCGGGCCACGTCGGTGGAGCCGGTGAACACCACGCCCGCGGCGCGGGGGTCGCGCACCAGGGCCGCGCCCACGGCGCCCGCGCCGGGCAGCAGGTGCAGGGCGCCGGGCGGCACGCCCGCCTCGTGCAGGATCGCCACCGCCTGCGCGGCGACCAGCGGCGTTTCCTCGGCGGGCTTGGCGAGCACGGGATTGCCGGCCGCCAGCGCTGCGGCGACCTGGCCCGTGAAGATGGCGAGCGGGAAGTTCCACGGGCTGATGCACACCACGGGGCCGAGCGGCCGGTGCGTGTCGTTGGCGAAGTGCGCGGCCGCGTCGCGCGCGTAGTAGCGCAGGAAGTCGACCGCCTCGCGCACCTCGGCCACCGCGTTGGGCAGCGACTTGCCCGCTTCCCGCACGAGCACGCCCATCAGGGCAGGCAGCCGCGCCTCCATCAGGTCGGCCGCGCGGGTGAGGGGAGCGGCGCGCTCGCCGGGCGGCGTGGACGCCCAGGCGGGCGCCTCGGCCAGCGCCTGCGCGAAGGCGCGCTCGACGTCGGCTTCGGTGGCCTCGACGGCGTGGCCCACGAGGTCAGCCGCGTCGGCCGGATTGCGGATCGGGCGGAGGGGACCCGCGGCGTCGCCCGCGGTGGGGGCGGCGCGCAGCGGCTCGCCCGCGCCCGCCAGCAGGGCGGCGGCGAGCGATTGCAGGCGCTGCTCGTTGCTGAGGTCGAGCCCGGCCGAGTTCGCCCGCTCGGCGCCGAACAGGTCGCGCGGCAGGGCGATGCGCGGGTGCGGGGCGCCCACGACCTCCATGTCGGCCGCGGCCGCCACGGGGTCGGCCACAAGGTCCTTGGTCTTGATCGAGCCGTCGGCGATGCGGTTCACGAAGGAGGAATTGGCGCCGTTCTCGAGCAGGCGCCGCACCAGGTAGGCGAGCAGCGTCTCGTGGGTGCCCACGGGGGCGTAGATGCGGCACGGCCGGTTGAGTTTGTCGCGGCCCACCACCTCGTCGTAGAGCGGCTCGCCCATGCCGTGCAGGCATTGGAACTCGTACTGGCCGGCGTAGAAGTTCTCGCCCGCCATGGCGTGGATGGTGGCGAGCGTCTGGGCGTTGTGGGTCGCGAACTGCGGAAACACCGCGTCCGGCGCCTTGAGCAGTTTTCGCGCGCAGGCGAGATAAGAGACATCGGTATAAAGTTTGCGGGTGTAAACCGGGAAACCTTCGAGGCCGTCCACCTGCGCGCGCTTGATCTCGCTGTCCCAGTAGGCGCCCTTGACGAGGCGCACCATCAGGCGGTGGCCGGAACGGCGCGCGAGGTCGACGAGCCAGTCGAGCACGAAGGGCGCGCGTTTCCCGTAGGCCTGCACCACGAAGCCGATGCCGTTCCAGCCCTGCAGTTCGGGGGCGTGGCAGAGCATCTCCAGCAGGTCGAGCGACAGCTCCAGCCGGTCGGCCTCCTCGGCGTCGATGTTGAGGCCGATGTCGTAGCGCCGCGCCAGCACCGCTAGGCCGTGCAGCCGCTCGTAAAGCTCGCCCATCACGCGGTCGCGCTGCGCGCGCGCGTAGCGCGGGTGGAGCGCGGACAGCTTGATCGAGATGCCCGGCCCCTCGTAGATGCCGCGCTTCGCCGAGGCCCGGCCGATGGCGTGGATGGCCGTCTCGTAGTCGCGGAGGTAGCAGGCGGCGTCGGCCGCCGTGGTCGCGGCCTCGCCCAGCATGTCGTAGGAATAGCGGAAGCCGCGCGCCTCGTGCTTGCGGCTGTTGGCGAGCGCCTCCGCGATGGTCTGGCCGGTAACGAACTGCTCGCCCATCATCCGCATCGCGAGGTCGACGCCCTTCCGGATCACCGGCTCGCCGCCCCGGCCGACCAGCCGGGTGAGGGCCGCCGATAGCCCCGCCTCGCTCTGCGTGGTGGTGAGCTTGCCCGTGACCACCAGCCCCCAGGTCGCGGCGTTGACGAACAGCGAGCGGCTCTGCCCGAGGTGGCTGTGCCAGTCGCCGTTGGAAACCTTGTCGCGGATCAGCGCGTCGCGGGTGGCGCGGTCGGGGATGCGCAGCAGGGCTTCGGCGAGGCACATCAGCGCCACGCCCTCCTGGCTCGACAGGGAATATTCCTGCACCAGCCCCTCGACGCCGCCGCGCTTCCCCTTGCCGCGCAGCGCCTCCACGAGCTTCTTGGCCGTCGTACGGGCGGCCTCGACGGTCGCCTTGGGCAGGGTGGCCTCGGCGATCAGCAGCGGCACGATCTCCGGCTCGGGCAGGCGGTAGGCGGCCGTGACCTTGGCGCGCAGCACGCTCTGGGGCTGCAGCTCGCGGGCGAAGTCGAGGAAGGGGGTGCGGGCGGCAGCCGACGGCTCGCCCAGGCCCCGCTCGTGCCGGTCCAGCGCGGTCAGGATGGAGGACTTGATGAGCGCGTGCGGGCTGCGCCCCTGCACCTGCGCGGCGTCCTTGATGCGCGTGCGGACGGCGTCGTCGAGCTTCACGCCGATGGTGGTGTTGGCCATGGGGCACCCGGGCGGGTTCGAGGGGATGCGCCCGGTATGAAACTGGAAGGTGCAACCGTCAAGCGCTGATCGGTGCAACCTCCCTTCTCCAGCCTGGGCGGGAGAAGGTGGCGCGGCGAAACCGTGTCGGATGAGGGGAGTCGCAGATCCGAGTGTCCCTCACCCACCCTGTCGGGCACCCTCTCCCGCGCGGGAGAGGGGCAGAACCGGCCGCCGTTCCGCAGCCTGATCGGAAGCCGCTTGCCGCCCCGGCCTGACCTGGACGATACAGGGCGTCACCGCCCCATCCCCCGGAGGCACCCCGCCCGTGAACGCCCCGCTCCGCCCCGTCCGCCGCGCCTCGGCCTGTCCACACGACTGCCCGTCCACCTGCGCGCTGGAAGTGGAGGTGCTGGACCGTCGCACCATCGGGCGGCTGTACGGGGCGGCCGACAATTCCTTCACGGCGGGCGTGGTCTGCGCCAAGGTGGCGCGCTACGCCGAGCGGGTCCACCACCCCGACCGGCTCACCCGGCCGCTGATCCGCACCGGCCCCAAGGGCTCGGGGCAGTTCGCGCCGATCACGTGGGACGAGGCGCTGGACCGCGTCGCCGAGCGCTTCCTCGCCGTGGAGCGCGAGCACGGGCCGGAAGCCGTGTGGCCCTACTTCTTCGCGGGCACCATGGGGCTGGTGATGCGCGACGGCATCGAGCGGTTGCGCCACGTCAAGCGCTACTCGGGCCAGTACTCGACCATCTGCACGGCCCTGTCCTGGTCGGGCTGGATGGCGGGCCACGGCCGCCTCACGGGCACCGACCCGCGCGAGATGGCGCAGTCCGATTGCATCGTGCTGTGGGGCACCAACGCGGTCGTGACCCAGGTCAACGTCATGACCCACGCGACCCGCGCCCGGCGCGAGCGCGGCGCCGTGATCGTGGCGGTCGACGTCTACGACAACCCCACCATGCGCCAGGCCGACCGGGCCGTGCTGGTGCGCCCCGGCACCGATGGCGCGCTCGCCTGCGCGCTCATGCATGTGATGTTCCGCGACGGGTTGGCGGACCGCGCCTATCTCGCCCGCTACGCCGACGATCCCGCGGGCCTGGAAGAGCACCTGCGCACGCGCACGCCCGAGTGGGCCTCGGCGATCTGCGGCGTGCCCGCGGCCGAGATCGTGGAGCTGGCGCACCTGCTGGGGCGGCGGCCCAAGACCTTCTTTCGCGTCGGCTACGGCTTCGCGCGCTCGCGCAACGGCGCCGCCGCCATGCACGCGGTCTGCTCGATCCCCGTGGTGATGGGCGCGTGGCGGCACGAGGGCGGGGGCGCGCTGCATTCCAATTCCGGGATGTTCGGCTGGAACAAGACGCTGATCGAGGGGCTCGACGCCCGCGACGCCACCGTGCGCAAGCTCGACCAGTCGCGGATCGGCGCGGTGCTGACGGGAGAGCCAAGTGCCCTCAAGTGCGGGCCGCCCGTCCACGCGTTGCTGATCCAGAACACCAACCCCGTTTCCGTCGCGCCCGACCAGGAGGTGGTGAAGCGCGGTTTTTCGCGCGAGGACCTGTTCACGGTGGTGCACGAGCAGGTGATGACCGACACGGCCCGCATGGCCGACCTCGTGCTGCCGGCCACCATGTTCGTGGAGCACGACGACGTCTACCAGGGCGGCGGCCACCAGCACATCCTGCTCGGCCCCAAGCTGATCGACCCGCCGGGCGAGTGCCGCTCCAACCACGAGGTGATCGCGGGCCTCGCCGGGCGGCTCGGCGCCGCGCACCCCGGCTTCGCCATGAGCCCGCGCGAGCTGATCGACGCCACCCTGCGTGCCTCCGGCCACGGCACGCTGGACGAGCTGGAAGGCGCCCGCTGGCTGGATTGCCAGCAGCCCGCCGAGCGCGCCCATTTCCTCGACGGCTTCGGCTGGCCGGACGGAAAATTCCGTTTCCGCGCGGACTGGGACGCCGTGCCGGGCATGCAAACGGAGGGCGTCGAGCCGCCGCCCGCCTGGCCCGACCACTGGGCCGTCACGGAGGAGGCCGACGCCGCCCACCCGTTCCGGCTCACCACCAGCCCGGCCCGCAACTTCCTCAATTCCACCTTCACCGAAGCGCCCACCGGCCTTGCCAAGGAGGGCCGCCCGACCGTGCTGATCCGCCCCGACGACGCGGGGCGCCTGGGCATCGCGGACGGCGACCGGGTGGAACTCAGCAACGTCCGCGGGGCCGTGCGCCTGCACGCCCGGCTGTTCGACGGGCTGCGGCGCGGTGTGCCAGTCCACGCGAGGCGGATGGCGAGTCGATCTGGCCCAACAGTGCCCACGAGGACGGGCGCGGCATCAACACGCTGACCGGGGCCGACGCCGCCGCACCCGTGGGCGGGGCGGCGTTCCACGATAATAGGGTGGCGATCCGGCGGTTGCCGTGAATTCAGCTTTCGCCCGATGGAGAAACGCTGCCCGGCATGGCCCGCCGCATATACTGATCGAAGAGCGGAACGGTGAAGGCGTTGTCACCGTGCGAGGGGGAATAGATCATCCCCTTTCGGATCAGCGCGCTCCTGGTCGGCGCGACGGATGTGACCTTCACACCCAACTTGTCCGCGATGTCTCCCGAGCGGTGCTTGCCTTCACCGAAGTCAGCCAGCGCCCGCATGTATTTCCGCTCTGACGGATTGCACCGGTCAAACCTGACCTTGAAGAAGCTCTGGTCGAGTTCCTTGATGGCCAGTGCACTCGCCTTCTCGATGACGGCTTCGTCGATGAATTCCGTTTCCGTCAAGTTCCAGGCTTCGTAGGCCCATTGCTGGAGGAAGTAAGAATAGCGCTCGGTTTGCCGGAGGATTTTGTCGATCGTACCCGCGGAGAACTGCACACCTTCCGCGATGATTCCTGACCGGATCCATGTCAACCGACCTTACAAGCTTATGAGAATAAATTGCTATAATTCCATAAGGTCGTAAAGGTCGGTGGTGATCCCGACCGCGCTTGCCAGGGTGGCTGTCTCACTCCTGCGACGCGAGCGGCCCGTATTTCCCGTCGTGCCAAATGTTGATGAGGTAGGCCGGGTTGGCCACGTCGCCCTTCGCGTCGAAGCCCACGGGGCCGAACACGGTGTCGACGGTCCCCACCCGCAACGCCTTCGCGACGGCCTTCGGATCGTCGCTGCCCGCCTTGGCGACGCCCCCCGCGATCGCCTGCACCACCCCGTAGGTGAACAGCGTGAAACCCTCGGGCACGTAGCCCACCCGCTTGAACTGTTCCAGGGCGCCCACCGCGGCGGGGCTGTCGCGGCCGTCGGGTGGGAAGGTGAACAGGGCGCCCTCGCCCGCCGGGCCCGCGACCGTCCAGAAATCGGCGGAGGCCACGCTGTCGCCCATCATCAGTTGCGGCTTGTAGCCGGCGTCGGCGGCTTGCCGCGCGATCAGCCCGGCCTCGGCCGGGTAGCCGCCGTAGTAGAGGAACTGGATGCCCTCGCCCTTGAGGCGGGTCACCACCGCCCGGTAATCCTTCTCGCCGGGGTTGATGCCGAGGTAGAGTGCTTCGGTCACGCCCGCGCGGTTGAGCACCGCCTTCACGCTGTCGGCCAAGCCCTTCCCGTAGGCCGCCTTGTCATGGAGGATGGCGATCTTCTGCGTGCCGTAGTGCTTGGCGATCCAGGGGCCAACGAAGGCGCCCTGAGCGTCATCGCGGCCGTACAGGCGCATGATCGTGGTCCAACCCTGCGCGGCGGCCTGGTCGGTGAGCCGGGGGTTGCTGGACGATGGGCTCATCATCAGCACGCCCGCGTCGGCGTAGACCGACGAGGCGGGGATCGAGGCGCCCGAGCAGGCGTGGCCGTCCACGAATTTGATCCCCTCCGCCACGACGCGGTTGGCGACGCTCACGGCCTGCTTGGGGTCGCAGGCGTCGTCCTCGACCTCGATCTTGACGGTGCGGCCGCCCGCCCCGCCCGCCGCGTTGACGGCTTCGGCCGCCAGTGTCGCGCCCTGCTTCATCTGCTCGCCGATGGTGGCTTCGGGGCCAGTTACGGGCGCCACGACCGCGATGGTGAGGTCGGCGGCCAGCGTCGGCGCGGCCGTGGCGAGCAGCAGGCCGAGCGGCAGGGTCAGGCGGGTGGGTGTCATGGGTGCGTATCTCCTTGGGGCGGGGCTTTGAGCCGGTCGAGGCGGAAGCGGCTGATGTCGTGTGGCGTGCTGCCCGCGGTCGCCAGATCCGCCAGCACCTCGCCGATCGCGCTCGCGAACTTGAAGCCGTGGCCCGAGCAGGGCGAGGCGAGCACGATCCTGGGGTCCGCGGCGGAGCGGTCGAGGGTAAAAAACTCGTCCGGCGCTCGGGTGTAGAGGCAGGTCCGCATCCGGGCGAGCGGGCCCGCCGCGGCGGGAACGTAGCGGGCGAGGAGCGCGCGCAGGGGCGCCTCGTCGGCATCCCCTGCGTCCTGCCGGAGGTCGTCGGCGTGGGCCAGGGTGCCGCAGGGCGCATGCACGGCGGCCTTGACGCCCGTGCCCGCGAAGTCCGGGAAGCCGTAGAAGGCGGTGTCGGGCGCGTCGAGGATGAACACGGGAAGCGCTCCCAAGGCGACCCGCTTGGGTTCGCGCGGCTTGAACCAGCCCAGCACCTGCCGGGTCAGGGTGAGGTGGGGCGCGAGTTCGGGCGCGAAGCCGCCGATCCACGCCCCGGCCGCGACCACCACGCTGCCGGCCTCGACCGTCTCGGCCTCGGTGCGCACCGTGATGGCGGCCGGGCCGGGCCGGATGTCGAGCACCCGCGCGCCCGTCCGCACGGTCGCGCCGTGCCGCCGCGCCTGCGCCGCGAAGGCCCGCACCGCCGCTTCCGGCCGCAGAAAGCCGCCGCGCGGCTGGAACAGGCCCGTCCAGCCGTCCGGCAGGTCGAAGGCCGGGAAGCGGGCGCGGATGGCCGCGGCGTCCAGCAGCTCGTGGGGGATCGCGTGCAGGCGGGACGCGTCCAGCGAGCCCCCCACCACGGCCGAACCGGGGTGGCCCGCTTCAAGGATGCCGGTTTCGGTCAGGATCGTTTCGCCGCTGTCCCGCTCCAGCGCGCGCCACGCCTCGTAGGCGTGCCGCAGCAGCGGCACGTAGGAGGGATGCTCGAAGTAGGACAGGCGGATGATGCGGCTTTCGCCGTGCGACGAGCCCCGGTCGTGGCCGGGCTCGAACCGCTCGAAGCCGATCGCGCGGATCCCGCGCTTGGCGAGTGCGTGCAGCGTGGCGCCGCCCATCGCGCCCAGGCCCACCACGGCGACGTCGTAGGTTTGCATGGGGCGAGCCTAGCAGGGCGCGGGAGGTTTGGGCAGGGGAGGCGCCGGGATCGTTCCCTCTTCGTCATTGCGCGGCGGCGCAGCCACCGCGGCAATCCAGCCTGGCCCCGCGGTTCTGGATTGCTTCGCTTTGCTCGCAATGACGATCGATGCGACCCCTCCCCTGGTCACGGATGCACCGAGCCGCTACATCAGCGGCCTCTCCATCCCGCCCCGTCCCGCCTCATGTCCGCGCCCCTCAACTCCCTTGGCCTGCCGAAGGCGCCCGCCGACACGCGGGTGGTCGTCGCCATGTCGGGCGGCGTCGACTCGTCCGTCACGGCGGCGCTGCTGGCGGAGCAGGGTTACGAGGTCATCGGCGTCACGCTGCAGCTCTACGACCACGGTGAGGCGACGGCCCGCAAGGGGGCCTGCTGCGCGGGGCGCGACATCCACGACGCCCGCGCGGTCGCCGCCAGGCTCGGCGTGCCGCACTACGTGCTGGATTACGAGAGCCGCTTCAAGGCGCGCGTCATCGACGCCTTCGCGGACAGCTATCTCGCGGGCGAGACGCCCATCCCCTGCGTGAGCTGCAACGCCCGGATCAAGTTCGCCGACCTGCTCGACACCGCCCGCGACCTCGGGGCCGACGCGCTGGCGACCGGCCATTACGTGGCGTCGCGCGCGCGCGCCGACGGTGGCCGCGCGCTGCATCGCGCCCGCGACCCCGAGCGGGACCAGAGCTACTTCCTCCACGCCACTACCAGGGACCAGCTCGACTTCCTGCGCTTCCCCCTGGGCGACCTCACCAAGGCCGCCGTCCGCGACCACGCCCGGCGGCTCGGCCTCGCAGTGGCGGAGAAGACCGACAGCCAGGACATCTGCTTCGTGCCGCAGGGGCGCTACGCGGACCTGATCGCCAAGCTGCGGCCCGAGGCGGGACGGCCGGGCGACATCGTCCACGTGGATGGCCGCGTGCTCGGCCGGCACCGGGGCGTGTTCGGCTACACGGTGGGCCAGCGGCGCGGCCTCGGCCTGGCGCTGCCCGAGGGACCCGCCTCCGCGCCGCTCTACGTGGTGCGGCTCGATGCGGCCCGCGCCCGCGTCGTGGTGGGGCCGCGCGAGGCGCTGGCGACCCGCCGGGTGGCGTTGCGCGACGTGAACTGGATCGGCGAGGGCGCGCTCGGCGACGCCGCGGCCCGCGAGGTTTCGGTGCGCCTGCGCTCCACCCGCCCGCCCGCGGCCGCCGTGCTCCGGGTGGAGGACGGTGCGGTCGCCGTCGACCTGCTCGGACACGAGGAGGGCGTGTCGCCCGGCCAGGCCTGCGTGATCTACGAGTCCGCCGAGGCGGGCGCGCGCGTCCTGGGCGGCGGCACCATCGCGGCGACGGTGGCGGTAGTCGAGAGCGCCCGGGTGCCGGAAACGGCCCTGGGATGAGCCGGCCCGCCGCGGCCACCATCTCCGACGCGTCCCAGGTCGTTTCCGCCTACGATCGCTGGGCGCCCGTCTACGACCTCGCCTTCGCGGCCGTCATGAAGGCCGGCCGCCGGGCCGCCGTGGCGGCGGTCGCCGAAGCCGGCCCGGTCCTGCTCGACGTGGGCGTCGGCACCGGGCTCGAACTGCCGATGTTCCCGGCGCGGTGCCGGGTGACCGGCGTGGACCTGGCCGAAACCATGCTGCGCCGCGCGGGCGACCGGGTGCGCCGCGAGAGCCTGGCCCAGGTCGCGGGCCTGTCCGTCATGGACGCGACCCGCATGGGTTTTCCCGACGGCGCCTTCGACGGGGCTGTGGCGCCCTTCGTGCTGAGCGTGGTGCCCGACCCTCACGCCACGCTGACCGAGGTGGCCCGCGTGGTGCGGCCGGGTGGCTCGATCGTGCTGGTCAATCATTTCGGCGCCGAGCGGGGGCCGTTGCGCACGCTCGAAGCGTGGCTCGGCCGGCGCAGCGCCTCGCTCGGCTGGCACCCGCAGTTCCCGTTCGCCGTGCTGGGCGGTTGGCTCGCCGGGCGGCCCGACGTCGCGTTGCTGGAGCGCCGCACGGTGTCCCCCTTCGGCCTGTTCACGGTGGTGCGGCTGCGCAAGGCGGGGTAGATTATCAAATTGAAAGCTCAAAATCCTAAGATTTATAGAAATATATTGATTATAGACATTTCTACTTAGCAAAGGATGTTTAATTACTAATTAAAAGGCGACGTTATGTTATGAATTATAATATTTTTGCGTTTTGTTTGTAAAAATATGCCCGCATGCGCTGCGTCTATTTTTTATACTGATGAATTCCGTTGTTGTATGATAAGTTGTACGCCTGCCCTTAACCTCGCTAAAACGCGTATGTGGTTGCCGTCGTCGGTTTGTTATTCTTTCTGACAACTTTTCTAAAGCCAGTAATTTGCATGCAGGACATTTATGATGAATATCGTATGTCAAATACGATTTTGTAATGTAAATAAAACTTGATATCTTTTTTAAGATTGGAAAGCCAACAAAAGCAAATATGATTATAGGCTCAAGATAACTTCCGCTGCTCATCGCGTCACATCCAAAACTATGATGATAATAATCATAAAGACTGTATCTGTATTAAAATGGAAGAACTATCCAAATCTCAAATAATGAGATTAACGGTCCCGCTTTGGTCCGTAAAATACTGTGAATGAAGAACCGCTTGGTTTTGGTTTATCAACCTTTCCAGTGCAATCGCCGTTCTTACGAACGACTACCTCTGTTCCTGAATTAGGATTGAACGTTAAAGCATCAGAAAAATCCTGCGAAGGCAGATTATCTCCATGGTAATTAAATAGTTGTTCAACGCCAATCATAGTGTTTTCCAACGTGTCCGTGGAACAAATCCGAAATGAAATGCTTTTAACGACCGGATTATTTGAAGTACCACTGTCAAGATACATTGACATCTCAAAGCTCTCTGGATCAAGAAGCCCTTCATCGCATGAGACTGTTGTTCGGTTTGAGAAATGACATGAAAGTGAGGCGGATCTAAAAGCATCGACCAGTGACATTCCGAGACTCACGCCACGAATGCTGTTTTCTTCTGACTCACTGAATGCATTTTCTGCGCAGAACAAAAATACTGTGGCCAATATAGAAATAAGCAGCTTGTTCATTTGCGGACCTGAATATAACATTGCTCACGTGATTCATGTATGACTGCGAATCGATCGTCAGTTTGGCACGAAAATTAACGAGTTATCAACCAAAAAGGTGGGTCCAACTCGCCACTTCGCGGATCAGCATCTATCTGTCTAAGCGATCAAAATACTTGCCTTTCTCATTGTAATCTGTTCTTCTAGGAAGAATTCCGCTATGTTGTTAGGATATTCAAAGACATACTACACTGTTCAATTTGACTAAAGCATAGCGTCTGCCTTGGTCGTAATCCTACGGCTCAGGTCAGATTGGCAAACTTCATTCACACCCCACCCCAACCCCATTTTGATTTTTATCGAGGTGGACTAACCTCTCCCCGCATGAACCAGTATGTCCTCCCCGACCGGACCGCCGTCGCCCGGGTGGTCGCGGCGCTCGCCGATCGTTTCGGCGACCGCCTGTCCACCGGCACCACCATCCGCGACCAGCACGCCAGCACGCTGACCCTGCTCGCCGCCGAGCCGCCCGATGCCGTCGTGTTCGCCCAGACGGCCGACGAGGTGGCGGCCGTGGTGACGGCCTGCGCGGAGCACCGCGTGCCCGTCATCCCCTTCGGCACCGGCACGTCGTTCGAGGGCGGCGTCAACGCGCCGCGCGGCGGCGTCTCGATCGACCTGTCGCGCATGGATCGCGTGCTGGCCGTCCACGCCGAGGACCTCGACTGCGTGGTCGAGCCGGGCGTCACCCGCCAGATGCTGAACGAGCACCTGCGCGACCAGGGCCTGTTCTTCCCCATCGACCCCGGTGCCGACGCCTCGCTGGGCGGCATGGCCTCCACCCGCGCGTCCGGCACCAACGCTGTGCGCTACGGCACCATGAAGGACAACGTGCTGTCGCTCGAGGTGGTGCTGCCCTCGGGCGCGATCATCCGCACCGCGAGCCGCGCGAAGAAGTCGGCGGCCGGCTACGACCTGACCCGGCTGATGGTCGGCGCCGAGGGCACGCTGGGCGTCATCACGGCGCTCACCCTGCGGCTGAGCGGCATCCCGGAAGCCACGGCGGCGGGCGTGTGCGCCTTCGAAAGCGTGGACGCCGCCTGCCGCACCACCATCGCCACCGTGCAGGCGGGCCTGCCGGTCGCGCGCATCGAACTGCTCGACGCGGCCCAGGTGCGGGCCTGCAACCTGTATTCCAAGCTCGGCCTGCCCGAGCAGCCGCACCTCTTCGTGGAGTTCCATGGCACGCCCAAGGGCGTGGAGGAGCAGGCGGAGCTGTTCGGCGCCCTCGCGGAGGGGGAGGGCGGGGCCGCGTTCTCCTGGGCGACCCGGCCGGAGGAGCGCACGCGTCTGTGGCAGGCGCGGCACGACGCTTTTTGGGCGGGCTTCACACTGCGGCCCGGCGCCAAGTCGGTGCCGACCGACGTGTGCGTGCCGATCTCGCGCCTCGCCCAGTGCGTGGGCGAAACGCAGGCCGACATGGCGCGGAGCGGGCTCACCGGGCCCATCGTGGGTCACGTGGGCGATGGCAACTTCCACGTCCAGCTGCTAATCGATGACAAAGACGCCGCCGAGGTCGCGCGCGCCGAGGCCTTCATGGAACGCTTGGCCCTGCGAGCCATCGCCATGGAGGGCACCTGCACGGGCGAGCACGGCGTGGGCCAGCGCAAGGCCAAGTACCTGCAAACCGAGCATGCTTCCGGCGCGCTCGACGCCATGCGCGCCATCAAGGTCGCGCTCGATCCGCTCGACATCATGAACCCGGGCAAGATCCTGCCGTAAGGCAGGTTCTGCTCGGGTTTCGCAGGCTGCGAGGTTTGCGAACCTCGCTGTCGAGGTGTCGGTCAGGTCCGCTGAACCCGACCCGCGTCCCTTTGCTCAGTAGCAATAGTAGCGCACGCGCGCGGGCGTGCTCGGGTCGCAGCCGTCGACCGGTCGCCCGTAGGGTGCGTAGTCGCTGAGCCCGTCCCCATTCTGGCCGAAGCCCGAACCGCGAAACCGCCGCGCGTAGGCGTTGCCGAAGCCGTTGTCGCCCGCGAAGCCGCCGTAACCCCGGACGCCACGGTTGAAACCGCCACCGTTCAATCCGTTGTTGAAACCGCCGCCGTTGAAGGTGTCGCCGCGTCCGGTATGCAGGCGGAAGGAACTGCTATGACCGCCCAGGCCACCGAGTCCTCCGCCGTGGCCCCCGCCGCCATGGCCGCCACCGCCCAACGCCGCGGCGGGCTGGACCGCCAGGGCACCGAGCGCGAGGGCGACCGTGGCGCCGCCTATGACCAATCTTGCCGCATGTTGCATCATCTTGCTCCTCCCCTCATCAACAGCAGGAGTTCGCGCTGGTTCCCCCATGCGGCACCGTGGGACAAAAGGTGAATGGAGCCCGGCGAAACCGACGGCCCGGAGGCGACGGCCGACCCTCGCGTTGACTTGAACCAGGGGCGTCTTTAGACCTCCGAGGCTCTGCCAGAAGCCACGATCTGCGGAATCCGTCGCGCGATGAAGATCCTCGTCCCCGTCAAGCGGGTGGTCGACTACAACGTGAAGATCCGCGTCAAGCCCGACGGGTCCGGGGTCGACCTCGCCAACGTCAAGATGTCGATGAATCCGTTCGACGAGATCGCGGTAGAGGAAGCGCTGCGGCACAAGGAGGCCGGAGCGGCCTCGGAGGTGATCGTGGTCTCGGTGGGTCCCGCCCAGGCCACCGAAACGCTGCGGACCGGGCTCGCGATGGGGGCCGACCGCGGCATCCACGTCAAGACGGACGGGCCGGTCGAGCCGCTGGCGGTCGCCAAGATCCTGCTGGGCGTGGTGCGCGAGGTCGAGCCGGGGCTCGTCATCATGGGCAAGCAGGCGATCGACGACGATTGCAACCAGACGGGTCAGATGCTGGCCGCGCTCGCGGGCTGGGGGCAGGGCACCTTCGCGTCCAAGCTGGTGCTGAGCAACGGCACGGCGGAGGTGACGCGCGAGGTGGACGGTGGCTCGCAGACCGTGTCGCTGACCCTGCCCGCGATCGTCACCACGGACCTGCGCCTCAACGAGCCGCGCTACGCCAGCCTGCCCAACATCATGAAGGCCAAGAAGAAGCCGATCGAGGAAAAGGCGCCGTCGAGCTACGGCGTGGACGTCACGCCCCGCCTCAAGGTGCTCAAGACCGTGGAGCCCGTGGGGCGCAAGGGCGGCGTCAAGGTGGGCTCGGTGGCCGAGCTCGTGGGTAAGCTCACCGAGACGGGGATGGTGCGATGACGGTCCTGCTGCTGGCCGAACAGAAGGATGGGGTGCTCAACGAGGTGACGGCGCGCGCGCTGACCGCGGCGCGGGCCTTGGGCGAGCCCGTGCACGTCCTCCTCTACGGCGCGGCCGCGGCCGGGGCCGCCAAGGCGGCGTCCCGGCTCGACGGAGTCGAGACGGTGGTGGTCGCGGGTGACGAGCGCTACGAGCACGGCCTCGCCGAGCCGCTCGCGGCGCTGCTCGCGAGCCTCGCGCCCCGGTACGGGACCTTCATCGGCCCCGCCACCGCCAACGTGAAGAACATCCTGCCGCGCGTGGCCGCCCTCCTCGACGTGATGCAGCTCTCCGACGTCATCGCCGTGGTGGCGCCCGACACGTTCGAGCGGCCCATCTACGCCGGCAACGCGATCCAGACCGTGCAGTCGGTCGACGCCCACAAGGTCATCACGGTCCGCACCGCCGCCTTCGCGCCCACGGCCGAGGGTGGCGCCGAGGCGCCGGTCGAGGCGCTGACCGCCGGAGACGTCCCCGCCCTGTCGCGCTTCGCGGGCGAGGCGCTCGCGACCTCGACCCGGCCGGAACTGACCTCGGCCAAGATCGTCATCTCGGGCGGCCGCGCCATGGGCAAGGCCGAGAACTTCAAGACCTACATCGAGCCGATCGCGGACAAGCTCGGCGCCGCCATGGGCGCCTCGCGCGCGGCCGTGGACGCGGGGCTCGCGCCCAACGACTGGCAGGTCGGCCAGACCGGCAAGGTGGTGGCGCCCGACCTCTACATCGCGGTGGGAATCTCCGGAGCCATCCAGCATCTCGCCGGCATGAAGGATTCCAAGGTCATCGTCGCCATCAACAAGGACGAGGACGCCCCGATCTTCCAGATCGCCGACTACGGGCTGGTGGGCGACCTGTTCCAGATCCTGCCCGAACTCGACGCCGAACTCGCCAAGGCGAAACGCTAAACGACCGGCCGGCGTCTCCGGCCGGCCGCCGCCACCGTATCTGTCACGCACGCAGCCCCGAGCCTCGCTAAGGCGCAAAGCCCATGACGGACGACATTCGTAAGATCGGCGTGATCGGCGCGGGCCAGATGGGCAGCGGCATCGCCCAGGTGGCCGCCGCCGCGGGCTACGAGGTCGTGCTCAACGACATCTCCGAGGAACGGCTCAAGGCGGGGCTCGCGACCATCAACGGCCACATGGCCCGGCAGGCGCAGCGCGAGCACATGGCGGACGCCGACCGGGCGGCCGTGCTCGCCCGCATCACGGGGTCGAGCGACTACGCCTCCTTGGGCGACTGCGACCTGGTGATCGAGGCCGCGACCGAGAACGAGGCCGTCAAGCGCAAGATCTTCGGCAACGTCGCGCCCTCGCTGAAGGCGGGCGCGCTGGTGGCGTCCAACACGTCTTCCATCTCCATCACCCGGCTGGCCTCGGTCACCGACCGGCCGGAACGCTTCATCGGCATCCACTTCATGAACCCCGTGCCGCGCATGCAGCTCGTCGAGCTGATCCGCGGCATCCAGACGGATGCCCACACCTTCGAGCTCGCGCGCGGCTTCATCGCCCGGCTCGGCAAGACCGCGACCGTGTCGGAGGACTTCCCGGCCTTCATCGTCAACCGCATCCTGCTGCCGATGATCAACGAGGCGATCTACGTGCTGCACGAGGGGGTGGGCACGGTGGACGCCATCGACACCGCCATGCGGCTCGGCGCCAACCACCCCATGGGCCCGCTGCAACTCGCCGACTTCATCGGGCTCGACACCTGCCTCGCCGTCATGCAGGTCCTGCACGAGGGATTGGCGGACTCGAAATACCGGCCCTGTCCGCTGCTGGTGAAATACGTCGAGGCCGGCTGGCTCGGCCGCAAGACGCAGCGCGGCTTCTACGACTACCGGGGCGAGGCGCCGGTGCCCACGCGGTAGGGGATCGGCGGCGCGAGCCAGCCGCGGTAGATCACCAGCCGGCCGAGCACCGGAACGCCCAGGACCGCGCGGAAATCCATTAGCCTTGGCCTTCCCGAAGGTGCCGTAGCCGCCGACGATCAGGACGGTCAGCGTCGCGGTCAAACGAACCGGCCCGCCTGGTCGGGACGGGCCACGAAGCAGGTCGGGCGGCGGCCGAAGACGCGGTAGCGGGTCCGGGCCACGGCGTCGTAGGCGGCATCGCGCAGGGCCGCCGGGAGGGCACGCGGGATCGAGGCGGCGGCCCGGGGCCAGCCGAGACCGGCGGCGACATGCAACGCGGCTTCGGACTTCAGGAAGGCGCGGCCGCCCTCCAGCACGAGAAAAGTGTCATAGTCGGCGGGATCGAGGCCGTAGTGCCCGTAGAGGGCCTGGCGGACAGGCGACTGCGCCGCGGTCAGCCGGAACGCTCCGGCCGGGTCGTGCCGCATGACGAACCGGGCCGACGCGGAACACAGGACGCAGATCCCGTCGAAGACGATGAGCGGCTTGTCGTCGGGGAAGGCGGGAACCGACGGGTCATCGCGGTAGGAATAGCGCTCCCTTGAGATCCGCCCGGACATGCTTGTCGTCCCGCGTTGGAACGCGCCCGGCCTTCGAAGCCGAAACGACTCGTCGCTCCGAGCCGCGGCCTACTCGGCCGCCGTGCGCGCGCCCACGCCGTAGCGGCGCACGATATAGTCGTCGACGAGCTGCTTGAACTCGGCCGCGATGTTGGGGCCGCGCAGCGTCAGGGCCTTCTGGCCGTCGATGAACACGGGGGCCGCGGGGGTCTCGCCCGTGCCGGGCAGCGAGATGCCGATGTCGGCGTGCTTGGACTCGCCGGGCCCGTTGACGATGCACCCCATCACCGCGACGTTCAGCGTTTCGACGCCCGGGAACTTGGTCTTCCAGTTCGGCATCTCGGTGTGGATGTAGCTCTGGATGTCGCGCGCGAGCTCCTGGAACACGGTGGAGGTCGTCCGCCCGCAGCCCGGGCAGGCCGCCACCAGCGGCACGAAGGTGCGGAACCCCATGGTCTGCAGGATCTCCTGCGCGACCTTGACCTCCACGGTGCGGTCGCCGCCGGGCTCGGGCGTCAGCGACACGCGGATGGTGTCGCCGATGCCGTCCTGCAGCAGGATGCCGAGTGCGGCGGCGGAGGCCACGATGCCCTTGGAGCCCATGCCGGCCTCCGTCAGGCCGAGGTGGATCGCGTAGGTCGAGCGCGCGGCGAGCGTCCGGTAGACCGCGATCAGGTCCTGCACGGCCGACACCTTCGCCGACAGGATGATGCGGTCGCGGGGCAGGCCGATCTCCTCGGCCCGCTCGCCCGAGTAGAGCGCCGAGCGCACCATCGCCTCGCGGGTCACGGCGCGCGCGTCGACGGGCTTGGCCGAGCGGGCGTTCTCGTCCATCAGCGCGGTCAGCATCTCCTGGTCGAGCGAGCCCCAGTTGGCGCCGATCCGCACCGCCTTGCCGTAGCGGATGGCCGTCTCGACGATGGCCGAGAACTGCCGGTCCTTCTTGTCCTTGAAGCCGACGTTGCCGGGGTTGATGCGGTATTTGGCGAGCGCCTCGGCGCAGGCGGGGTGCTCGGCAAGCAGCTTGTGGCCGATGTAGTGGAAATCGCCCACCAGCGGCACGTCCACGCCCATGCGGTCCAGCCGCTCGCGGATGCGCGGCACGGCGGCCGCCGCCTCGTCCCGGTCGACCGTGATGCGGACCATCTCGGAGCCCGCGCGCGCGAGGGCCGCGACCTGCCGCACGGTGCCGTCCACGTCGGCCGTGTCCGTGTTGGTCATGGACTGAACGACGACCGGCGCACCGCCGCCCACCGTCACGTTGCCGACCCGGACCGCTACGGTCTGCCGGCGGGCCAGCGCCCCCACCCTGTCGTCGGCGATGACGCCCGCGTCGCTCATGAACTGCCTCGGTTCCGCTTTCCCCAACCGTCGCGCCTGTCTTGTTGGAGAAAGCCCGCGCGGTCAAGGATCGGTCGGAGGGCCTTCAGCGCGGCGGATAGGGAATGGCGCGGACGCACCCGAGCCGGACGAAACCAGAGCGGCCCAGAGAACGGGTGTCAGCCATCGATCCACGGTTCGAACCTCCGCAAGGGAGGGAACCGGGACCGAACCGGCCCCCATCCCCTCGGTGCTGGAAGCAGCCGCTAGCGCTGGTAGGTGCAGCGACCGTCCGCATGTTTGAAGGAAGGCGGGTCGCACGGGTTGTCGTCGAACTCGCACAGCTTCACGCACCCGTTGGGCTGAAGCCCCTCATGCGGGTTGAAACCCGGCGTGGGCCGTCCATCATAGCCCTGCGAGGCGTATTGCCTGTTGTAGGACGTGCCACCGGCATACTGCGCGGCGGCGAACCCTGGCACTAGCGAGGCTGTCAGAGCCGCGCCGGCAAGCGCGGTCTTGATCCAGGTCGTCGACATCGTCGCTCCACCTTCCATCACGATGGGCACGAGGCCCTCAGGATGGAGAAACGGTTGCGCGACCTCCCTCGTCCCCGACGACCTGCGCCGCATGGGCCGGCGGCGGTCCCAGCGAAGGCTCACCGTGGAGCGAGGATCATCACCATCTGGCGGCCTTCCATCGAGGGCTCGCTCTCGACCTTGGCAATGGTCAGCGTCTCGGTCTTCACCCGTTCGAGCAGGCGGTAGCCGATATCCTGGTGGGCCATCTCGCGGCCGCGGAAGCGCAGGGTCACCTTGACCTTGTCGCCTTCCTCGAAGAACCGGTTCACGGCCTTCATCTTTGTATCGTAGTCGTGCTCGTCGATGCCGGGACGGAGCTTGATCTCCTTGACCTCGACGACCTTCTGCCGCTTGCGCGCCTCGGCCGACTTCTTCTGTTCCAGAAACCGGAACTTGCCGTAGTCGAGGATCTTGCAGACGGGCGGATTGGCGTTCGGAACGATTTCGACGAGGTCGAGGCCGGCCTCGACCGCGATCTGCAAAGCCTCCGCCGTGTCCGTGGCGCCGCGGTTGCGACCCTCGGCGTCGATGAGCTGGACTTCGCGGACGCGAATGTCAGAATTGATCTTTGGTCCGTCCTTCTGCGGAACCGGCGCGGCTTTCATTGGGCGACGAATGGAACTCTCCTAGGACAATTGACGATGGTTCTGCGCAACGGGCTCCGTGGCCGGTAGCCGCAGAGAGACGATCTCGTAGAATGATGCGGCCTAGGCCGATGTCAACCGGCTTGTCGGTCGAATGGTTGAGTCGGGCCCCGTGCCGCCGCCCTCAGCCGCGCCAGCAAGGGGCTTGAACTTGCACGCTGAAACGGGATGATGGCGCCGCTGATCGGCCGAGCGCGCCGGACACCTTGAAGGTTGAGGGTTGATGGCAGGCGGCGGATCGGGCGAAGGTGACGTGACCGGGCTCAAGGTCTTCATCGTCGAGGACGAGTCGCTGATCACGATGCTCCTCGAAGACATCCTCGAAGAGGTGGGCTGCACGGTGGCGGGCTCGGCCCTGACGCTCAAGCAGGCGCTGGACCAGGCCGACACCGTGGCGGCCGACGTCGCCATCCTGGACATCAACCTCGGCGGCGACCCGATCTTCCCGGTGGCCGAAAAGCTCGTGGCGCGCGGGATGCCCATCATCTTCGCCAGCGGCTACGGCGCCACCACCCTGCCCGACGCGTGGCGCGACCGGCCCACGCTGCCGAAACCCTTCTCGGCCGACCAGGTCACAGCCGCCGTGGCCGGGGCCGTCCGGGCGCCGGGCCGGTGAGCCGTCCCTTCCACACGCTGGACGTGTTCACCGACGTGGCCCTGGGCGGCAACCCGCTGGCCGTTGTGCTCGACGCCGAAGGGATCGAGCCCGCGCGCATGCAGGCGATCGCCCGGGAGTTCAACCTGTCGGAAACGGTGTTCGTGCTGCCGCCGCGCGATCCCGTGAACTCGGCACGGATCAGGATCTTCACGCCCGCCCGCGAACTGCCCTTCGCGGGCCACCCCACCGTCGGCACGGCCGCGCTGCTCGCCCAGCTCTGCGCGCCCGAAATCCTCGCCCGGCAGGACCTCGCCCTGGTGATCGAGGAGGAGGTCGGCCCCGTCCACTGCATCGCCCGCCGGGTGAAGGGCACCGTCCGGGCGAGCTTCACCCTGCCAAGATTGCCCGAGCCCGCGGGCGAGCCGGCGGCAGGGGACGCGCTCGCGGCGGCGCTCGATCTCCAGCCGGAGGACATCGGCTTCGACCGCCACGTCCCGTCCCGCGTGTCGGCCGGCGTGCCGTTCACCTTCGTGCCCGTGCGCGACCTCGACGCGGCGGCCCGGGCCTGGCCCGACCTGTCCCGCTGGGGGGCGATCTTCGCGGGCAGCGGCGCCTTCGTGTACACGCGCGGCGGCACCCATCCCGGCAGCCAATATCACGCGCGCATGTTCGCGCCCGAGATGGGCATGGCTGAGGACCCCGCCATCGGATCGGCCGCGGCCGCCTTCGCGGGGGTGCTCATGGCGCACGAGACCCTCGCGGACGGCGACCACACGGTGCTGATCGAGCAGGGGATCGAGATGGAGCGCCCGAGCTTCATCACGCTCGGGTTGGAGGTCGAAGGCGGCCGGCTGGTGTCCGGCTCCATCGGCGGCGCCGCCATCCTGGTCACGCAGGGCACGCTGCACCTTTGACCGAACCGGACTATATCGTCGAGCGTGTCGACGCGGTCGACTGCACGGTCGAGCCCGGCCCGTGGGCCTTCGCGACCGAGCGCGCCGCGGATATCGACACCCACTGGGCCAAGCTCACGGCCGAGCGACCGCACCTGTTCAACGGCCGCGTCCTGCTGCTGCGGGCGGGCGGGGTGGAGCGAGACCCCGGCGGCTCCGCCCGCTTCCGGGGCACCTACCGCGAGGTGGACTTCAAGGCCTTCCTGGCCTGGCGCGATTTCGGCCACCCCACCCGCGACGTGCGCAACTGCTTCGCCATGGCGGCGCTGCGCGGGTCGGACGGCGCCTTCGTGCTGGGGGAGATGGGCGCCCACACCGCCAACGCGGGGCGGGTCTACTTCCCGTCGGGCACGCCCGACCGCGACGACGTGGTGGCGGGCCGGGTCGACGTCGAGGGCAGCGCCCGGCGCGAGCTCGCGGAGGAAACGGGGCTGGACCTGGACGACCTCGCCTTCGAGCCCGGCTTCACCCTGATCCACGACGCCCTGCGCGTGTGCTGCATGAAGGCCGTGCGGGCGCCGGACCCCGCCGACGCGCTGGTGGCGCGCATCCACGCGGCGCTGGCGCGCGAGACGCTGCCCGAACTCGCCCGCATGCACGTGGTCCGACGCGCGGCCGACATCACGCCCGCCATGCCCTTCTTCGTGGCGGCCTACATGCGACGGGTGCTGGCCGAAGGCTGAAGCCGCCGGTCGCGCGCCTTGCATCCTTTTCCTCCACCGAACCTTCACCGTGGTGCGAGACCGGCCGCGGCCGGCAAGGACTCGTTCGCACGTCGGGGGCTATGGAGCCTCTGTTTTCATCGATGTGCGTGCGGGGGCGGATGCTCAGGGTCGTCGGATGTCTCATGGGGGAGCACGACCACCGCCTGGTCCTGCTCGCCGCTTCGGTCTGCGCCCTCGCGTCGCTAAGCGCCGTCCGGCTCCTCACCCAGGCCGAACGCTCGGGTCCGCGATGGCGCGCCGCCTGGCTCGCGATCGCGGGCGTGGCGGGCGGCTCCGGCGTGTGGGCCACGCATTTCATCGCCATGCTGGCCTACGAACCCGGCCTTCCCAGCGGCTACACGGTGGGCCTCACGGTGCTGTCGCTGGCCTACGCGGTCGGCACGATGGGAGCCGGGCTGGCCCTGGCGCTGCGGAACGACCTGCGGGCGGCGCCCTGGGTGGGCGGGACCGTGGTGGGCCTCGGGATCGCGGTCATGCACTACACCGGCATGGCGGCCTTCCAGGTGGCGGGGCGGATCGCCTGGAATTGGCCGGTCGTGGTGGTCTCGATCCTGGCCGCGGCGGCGCCGGGCGGCCTGGCGCTCCGCGTGACCCTGGGCGGACGTGGCACGGCCCGGCGGCTGGGGGGCGCCGCCCTCCTGATGCTCGCGATCTGCGCCCACCACTTCATCGGCATGGGGGCCGTCGTGATCCGGCCCGATCCGACCGTGGACGTCTCCGCCGTGGCGCTCCCGGCGAGCTGGATGGCGCTCGCCGTCGCGCTGGCCAGCGCCACCATCCTGCTGCTGGCCGCGGCCGCGCTCGCCCTCGAGGGGCGCGAGCGCCGGCGCGTCGGCGAAGCCGAGCGGCTGCGCAGCCTCGCCAACGCGGCCGTGGAGGGCCTTGTCGTGTGCCGCGGCGAAAGGATCGTCAGCGCCAACGACAGCTTCGCCAAGCTGGTGGGTGCCGCAGCCGTCACGCTCGACGGCCGCAGCCTGCTCGCCTTCCTCCCCGGCGAGGCCGGACAGATCCTCGCGCAGAGGCCCGACCACCTGGTCGAGGCCGAGCTGCGGCGGATCGACGGGTCCGTGATCCCCGTGGAGCTGATCGTGCGGCCGATCAGCTCCACGGGCCAGCCCCATTACGCGGTGGCGGTCCGCGACCTGCGGGCGCGGCGGGTGGCCGAACGGAAGATCCAGTTCATGGCGCTGCACGATCCCCTCACCGGGCTCGCCAACCGCGCCGGCTTCAACGAGCGGATCGAGCAGGACCTGCGGCTCTGCGACGCGCGGGGCGAGAGGCTCGCGGTGCTCTGCCTCGACCTCGACCGCTTCAAGGAGGTCAACGACCTGTTCGGCCACGCGACCGGCGACAAGCTCCTCAAGGACGTGGCCCGGATCGTCACCGGGGTCATCGGCGAGCGGATGCTGATGAGCCGGCTCGGCGGCGACGAGTTCGCGATCCTGGCCCGCGTCGACGACCCGGCCGCGGCCGGGCAGTTGGCGGACCGCATCCTCCGGGCGCTGCGGGCCGGAAACCGGGACCAGGCGGGGCCGCTGATCGCCACCAGCATCGGCGTCGCCCTTTATCCCGACGACGCCACCACGGCCGCCCTCCTGCTCAACAACGCCGACACGGCGCTCTACCGCGCCAAGAGCGAGGGGCGCGACACCTACCGCTTCTACGAGACCCGCATGGGCGCGGAGGTCCGCGGCCGCCGCGTGCTGGAGCACGACCTGCGCCACGCGGCCTCGCGGGGCGAGCTGCATCTGGTCTACCAGCCGCAGACCCGGATCGACACGGGAGCCGTGCTGGGCTTCGAGGCGCTGCTGCGCTGGGATCATCCCGAGCGCGGCGCCATTCCGCCGTCGACGTTCATTCCCGTCGCGGAGGAAAGCGGGCTCATCCTGCCGCTGGGCCTGTGGGTGCTGAACGAAGCCTGCCGCGAGGCGGCAGGCTGGGCGGCGCCACTGCGGGTCGCCGTGAACGTGTCGGCCGTGCAGGTCCACGCCCCGCAATTCGCCGCCCAGCTTCGCGGCGTGCTGGCCCGCAGCGGTCTCGCGCCGCAGCGGCTGGAGATCGAGATCACCGAGACGGCCCTGATCCGCGATCCCGTCCGGGCGCTCGCCACCCTGCGGCAGGTCAAGGCGCTCGGCGTGCGCCTCCCCATGGACGATTTCGGCACCGGCTATTCGTCGCTCAGCAACCTGCGGACCTTCCCCTTCGACAAGATCAAGATCGACGGGTCCTTCATCAAGGCGGTGGACACCAACGCCCAGACGGCCGCCATCGTGCGCTCGGTCCTGGGGCTCGGCCGCGGCCTGGGGCTGCCGGTGCTGGCCGAGGGCGTGGAGACCGCGGGCGAGCTCGGCTTCCTCAAGGACGCCGATTGCGGGGAGGCCCAAGGGTACGGCATCGCCCGGCCCGGTCCCATCGAGAGCTTCGCCGACTGGACGCGGGGCCGCCTCCCCGACCCGCTGGCGAAGGCCGCCTGACCCCTTCCAGAACGCAGGTGCGGCGGGGCACGCGCGAAAACGCCCCTTGCGCCTTGTCGCCGGAACGGGTGGGTCCATTTCACCCACGGCGCGCTCGTCGCCCAAACTCCCGGGATCAGGTCCATGCCCACCAAAGCCTACGCGGCCCAGTCCGCCGACGCGCCGCTCCAGCCCTCCACCATCGAGCGCCGCGCGGTCGGACCGCGGGATGTCGCGATCGACATCCTGTACTGCGGCGTCTGCCACTCCGACCTGCATACGGCGCGCGGCGAGTGGGCGGGCGTCCAATACCCCTGCGTGCCCGGCCACGAGATCGTGGGCCGCGTGACGGCGGTCGGGTCCGCCGTTTCGAAAGCCGAGGTCGGGGCCGTGGTGGGCGTCGGCTGCATGGTCGACAGCTGCCGCTCCTGCGACGCCTGCGGGGAGGGGCTGGAGCAGTATTGCAACGGCGAGCACGGCTTCACCGGCACCTACAACGGCTATGCCGCGGGCGGCGGTCCCAACACCTACGGAGGCTATTCGGCCGCGATCGTCGTGGATCAGGACTTCATCCTCCGCATCACCCACGGGGACGGAGACTTGGCGGCCGCAGCGCCGCTGCTCTGCGCGGGCATCACGACCTGGTCGCCCCTGAAGCACTGGGGCGCCGGGCCCGGCACGAAGGTCGGGGTGGTGGGCATCGGCGGTCTCGGCCACATGGGCGTGAAGCTCGCTCGCGCCTTGGGCACCCACGTGGTGGCGTTCACCACATCGGCCACCAAGCGGGAGGATGCGCTCGCGCTCGGCGCCCACGAGGTCGTCGTCTCGCGCGAGCCGGAGGAGATGGCCGCGCACACGAACAGCTTCGACCTGATCCTCAACACGGTCGCGGCGCCGCACGACCTCGACCCCTACCTCGGGCTGCTCAAGCGCAACGGGACCATGACGCTGGTGGGCGCGCCGCCGAGCCCGCATCCCTCGCCCTCCGTGGGCCTGCTGCTGTTCAAGCGCCGCCAGGTCGCGGGCTCGCTGATCGGCGGCATCGCCGAAACCCAGGAGATGCTGGATTTCTGCGCCGCCCACGGCATCACCTGCGACGTCGAGGTGATCCGCATGCAGGAGATCGAGGACGCCTACGCGCGCATGCTCAAGAGCGACGTCAAGTACCGCTTCGTCATCGACATGGCTTCGCTCAAGGCCGCGTGACGCCCCAGCGGGCTTGCGAAGCCCGTTTAGTACTGGCCCGACGCGCCGGGATCGGCCGTCGGGCTGCCGGACGGCGCCGCGGCCTGGGCGGGCGCGGGCGGGCGCTGCAGGTCGAGCGGACTGCCGGGCCGGGGCGGCGCCACGTGCGGCCGGGGGACGGCGGGGGGTGGCTTCAGCCCGTCGAGCAGCTGCGACAGCCCGTCGCCCGGTCGCGCGACGGGCCGGGGCGGCGCCGGACGGGCAAGCGACGCGGCCGCCTTGGCGGCCTGCTCCTCCTCGATCGCCTTGAGGCGCCGGGCGAAGAAGGCGCGCTCGCGCACGTCGTCCTGGAAGGCGTCGATGCGGGCCTGGTCGCGGACGATGGCGCGCGCCGCGAGGCCGTTCACCAGGGCCGCGGCGTCGACGGTCCGGGCGGGCGAGGCGACGGGCCCGGTCCAAAGCACGCTCACCTGGGGAGGATCGCCGCTCCAGTCGGCGGGGAGCGCCCGGGCGGCCGCTGTGGCGCGCAAGGTCAGGGCCAGGCTGCGCAGGTCGAGCGTCGCCTGCGCGTCGACGGCCCTGTCCGCGTTCCCGCCCTTCACGCTCTCCGACCGCAGCACGCCCGCCGCCACCGTGACCGGAGCGGTGACGGGCCCGAGCGCGAACGCGCTCCGGTCCAGCTCGTGGCCCAGGCCGTCGGCCACCGCGTCCGGCTCCAGGGGGCCGGTCGCGGCGTCGCTCGCGGCCAGCACGCGGGCGATGGCGCCGGGGTCGAAGCGCGGCAGGCGCGCGTCCGCGATGCCGATCGTCCCATTTCCCGCGAGGCTGGCGATCAGGCTCGCGACCGTGCGGCCCGTGCCAGCCAACTCGAGGCCGCCGGCCGTCGTGCCGCCGAGCGCCGGGGTGGCGAGCGGCAGCCCGCTCCAGTCGACGCGGCCCGACAGCGACGCGGACGGCCCGTCGCGGCGCAGCGTCAGGGTTCCGCCGACTTGGCCGTCGCCCAGGTGCGCCGCGAGGTCGGCGACCGTGACGACGCCCGGCGCGAGCCGCAGGGTCAGGCGGGCGCCGTGCGCCGCCTCGGCGTCGGTCAGGGGGAAGCTGCGGGCCGCCACGGCCACCTCGGTGCGCGGCAGGTTGGCGGACGGCGGCGCGAAGGGCGTGTCGGGCCAGACGGCGCCGGGTTTGGGGGCCGGCAGGGGGCCGAGCGCGAGCCCCGCCAGCACGGGCAGCGGCAGCCGGTCCACGTCGAGCGACCCCGTCAGCGCCGCGCCGGCCACCGGATCGTCCGTGGGCAGCGCGTAGGCGAGGTCGCCCGAGAAGCGCGTACCGATCACCTGGCCCGCGAGCCCGCGGGTGGCAATCCGGCCGCCGCGCAGCACCATGTCGGCTTCGGCCTCGAGCGGCCAGACGGCGCCGGTCTCGGGCACGGCCAGGGTGAGCGCGCGCAGCAGGGGCGCCACGTTGGGGCCGTGCAGCGCCGCGTGGCCGGTGGCCTCGCCATCCATCGTGCCGCGCCCCCGCACGGTCAACACGGTGGGGCCGAAGGTGGCCGACACGCTGCCGTCCAGGCCGCCCGTGCCGTTCACCCGCAGGCCGGCGTCGAGGTGGCCGCGGCCGATGGCGGTGGCGGGCGGGGTCGACAGCCCGATCTGCCGCAGCAGCGCGCCCGCTTCTGGCGCGTCCAGGCTGAGGCCGAGGATCACGGGCGCGCGGTCGGGCCGGAACGGCGCGAGCGGGTCGCCGGGTTGCGGGGTCGCGGGCGCGACGGGCTTGAGGTGCAGCGCCACGACCGTGCCCGCCGCCGTGCCGTCCAGCGCCAAGTCCGTGGGCGTCAGCGTGCCGTCGTCGGCGACGGACGCGTCGGCCGACACCTTCAGCAGCGCGGGCGACAGGACGTCGGCGCGGGCCGCGAGCCCGGCCGTCAGCGGGTTGGGGGCGAGGCGCCCCAGCAGGGCCGCGAGGTCGTGCAGCCGGCGCGCGTCGAACCGTCCCGCGAGGTGGGCGGTGTGGCCGTCGCTGCTCCCGCTGAGGTCGGCCGTGGCGCCGCCCAGGTCCGACAGGATGAGCCGGTCCAGCGAGACCGCGGAGCCGGTCTTGCTGAGCTGCAGCGTGATGCGCCCGGCCTCCACGGTGCCGAGGTCGGTCCGGGCGAGTTGCACCGCGCGGGCCGCGAGGCTGATCGACAGGTCGAGGTCGGATGCGGAAGCGGCCGCGTCGCGCCAGTCGGGCAGCGCGTCGAGGTCGAGCGCGTCGGAGGCGAGGTCGGCGAAGAAGCGGGCCCGGTCGTTGCCCACCGCCCGGGTCAGGGTCAGCGTGCCCGCGAACCGCGAGCGGTCGAGCTCCAGCGTGGCATCCTGCGCCGCGAAGCCCACCGCCGACAGGTCCAACCCACCCGCGAAGCTGACCGCCTTGACGGGCAGCGTGGTCTTGAGGGCGGAGGCGGCGTCCGGAAGGTCGGCCGCCAGCGCATCCGCGAACCGGCCGAGGTCGCGCGTGGAGGCCTCCGCGCGGCCCTTGAACACTGCGGCGGGACCCGGCTCGAAACTGCCCTCCAGGCTCACCTTGGTTCCATCCCCGGCGCCGATCGCCACGCGGCCCACGGCGGGCTGGCCCGACGCCAGCGTGACGGCCGCGTCCAGCCCCGTGAGCGTTTCGCTGCCGATCGTCACCGTGTCGGCGGACACCGCCAGCGCCACGGGGACCGGCAACGTCCCGAAGGCGTCGGCGTCGGTCGCGAACCGCTGGGCGGCCGCGACGACATCCGCCGCGGACGACGGTGGTGCCTGCGGCGCGGCGGGGCCGCGCGGGGCCGCGAGCTTGGTCACGTCGAGCGACGGCGCCCGCAGGCTCAGGTGGGCCACGCCCCCGTCCGTGCCCGGCGCCCAGCGCCCCGCGCCGTCCGCCACCACGGCGCGGCCGTCGGTCCCGGCCCTGAGCTCGATGCCGCTCGCCTCGACCTGCGCCGCATCCGCTTTCACCCGCGCCGTGACCTGCCAGGGGATGACGGCCTTCGTGCCATCGAGCGGGATGGTTCCGCCCGCCGACACGGTGCCGTCGAAGGACAGCGCGGACGCGCGGTCGGCCGCGGGCCCGGTCGCGATCGTTCCCTCGATGTCCGTCCGGGGCGAGCCGGGCGTGGCGTCCAACGCCGCCTTCAGGCGCAGGCGGCCGTCCGCGTAGGCGCCGGTCGACAGCCGCAGGCCGAGGGTCCCGCGCGGCGCGTCGAGGTGCCCCGCGAAGTGGAACGGCCCCGCGAGCGACTCCGCCCCCGCTTCCCCTTCGATGCCCGTCAGCGCGAGGTCGGCGGTGCCGTTTCCCCCGGCCAACGTCACGCCCCCGTCGTGGATCGCGATGCGGTCGAGGCTCACCCTGTCCGGATCGGCGGTCACGAGCCCCGGCAGCACGAGGGTTCGGTCCGCGCCCTCCACGAGTGTGAGGCGCGGCCGGGTCAGGTCGGCGTCCACGAAGTTGATCTGCCCGCGCAGCAGGGCGGTGAGCGCCAGCTCCATGTCGAGCCGGTCCACCGCGAGGGCGCCGTCGCGCCCCGTGGTCCCCCCCACGCGGACACCCTGCAGCTTGAAGATCGGCCGCGGCAGCAGCACGGCGTCGATCGGGCCCGAGACGGTGACCTTGGCGCCCACGAGCGTGGACAGCCGCGCCTCGATGGCGGCGCGATGGGCGTTCCAGTCCACGAAATACGGGCCCACCAGCGCGGTCGTGAGCACGGCGATCAGCAGGATCGCGAGGAGGGTCAGGCTTTCGCGCAAGGCTCGCTACGGGTTCGGGGTCCGGCGGGCCTTATACCAGGATTTCCGCGGCGCGAGGGTGGCCGGGATGTCGCCCATCCTTACCCTATTGCACCAGGGTCCGGGTGAGCGCCGAACCGGTCACGTCGGCTTCCCTTCGGGAGGACAGTGCGGGTCCCGGAACCGCCACACGCTCGACCGCTTCACCTCCGCGTCCTCCAGGTCGCGGGTCACGGGCACCGCGTAGGTCACGACCTCCTCGAGCAGGGGGCGAGCAAGGTAGCTCCGCCCGGGGTCGCCGATCAGCACGGTCGCGCCGCGCCGGGCGAGGCCGCCCAGCCAGTCCGTCATCGCGGCCGCCATATCGCGCTCGTAGCTGACGTCGCCCGCGAGCACCACGTCCCATCCCTCGTCCGGCCCGCCCACCAGATTGCCGGGCCGGACCGTCACGCTCACGCCGTTGGCCTCGGCGTTGAGGAGCGCGGCATCCAGCGCGAACGGGTCGAGGTCGTTGGCCTCCACCCGTGCCGCGCCGGCTTTCGCCGCCGCGATCGCCACCAGCCCGGAGCCCGTCGCCACGTCCAGCACGCGCCCCCTCACCATACCTGGGTGGTCGAGGACGTAGCGCGCCAGCGCCTGCCCACCCGCCCAGGCGAAGGCCCAGAAGGGCGGCGGCAGGCCGAGGATGCCCAGTTCGTCCTCCGTCTTCTGCCACTGCGGCACGGCCTCGTGGGCAAGGTGGAGGCGGAGTTCGGGCGCGTGCGGCACGGGCTCGAGCCGGGTGTTGGCGCGGATGAAGGCCACCCGGCCTTCGGGCGTAGCGAGCACGCGAGGGGTCAGTCGACCGTGAGCACGATCTTGCCCACGTGGGCGCTCGACTCCATCAGCGCGTGGGCCTCCGCGGCCCGTCGAAGCGGGAAGGTGGCGTGGATCACCGGGCGGCAGCGGCCCGCTTCCAGCAGCGGCCAGACCTTCTCCTCCAGCTCGCGCGCGATCCCGGCTTTCGCCTCCACGGGCTGGGGCCGCATGGTCGAGCCCGTGTGGGTCAGCCGCTTGCTGAGCAGCTTGAGGAAGTCGACCTCCACCTTGGAGCCCTGGAGGAACGCGATGCTGACGATGCGGCCGTCGGGGGCCGCCACCGCGTAGTTCTGCGCCACGTAGGCGCCCCCCACCATGTCGAGGATGAGGTCGGGCCCCCGCCCGCCCGTGGCCTCCGTCACGGGGCCGGTCCAGTCGCCCTCGCGGTAGTTGATCGCGGCGTCGGCGCCGAGCGCCCGGCAGGCCTCGCACTTCTCCGGCGTGCCCGCCGTCACCACCACGGTCGCGCCGAACGCCTTGCCGAGCAGGATCGCGGTCGTGCCGATGCCCGAGGAGCCGCCGTGGACCAGCAGCGCCTCACCCGCCCGCAGCCGCCCGCGCTGAAAAACGTTGTGCCAAACGGTGAAATGCGTTTCGGGCAGGGCCGCGGCCGCCACCCAGTCGAGCCCGGCGGGGCGGGGAAGGGCGTTGCTCCCATGGACGCGGGCGAACTCGGCGTAGCCGCCGCCCGGCACCAGCGCGCAGACGGCATCGCCCACGCGCCAGCGGTCCGCGCCCTCGCCCAGGGCCGCCACCTCGCCCGCCACCTCCAGGCCCGGCAGGTCGGACGCGCCGGGCGGGGCCGGGTAGGCGCCCGCCCGCTGCATCACGTCGGGGCGGTTGACGCCCGCGGCCCGCACCCGGATCAGGATCTCGCCCGGGGACGGCGCGGGCAGGGGCCGCCGCTCGGGGACGAGCACTTCCGGGCCGCCGGGCCGGGCGATGGCGACCGCGGTCATGGTGTCGGGGAGCGGCACGGCGGACTCCTGTTCCGGGGTGAGGAAAGCTAGAACAGCCTCATGGCCGCGACGGGGCGTCGTGTCGAGCCGCCGCCGCCCCATATGGGCTTGCGACAGGGTCGGCGTCCGCGCGCCGGGGCTCGCGGGGGTCGAAGATCATGGGTGAGGACACGGGAACGGCGAACGGGGCGGGGCTCGGCCGCGGCGTGACGCTCGCCATGGCGGTGGCGTGCGGGATCGCGGTCGCCAACATCTACTACAACCAGCCGCTGCTGGGCCTGCTGCAGCGCGACTTCCCCGGTGAGGCCGCGATCGTGGGCTTCGTGCCGACCGCGACGCAGCTGGGCTACGCGGCGGGCATCTTCCTGCTCGTGCCGCTCGGCGACGTGGTGGAGCGTCGCCGCCTCATCCTGGGGCAACTGGGCCTGCTCGTGCTGGCGCTGCTCGCCGCGGCGCTGAGCCCGGGCGCGGGCACGCTGCTGGTGGCCTCCGTTCTGGTGGGCGTCACCGCCACCGCCGCGCAGGTCATTATCCCCTTCGCGGCGGAACTGGCCGACCCCACCCGGCGCGGCGCGACCGTCGGCACGCTGATGAGCGGGCTGCTCTGCGGCATCCTGTTCGGCCGCACGCTCGCGGGCTTCGTGGGCGAGCACTTCGGCTGGCGGGCCACCTTCGCGACGGGCATCGGCCTGGTGCTGGGGGCGGCCCTGCTGCTGGCCGCCGTGCTGCCGCGCGGCGCGCCCCGCGCCCGCATCTCCTACCCCGCCCTGCTCGCTTCCCTGTTCGCCCTGGTGCGGCAGGAGCCCAGCCTGCGCCTCGCCACCGCGATCCAGACCGCGATGTTCGCGGCCTTCAGCGTCTTCTGGACGGTGCTGGCGCTGCGGCTCGAACAGCCGCCCTACCGCGCGGGCGCCGACGTCGCGGGCCTGTTCGGGCTGCTGGGCGGCTTCGGCATCCTGGCCGCGCCGCTGGTGGGGCGGGTGGCGGACCGCCGGGGCCCGAGCGTCGGCATCGGCCTGGGCACCGTGCTCACGCTCGGCTGCTGGCTGCTGCTCGGCGCCTCGGCGACCTGGACCGCGCTCGTCCTCGCCGTGGTGGTGCTCGACGTTGGCGTGCAGTGCTCGATGATCTCGAACCAGCACATCATCTTCGCGCTCCGGCCCGAGGCGCGCAGCCGGATCAACACGATCTTCGTGTGCGGGCTGTTTTTAGGCGGCTCGCTCGGCTCGGCGGGCGCGATCCTGTGCTGGCGGACGGGCGGCTGGCCCGCGGTGTGCCTCTACGGCGGCGCGCTGACCGCGCTCGCGATCGCGCTGAACCTCGCGGGCGGCCGCAGCCGGCGGACCGCGACGGCGATCTAGGGGCCGTCCTTCCGGTCCGCGTGGCCCAGGTCGCGGCCGGGGTCGACGGCGTCGCGGACGCGCTGCTTGAGGACCTTGGCCTCGGGGAAGCCGCCGTCGCGCTTGCGCTCCCACAGCACGGCGTCGCCGCAGGTGACCTCGAACACCCCGCCCGTGCCCGGCACGAGAACTACCTCGCCCAGGTCCGTGCCGAAGGTCGACAGCAGTTCCTGCGCCATCCAGGCGGCGCGCAGCAGCCACTGGCACTGGGTGCAGTAGCGGATGCGGATCGCGGGTTTGGCGTCCGTCACGACAATTCCTCCACGATCTTGGCGATGAGCGAGCGGTCGAAGCTCTCGAAACCTTCGGCGGAGGACACGAAGGCCGCCACCCCGCCGATCACGTTCTGCCGGTAGTAGGTCGCCAGTCCGCCCGGGGGGTGGGTGTGCTCGACGAGGTAGGCGGGGCCGTCCATCGAGCTCAGGATCACCAGCCCGTTGATGGTGGTGACGCCGTGTTTCAACGCCGCGTCGCGCGCGCCCTTGATGTCGTCGCCGCTGTTGCTGGCGCCGTCGCCCGACACGTCGATGATTCGGCGCGTCGCCGTGAACGGCGCCCGGTCGAACTGGGCGGTGGCGAAGCCCAGCGCCGAGCCGATCGCGGTGCGGTCGTAGAAGGAGCGCGGGGCCGCCAGCACCTTGTCCGCGAAGGCCGCCGCGTCGGCCTCGCTCGCGATCGCGGTCCAGTCCACCACCAGCTTCTGCGAGGACGAGCCCGCCCATTCCACGAAGGCCACCGCGATGCGCTTGTCGGGGTTGGACGCGATGGCCTGCAGCACGCGCGGGTCCTTCAGCGCCGCCGCGTAGCCCTTGCGCTGGAGCTCGAACTTGGCTTCGTCGATCGAGCGCGACACGTCGGCGGCGAGCACCAGGAGCACGTCGACGTGGGGGCCGGGCGTCTGCGCCGCGGCCGGGCCGGCGAGCAGGAGCGCCGTGCAGGCTGCGCGGAGGAGGAGGCGGTAGGCCATGGCGCGCCCTTGCTGTGCGGTCCCGTGCCTTTCCGGCACGACCCGATCCGATTACGCTTTCGCGCCGGAATCAAGGAGAACCGCCGTGCCCCGATCCCGTCCCGCCCTCCGGTCCGCGCGGGGCGCCCTGGCGGTGCTCGCTCTGCTCGCCATAGCCGGGCGCGCGGGCGCGCAATCCGCTCCCGCGCCCGGCTACGCCACGCGCGCCTTCACGCCGCGCGGTTTCCGCCTGCCCGAGGGCAGCGGTTGCGCGGGCGACGTCGCCCGCTGGCGGGCCATCCAGGACAACGACTACGCGAGCGGCAACGTGGGCCTGCCGGTGTACCGGCAGATCCAGGGCGAGATCGCCCGGGCCGAGGCCGTCTGCGCCGCGGGCCGTGACGCGCAGGCCCGAAGCCTCGTGTCCGCGTCCCGGCGCCGGCACGGCTATCCCGGCTGACGCGCGCGGGGCCTGGCGGCAGCGCTTCAGCCCGTCGAACCGCCGCCCCGTCTCGACACCCTGCCGACCGGCCGGCGATCCGCCCCCGGCCGATCCGCAGGTTTCGCCATCGGAGCACCCTGATCCGGCCTTGCGATTGCCGCATCGCTCAGCTGGCGTCGGATGCGATCGCGGCGAGGCGATGCAACCCGGTCACACGCGTCGTTTGATCCCGAGGCGCATTGCGCCCGTGGCTTGCATTGGCCCGGTGGATCGATCCTAAGACGTGCTTAAGACGTGTGGCGGCCGTCAGCCCGGCCCTTGGACTTCCATGGTGAGGCGCGTTCCCCAAGTTCGGCAGACGCACGGCCCGGTTCGAAAGCGGCGCTTCGGCCGGGGCTGCGGGCTGGCGCTGGCCGGCCTGGGCCTGGCGGGCTGCACGTTTCAGGAAACCAAGCCGGCGCTCGGCATCCCGACGCCCAAGGCTTTTACATACGCGGCCCCGAAGGCCGCCGGCCCGGTCCCGACCGACTGGCCGAGGCTGTTCGGCTCGAAGGAGCTGACGCGGCTGGCGGCCGCGGCCGCGGCCGACAACCTGGACGTGGCGGCGGCCGCGGCCCGCATCGTCGAGGCCGAGGCCGGCGCCGAGATCGCCAGCGCGCCGCAGCTGCCGACCCTGTCGGGCGACGGCAGCGGTCAGCGGAGCTTCACGCCCCCCACCGCCTTCGGCACCGTGACCTCGGTGGGGGTCAGTAGTTCCACCGGAAGCACGACGGGGACCTCCGGGACGGGCACGACGGGGACCACTGGAACAACGGGCACCACCGGCACCACCGGCACCACCGGCACCACCGGGACGGGCACGACCGGGACCACGACGGGCACCACCAGCACGGTGAGCTCGGGCAGCGTGGGCCTGAGCGGCAACCGCACGGAAGCCCGCAACCTGTTCCAGCTCGGGCTGACGGCCAGCTACGAGATCGACTTCTGGGGCCGCAACGCCTACGCGAGCGAGGCGGCCGAGCGGACGGTGCTCACGGATAAGTTTTCGCGCGACACGACGATCCTGTCCTCCGTCGCTTCCGTGGTGAACGAGTATTTCCTGATCCTGTCCGCGCAGGACCGCATCCGGCTCGCGGAAACCAACGGCAAGGCCGCGCGCGAGGTGCTCGACGCCATCAAGGGGCGGCTCGCCGTGGGAACCGTGACCCAGTTGGAGGTGGCCCAGCAGGAAGGCGCGCTGGACCAGGAACTGGCCCTCATCCCGCCCCTGCAGCTCCAGGCGGACCAGGCGCGCACGCAGATCGCGCTGCTCGTCGGCCGCACGCCCGAGAGCACCCACGTGCTGGGCGGTAGCCTCGACAAGCTGGCGGCGCCCGTCATCCCGCCCGGCCTGCCCTCGCAACTCCTGGCGCGGCGCCCGGACGTGGCCTCCGCCCAGGAGGCCGTGCTGTCGGCCGACGCCAGTATCCAGTCCGCGCGGGCCGCCTTCTTCCCGAGCTTCACGCTGACGGGCAACGGCGGGCTGGAGTCGACGGTCCTGCACACGCTGCTGTCGCCCGACGCCCTGTTCGGGTCGATCGCGGGGTCCGTGGCCCAGCCGATCTTCGATGGCTACCTGCTCCAGGGCCAGCTCGACCAGGCCCGCGGCGTGGAGCGGGAGAACCTCGAAACCTACCGCAAATCCATCCTGCAGGCCTTCGTGGACACGGAGAACGCGCTGACCGCGATCCGCCGCGACCTCGATCACGAGCGGCGCCTGGCCGACGTCGTGCGCGCCTCGCAGCAGGCCTACGACATCGAGCGCGAGCGGCTGAAGGTCGGCACCATCGACATCACCACCGTGCTGACGACCCAGACCACGCTGTTCAACGCCCAGGACGCGCTCGCGGCCGCGCGGCTCACGCGCTTCCAGGCCATCGCGAGCCTCGCGCAGGCGCTGGGCGGCGGCTGGACCGACCCGCGGCACGGCCCCGTCGAGCCCGCCATCACCCTGCCCAAGCCCTTCGACCACGGCCTGCCCGGCGCGGCCTTCGTTCCGCCCAACGAGGCCATTACCGAAACGCACGCGCTGGAAGGCCAGCCGCCGGTGCCCAATGGCGGTCCCCTGGAAGCGCCGGGCCTGGGGGCCACGGGCGGGTCCAGGCCGTGAGGGCGTTCAGTCGCGGTACAGGCGGGGCGGTCCAGGCTTGATTTCGGGAGGTCGCGCTCCCTCATCCTGGGCGTGGACGATCCTTGCCGGCTCGCGGGTCCCGGGGCCGGCCGAAACGGTGACGATGTGAAGCGGCTCCTGTTCCTCCTCGTCCTGCTCGCGGCCGGAACACTGGTCCTGGCCGACCGGGTCCCGGTCATCCGGCAAACGCTGCCCTGGCTGCCGCACGTCCCTGCGCTGCCCTGGCAGCACGCGCAGACCGCGGACGCGGGCGGTGGCGCGGAGGCCGAGGGCGGCCGCGAAGGCCGCAAGCGCGGTGCGGGTGGCGGGCGCGGCGCGGGTGGCGGGGGCGGCGGTCCCATCCCGGTCCTGGTGGCGTCGAGCCGCTACGCCGACCTGCCCGTCACCGTCGACGTGCTCGGCACCGTGCAGGCCACCAACACCGTGACCGTGAAAAGCCAGGTCGACGGCAAGCTGATCGACGTGGACTTCAAGGAAGGGCAGGACGTCCACCGCGGCGACGTGCTGGCCCGCGTCGACCCGCGTCCCTTCCAGGCCACCTACGACCAGGCGGTCGCCAAGAAGGCGCAGGACGAATCCACGCTCGCCAACGCCCAGGTCGACCTCGTCCGCTACCAGAAGCTCGCCGAAACCCAGTACGGCTCGCACCAGCAGGCCGACACCCAGAAGGCGCTGGTGACGCAGACGCAGGCCATCATCCAGCAGGACCAGGCGGCGGTCGACAGCGCCAAGACCACGCTGGACTACGCCACCATGCTGTCGCCGCTGGACGGGCGGACCGGGCTCCGGCTGGTCGACGCGGGCAACGTCGTCCACGCGGCCGACACGACCGGCATCGTGACCGTCACGCAGGTCAAGCCGATCGCCACCGTGTTCAGCCTGCCGCAGCAATACCTCCGGCAGGTCAACGGCGCGATGGCCAAGGGCACCTTGAAGGTCGAGGCGCTCGACGGCGCCGACGGCGCCGTGCTGGACACGGGCGAGCTCCAGGTGGTCGACAATTCCGTGGACCCCACCACGGGCACCGTGAAGCTCAAGGGCTCCTTCCCCAACGACCACCTGCAGCTCTGGCCCGGCCAGTTCGTCAACGTGCGGCTCTACGTCGACACGCTGAGCCACGTGGTCGTGGTGCCGACCCCCGCCGTGCAGCGCGGGCCGGACGGCAGCTACGTCTACCTGCTGGGGCCCGACGGCGCGACGGTCGCGATGCGCAAGATCACGTTGGGGCGCCAGACCGAGGCCGACAGCGTGGTGACCGCGGGGCTCGACGTCCCCGCCACCGTGGTGACGACCGGCTTCACCCGGCTGACCGACGGCGCCAAGGTCGCGGTCTCGACCGCCACCGCCTCGACCGGTCCGGCCGACAATACGGGTGGCAACCCCCCGCCGAGCGTCGGGGGTCCCGACGCCACCGTCGCGGGGCAGGGCACCCTGCCGCCCGGGCAGCGCGGCGGCGTGCCGTCCGTCACGGGGCAGGGCGAGGACCCCACCCGCGCCAACCCGGGCGGCACCTCCACGGCGACGGGCGAACCCGCCGGTGCGGCGGGCGTCCAGCCACCGGGCGAGGCGGACGGGACCCGCCGCCGCGGCCACCGCCGCCGTCCCGAAGGCGGGCAGGCCGAGGCCGGCGGCGGCAGCTCGCAGGGGCAGGCCGCGCCGTGAGCGTTTCGGCGCCCTTCATCCTGCGGCCGGTCGCGACCTCGCTGCTCGCGGTGGCGGTGCTGCTTGCGGGACTGCTCGGCTACCGGCAGCTCGCGGTCTCCGCCCTGCCGCAGGTGGACTTCCCCACCATC
>CAXTFJ010000002.1:0-93204 GCA_964243405.1 uncultured Lichenihabitans sp. | reverse complement strand
GATGAGCAGGATATAGGCGAGACCATGGGATAGGGTCAAGAGACGAAATGAGGAAGTTTGCATGGCCGTCTGGTCGCACCCTTCCCCAACCGAACGGTGCTATGCCGGGTCGAGGCTGGCGGCGCGAAAGCCTGGCGACAGCCTCACGTTTACGCTGGGCGAGCCTTGCCGTAGACGATGACGCGGGCGCAGGCCGGCGAGGAACGGACCAGCGGCGGAGGAACACGAGGGTCGTGCACGGGCGGGGATACAATGGCTCCGGGCGCGTGGACGCCGCGCTGGGACTGGACCTCGGGGTCGAGCCGCCCATTCGGCTCGGCCACCCTTCGGAGCGCGAACCACGCTCGATCTCGGCGCGATGGTTCACCGGCATCGTCCTGATCGGGGGTGCGGGGGCAGTTCTCATTCTCGGTGCGGCGGAGGTCACGCTCCACCGTCACGCGACGCGCATGTCCCAGCCCGATCTCGCGGTGCTCGCACCGAAGGGCCGCCGACAGGGCGACGCTGAACTCCGCAAGGGCGACCGACTGGTCAAGACGGTCGATATCCTGGCTGAAAAGCGAAGCTTCCAGGCCCCCACGACCGTCAGTATCGGGAACAAGCAGGTCATCCGCCTGCGGGGGTACACCCGCGTCACCACCACGCTGACGCTGGTTCCGACGGATTTGGCCGACCAGGTGCCCCCCTTCAATCCGCTCAAACTTCTGGCCGCCGACCTGCCCGCGGACGTGGCAGCCCCGGCCGCCGAAGTCGAGCCGAGCCTGGATGCGGCAGAGGTTGCCTTTCAAACCCGCGATTTCGACGGGAACGACGCGGGCGTCTCCGACGGCGGACTAACGGCCGCGGAGGTGGACGCGCAGGTCGCCCAGGCCATCAGGGCGGCGGCGGTCACGGGGAACCGCCCTCCCCTGCCCCTGCCGCCCCAAATGCTGCTGATGCGGACCAGCCGCGCCGGCCTGATCCCCGGACCGGCGCTCGGCTATGCCGGTTCCCTCGGGGCTCTCGCCACTCCCTTCGCGTCCATCGACGTCCGCATGGTGCCGGAGAACGTCACCGTCGTGCAGCGATCGGAGGGGCCGCGGGACGACGGGCAGGTGGAGGAACGGCTCGTGGTGCTGCGCCACGGGGACACGCTGGAGGACGTGCTCGGGCGCAACGGCGCAACGCGCGGGCAGATCCGGGCCATCGTGGCTGCCTTCGGGGCGAAGCGGGGCGAGCCGCCGGTGGGCGAAGGCCGCCGCATCCGGCTCGCCCTCGCGCCCCTCGATCCCGCCTCGGCGTCCAAGCAGGTCGTGCGGCTGTCCGTCTACCTGGACGAGGCGCTGGAGGCGACCGTGGCGATCACCGACGCCGGCCAATACGTCAAGGTGGAGGCCGTGGACCCCGGCGGCTCGAAAACCGCGGCTCAACCCGCCTCGACCGACGACGACGCGGGCGACCTGCGGCTCTACGACGGGGTTTACCAGACGGCGCTGAAGCAGGGCATTCCCACGCCCGTCGTGGACACGATGATCCGGATCTTCTCCAACGACGTCGACTTCCAGCAATCGGTGCAGGGTGGCGACTCGCTCGACGCCTTCTACTCGGACCCCGACGACGGCGAGGGACCGCAGCTGCTGTTTGCCGCCCTCACGGTGCGGGACCAGACCTACCGCTACTTCCGCTTCCAGAGTGCCGATGAGACCGGTACCGACTATTTCGACGACGAGGGACATTCGGTCCACAAGTTCCTGATCCGCAATCCCGTCCCCACCGGCGTGTTCACCTCCCCGTTCGGCATGCGGTTCCACCCGATCCTGGGCTATTCGCGGCCCCATACCGGGGTCGACTGGGCGGCCCCCGTGGGTACGCCCATCCTGGCCTCGGGCAACGGCACGGTGCTGAAGGCGGAGCGCAGCCCGAGCTACGGCAATCACATCGAGATCCAGCACGCCAACGACTACATCACCACCTATTCGCACATGGTGGGCTTCGCGCGCGGCATCGCCGAGGGGACGCGCGTGAAACAGGGGCAGGTGATCGGCTACCTGGGCCAGACGGGCCTCGCGACCGGCCCGCACCTCCATTACGAGGTCATCGTCAACGGCCATTTCGTCGACCCCATGCGGGTCAAGCTCGCGCAGACGCGCGAACTCGACGGCGCCAAGCTCGCCGACTTCAAGCGCGAACACGACCGCATCGACGCGCTCATGGCGGGCGGACCCAACGACGCGGACCCCCTGCAGCGCCGCGCCGCGAACTGAGGCTCCGCCCGCTTCGGGCTGACGCGGGCGGTGTCCCCTTGAGTTCTCCGGAGGCTTGCGGGACAACCCGGATCGACGGGCGGCCCGGCCGGAGCCGCGGCAGATGGACGGGCGGAAATGCGCGAGCGGGAGTTCGGCCGGACTGGTCTCGGGGTCGGTGAGATCGGCTTCGGAGCCTGGGCGATCGGGGCGGATCGGGGGCCGGTCGGGGCGATCCCCGGCGCGAAATCGGTGGAGCAGGCGCGCGCCAATGCGGGCGCGGCGGACCTCGCGCCGCTCGGTGCGGACGTGATGGCCGCGGTCAAGGCGATCGACGCCGCCGATATCCGCCCCGCCGTCCACGGCCGCTGGTAGCGGGCGACGCATGCTTCTCATCGTCGGCTCGCTGACCCCCGGCCGCTCTCCCTCGCCGGCCAAGGGTGAAGGCCTCAGCACCTTCCGCTTCAACCCCGCGACGGGCGACCTCGATCTGCTGCACGTGCGGGGCGGGATCGATTCCCCGTCCTTTGTGGCCGTCCACCCGACACGCCCGCTGCTCTACGCGGTGAGCGAGGTGGCGGACTGGAACGAGGGTACCCTCGCGGCCTACCGGATCGACCGCGATACGGGGCGGCTCGCCTACGTCAACAAGCAGCCGACGCTGGGAAACTGCCCCTGCTTCTGCGAGGTCGACCCGACGGGGCGCTGCGTAGGCGTGGCGAACTACAGCGCGGGCGACGTAGCCGACGAGCCGCGTCGAACCTTCGCGATCCTGCCGGTGCGCGAGGACGGCGGCCTCGCGTCCGCGAGCCACGCCGTACAGCTGCACGGGACCGGGCCGGACCCCGAGCGGCAGGAGCAGCCGCACGGTCACTGGATCGGCTTCAGCCCCGACGGTCGTTTCGCCCTGGCGGTGGATCTCGGCACCGACCGGCTGCTGTCCTACCCGCTCGACATACTTACGGGCACGCTGGACGAGGCGCGCGCGCTGACCTGCACGCTGCCGCCCGGCGCGGGACCGCGCCATCTCGCGTTCCATCCCAATGGACGAACCGCCTATCTCAGCCTGGAGATGGGCAATGGCGTGGCCCGGCTCGACTACGACCCCGCGACCGGCGCGGTCACCCTGCGCGATCTCGCCTCCACGCTGCCGGAGACCTGGACGGACACGAGCAGCGTGTCGGACCTCCAGCTCACGGCCGACGGACGTTTCCTGTACGCGGCCAACCGGGGGCACGATGGGGTGGCGATCTTCCGCTGCGGGCAAGACGGCGCACTGGTCCCCCTCGGCCACACCGCGGGCCACGGGGAACGGCCGCGCCATCTCGCCCTCGACCCCAGCGGACGCTGGCTGTTCGCGTCGTTCCAGGACAGCCACGCGCTGGGGCAATACGCGGTCGATCCTGAGACGGGCACCCTCGACCTCCACCGAACGGTCGCGGTGGGCTCGCCCATGTGCGTGGCCTTCGCGTAGGCGGTCGCCGGGTGCAAGGACTGCGGGGTCAGCCGCTGTCCTGGAAGACCTCCGCCCGTGCCTCGACGATCTCCTGAAGACGACCGGCCGCGGCAAACGGCTCGAGCGCGGCGCGCAAACCCTCCCGCATTGCGTCCACGCCGCTGCCGAGCCTGTCGGGCGACGTGGACGACATCGAGAGGACGCGGTCGCTCAGGTCGCCGACCGTCACGGTGTGGCGCGTCTCGACATGGACGGTCCTGTCGGCCCGAAACCGGGTTGCCGCGAAGAAGGCGTCGCGTTCCGCGTACCGGGTGCGGCTCTCCTCGCCCTCGGCCCACCGCCTTCTCAACCGCTCGTAAGCGGCGAGCCACGGGTTGCGGCCGTCGGCAACGCTCGAAGCCGAACAGACGAGGACGAGACCCCGCGGACGCACGACACGGTCGAGCGCGAGCCGCGTCCGCCCCGGGTCCATCCAGTGCAGCGCCCGACCGATCGTGACGACGTCGAAGGAGCCGATCTCGCTCGGCAAGGTTTCGGCGGTTCCCTCGATCAGCCCGAGTGCCGAGCCCGACCGCCGGGCGTTCTCCCGCGCCGCGTCGAGCATGGCCGGTTCGGGGTCGACACCCCAGACCTCGCCCACGTGGGGCGCGAAGCCCAGCGCCAGCAGGCCCGGTCCCGTTCCGAGATCGAGGAGGCGCAGGTGGCGGCCGAACGCCAGGTCCCGCGCGACAGTCGCGAAGAACGCCTGGCCGTAAGGCTGACGAGCTTTCAGGTAGAAGGGCACGGTCGAAGCGAAACGTCCCATACTGGGTCTCCTGACGCTGCTCCCAGGTCGTGGCGCCGGCCGATGTCGCGACTGCGGGCGGACACGTCGAGCCCGCCTCGATCAACCCCGATCCGTCCGTGACAGCCCTCGGACCCCTGCTGTAGAGTTCTGAGCGAGTTGTTCACGCTGGGAAGGGACGCATGTCGGCGAACAAGGTCTACCCCGATGCCCGTGCGGCTCTCGACGGGCTCCTGTTCGACGGCATGACGATCATGTCGGGCGGCTTCGGGCTGTCCGGCAATCCCGAGCACCTCATCCCGGCGCTGAGGGAGAACGGGGTCAAGGGCCTGACCGTGATCTCCAACAATTGCGGGGCGGACGGGTTCGGACTCTGGGTACTGCTCGACAACGGGCAGATCACCAAGATGGTGTCGTCCTACGTGGGCGAGAACAAGCTGTTCGCCGACCTCTACCTCTCGGGCCGGCTGGAGTTGGAACTCAACCCGCAGGGCACGCTGGCCGAGCGCATCCGCGCGGGCGGCGCGGGCATCCCGGCCTTCTACACCAAGACGGGCGTTGGTACGGTGGTGGCCGAAGGCAAGCCGACGGAGGTCTTCGGGGGCGAGACCTACGTGCGCGAAACCTGGCTGAAGGCGGACCTCGCCATCGTCAAGGCCTGGCGCGGCGACACGGCCGGCAACCTCGTCTACCGGAAGACGGCGCGGAACTTCAATCCGGCGATGGCGACCGCCGCGGCGGTTACGGTGGCGGAGGTGGAGGAGTTGGTCGAGCCCGGCGCGCTCGATCCCGACACGATCCACACGCCCGGCATCTACGTGACGCGCATCATCCAGGGCCACGCCTACGAGAAGAAGATCGAGCAGCGCACGGTCCGGGCGCGGCCCTCGGCCCCGGTGGCGGCCGGCGCGGGGGAGGAGGTCTGATGCCCTGGAGCAGAACCGAGATGGCGGAGCGCGCCGCCAAGGAATTGCGCGACGGCTTCTACGTCAACCTCGGCATCGGCATCCCGACGCTGGTGGCCAATTACGTGCCCGCCGGGCTGACGGTGACGTTGCAAAGCGAGAACGGCATGCTGGGGATCGGCCCGTTCCCCTACGAGGACGACGTGGACCCCGACCTCATCAACGCCGGCAAGCAGACCGTGACGGCGCTGCCCACGTCGAGCTTCTTCTCCTCCGACGAGTCCTTCGCGATGATCCGGGGCGGGCACATCGACCTCGCCATCCTGGGGGCCATGCAGGTCGCGGGCAATGGCGACCTCGCCAACTGGACGATCCCCGGCAAGATGATCAAGGGCATGGGAGGCGCCATGGACCTCGTCGCAGGCGTCAAGCGGGTGGTCGTCGTCATGGAGCACACGGACAAGGCCGGGACGCCCAAATTCCTCAGAGCCTGCACGCTGCCGCTGACCGGCACGGGCGTCGTCGACGTGGTGGTCACCGACCTCGCGGTGTTCGCCATCGATAAGAAGGCGGGAACGGCGCGGCTGATCGAGCTGGCGCCCGGCGTTACGGCGGACGAGGTCCGCTCCAAGACGGATGCGGACTACGCGGACGTGCTCGGCTGACGAGCGAGGACCGGGGCGGCCGCGAAGGACCGCCCCGGGCGGATCTCAGTAGTCGATCGGGGTGAACGGGTTCGGGCCGCCGAAGGGGGCTTGGGCGATCGCGAACGGGGTCTGCACGACCTGCCCCGCGAAGTGAACCGGCGCGCCGACGACGACGAGCGGCGTGTTGCCCCGGGCCGGGAACACGCTGTTGACGGCCCGGAACGGCAGGCTGGCCAAGGTGGCGCCGAAGGCGATCGGCGCGGTGATGATCGCGGCCGGGCCGGCATAGGGATTGTAGGCCGAGACGGGCGCCGCGAAGCCGTCGACATCGCGATCGTGATTGACCGTCAGCGGCCGATAGGTCTCCACGGGCCTGGCGCGATGCAGCGGCCGGATCCGCACGGGCGCATCGGCGTCCGGCTCGAAGGTCTGCGCCGACGCAGCCATGTCGGACGCCAGAAGCGCCGCCACGGCCAGCGCGGCCGCGATCGACGCCGATTTCATTGAACCACTCATTTCACTCTCCTGCTCGGGGTACGCATGACGGGTCAGCCCGGCCCTCGCGTACCAATGCACGGAATGGTTCTTTCGTTCAAAGGCTGCGCTCTAGCTTTTTTTCAAGCGAACGCGGTGGCTCCTCAGCCGTCCCTGCGCCGGCGGCTACGGCGGGCCATCAGGGCAAGCGCCACGACCGTGCCGGCCGCCACCAGCGCGCCCTTGCTGATCTCGCCCGCGCCCGGCAGGTGTTTCGCATCGAGATAGCCGCCGCTCGCTTCCCGGCCCGCCGCGGTCGTTCCGAGCAGCGCGCCCTCGGTGCGCGGCGCGGGCGCGGCGTTGGCGACCAAGCGCCGGAAGACCGCGCCCATGGCGAGTTCCGTCGCGCGGGGCGCGAGCGTGTAGGCCATCTGCGCGGCGCGCGCGGGCCAGCCCACCGCCACTTCGCCGCGCGGGTGCCGGACCAGGCGCACGAAGGCGTCCGCGACGTCCTCGGGCCGGTAAAGGAACGGGCCGGGATCGATGCGGTGGCCCGACACGTTGGCGCCGTGGACCAGGCCGGGCGTGTCCACCATGGCGGGGAACACGCCGCACACGTGGATGTCCTCGTGCGGGTCGAACTCCTGGCGGAGGCTGGCATTGAAACCCCGCAGGCCGAACTTGCTGGCCGTGTAGGCCGCCGCGAACGGGGTCGGCACCCAACCGCCCATCGAGACCGTGTTGATGAGCACGCCGTGCCCCTGCCGCTTGAACAGGGGCATGGCGGCGGCGGCCCCATGCATGGCCCCGATCAAGTTTGTTTCCACCGTGCGGCGGTGGAGCGCCACGTCCGCGTCGGCGTAGGGGCCGAACACGCCGACGCCCGCGTTGTTGATCCACACGTCGATGTTACCGAAGGCGGCCTGCGCCCGCTCGGCGAGGTGGGACACCGCGTCCGCGTCGGTCACGTCGGTGGGGACCGCGACCGCCCGGCCACCCAGGGCCGCGCACTGGCGGGCGACTTCGTCCAACAGGTCGGCCCGGCGCGCGGCCAGCACCACGCGGGCGCCCCGCCGGGCGAAGGCCAGGGCCGCGGCCCGCCCGATACCGCTCGACGCGCCGGTGATCACGACGGTGCAGTCCTCGACGGGCTTGCGCGCGGGTACGTCCCGCGGGTCGGGACGGGGCGGAGGCGGCCCGATGAGCCAAGCCAGGGCCCGGTGGAGGCGGTAGGGTGCGTCGTCTGTGATCGAGCGGCCGTGGCAGACGATCACCCGGTCGGGCTGAAGGGCGACCAACCGTGCCGCGGCCTCCGCGTTGCGGGCGCGGTTCAGCGACAGAAGTGCCCGCAGGTAGAGCGGCGTGGCGCCGTCCGGCGCGGCAATGCGCAGGGCGCGGGCCGCGAGGCGCTGCAGGGGTGTCAAGCCGTCGGTCGGCAGGTTGAGGATGAGGTCGGCGACGATCAGCGTCCGGCTCGGCCGATGGAAGACATCGACCTCGGTAAAGCCCGGGCCGTGCAGCAGGACGTGGTCGATCTCCTCGGACCAGTCGGGCGGGGCGACCGGCCCGAGGTCGGCGTCGATCCCGATTCCGGCGGCGCGGACCGGCGCCCGGTCGCGCAGGCCCGGCACACCCCAGGTCTTCGCCTCCGGGCAGGCCCGCTGCCAGTCGCCCAGGAACATCCAATGCCCGGTGTTGGGAGCCAAGAAATGCTTGATTGGCCCTAGCTCCGCGACCGCGCTGTGCAGCGCGGGCGTGTAACTGACGGGCGAGTGAAGCAGGAGGCCACCGTCGGCCAGCCGCAGAACCGTCATGCGGACGGGGAGCGCGACGCCACCCGCTCCGAGCGGTGCGCCTTCGACGGTCCAGATACCATCGACGACCGCCACGGGAAGACTAATTTGCGGCGCGGAGACAAGATCGGGCACGCTGAAATTCCTGGCTGTGGACGGCACGGGAGCGAACGTTTCAACGGGCCTCGCAGGTTCCCCTACTGCGGGTCTTCGTCCGTTTCGACCACGAGGCCGAGCCCGTCCTCGCCCAAACGCTTGAAGAGTTGCGCGCAGGCCAGGTCGCGGTTCTGGTCGGAGGAGGCCTTGAACGAACTGATCGCCTCCTGCGTCGCCCCTTGAAAACGAGCGCCGAGGCCCTGTTCGCTGAGCTGCGCGTGGGCCATGAACGCGGTGACGGCGGTGTCGTTGGTGCCGAGGCCCGGGCACGCGACCCCCGCGAGCTTGGCCAGAACAACGAGCTGGGCCGCCTTGGTTTTCGCGTCGTCGAGGTCGTCGGCGCGCACGGGGCCACTCAAGGCCGAGGCGACCACGAGGGCCGGAAGCAGAAGGGACAGGGCTCGAAGCGACATGGCCAGGCGATCCGGACGCGCGGCCTCCGGGCCGTGCTGGTCCGTCAAGCGACAAAACGCGCGTCGGTTCCGCGAGCCGTCCGCGGCACACTCGGGAGTCGGCAGAGGAGAGATGCGTGGAAGATGTCTGGTCCTACCCCCGCCCACCCGCCATCGAGCGGGTCGCGCGCGAGGTTCGCATCGTCTTCGCCGGGATCGAGATCGCGGCGACGCGGGAGGCCTGGCGCGTGCTGGAAACCTCGCACCCGCCGGTCTACTACCTGCCGCGCGAGGCCTTCATCGGCTGCACGCTGGAGTCGGCTCCGGGCCGCTCGCTGTGCGAGTGGAAGGGCGAGGCGCGCTACTGGACGATCCGGGTCGGCGACCGCAGCGCACCGCGGGTCGCCTGGAGCTATCCGCAGCCGGAACCAGCCTACGCGGCGATCCGCGACCACCTCGCGGTCTACGCCGCTCCCATGGACGCCTGCTTCGTGGGTGACGAGCAGGTTACGCCGCAGCCCGGCGGCTTCTACGGCGGCTGGGTCACCCGCGACCTCAAGGGTCCTTTCAAGGGCGGACCGGGGTCGATGGGGTGGTAGCTCCTATCCTTCTCCCGTCATGCGGAAGAAGGTGGCACGGCGAGACGCGTCGGATGAGGGGACACTCATCCCGTGGCTCCCCTCATCCGCTCTTTCGGGCGCCTTCTCCCGCGACGCGGGAGAAGGGCGGAACCCGTCAGGCCCCGGTCGCCTGCTTCACGGGCAGGCCGGCCTGCTCGAAATGACTTTGGAGCTCGCCCGCCTGGAACATCTCGCGGATGATGTCGCAGCCGCCCACGAACTCGCCCTTGACGTAGAGCTGCGGAATGGTGGGCCAGTTGGAATAGTCCTTGATGCCCTGGCGAAGCCCGGCGTCCTCCAGCACGTTGATGCCCTTGTAGGGCACGCCGAGGTAGTCGAGGATCTGGACCACCTGGCTCGAGAACCCGCATTGCGGGAACTGCGGGCTGCCCTTCATGAAGAGCACCACGTCGGAGCCCTTGACGGCGGCGTCGATCTGCTCGTGAGCGCTGGACATTTGAGATTCCTTCGATGGTTGGGGCGAGGCGCCCCGGTCATTCGCGCCAATATAAGTCGCGCCACGGTATCACGCCAGCGCGGCGGGACGGCTATTCCGCGGCGGTCTGCAGCGCGAGCGCGTGCAGCACGCCGCCCATCTGACCCCCCAGCGCGTCGTAGACGAGCTTGTGCTGCTGCACGCGCGTCTTGCCCTTGAAGGAGGGCGACACGACGGTCGCGGCGTAGTGGTCGCCGTCGCCCGCGAGGTCGCGGATCTCCACCGTCGCGTCGGGCAGCGCGGCCCGGATGAGCCGTTCGATCTCGGAGGCTTGCATGGCCATGGGGCGTCTCAGGCGGTTGGATTGAGGGCGGCCCGGACGCGGGCCATGATGTCCTTGGCGGGTTCGGTGCAGGGCAGGCTGGCGCCCCCCGCCGTGACGACGGTGCAGCGTTGCGGATCGACATACTGGACGACGAGGACGGCGTCCGCGCGCACAAAACTCACGCCCGCCAGGCCCTTCACCTCCACGAAGCCGATCACAGCGTCCCCTCCATCAGGGCGGGCAGGAAGCGCGCGTGCGCGTGCACAAGGGCGAACAACATGATGGGCGGCTCGCCGGGCAGCGTCAACGCGGGCCCCCCCGCGGTCCCCACCCGCGCGACCGGCACGCCCGCGGACCGGGCCGCCGCTTCCACCGTCCCGGCGCGCTCGGGCGGGACCGCGAGGAGGTAGCGGCCCTGGTCCTCGCCGAACAGCAGGGCGTGGGCGGGCGCGGGGCCGAGGGCGGACAGGTCGAGGATCGCGCCGATGCCGGACGCCATACCCATCTCGGCCACCGCGACGGCGAGGCCGCCGTCCGACAGGTCGTGGACGGCCGTTACGCCCGAGCCGATCAGGTCGCGCACGAGGTCGCCCGCGCGCCGCTCGGCCGCGAGGTCGACGGGCGGCGGCGCCCCCTCGGCGCGGCCGCACACGTCGCGCAGGTAGACGGACTGGCCGAGCCAGCCCGCCGTGGCGCCCAGCAGTAGCAGGACATCGCCTTCCCGCTCGAAGCGCGCGCGGGCGATCCGCGCCACGTCGGCCACCAACCCCACGCCGCCGATCGTGGGCGTGGGCAGGATGCCCTGGCCCATGGTCTCGTTGTAGAGCGACACGTTGCCGGACACGATGGGGAAGTCGAGCGCGCGGGCCGCCTCGCCGATGCCGCGGATGCAGCCCACCAGTTCGCCCATGGCCTCGGGCTTCTCGGGGTTGCCGAAGTTGAGGTTGTCGGTCAGCGCGAGCGGGGTGGCGCCCACGGCGGTCAGGTTGCGCCAGGCTTCCGCCACCGCCTGCCGGCCACCCTCGACCGGGTCGGCGCGGCAGTAGCGGGGCGTGACGTCGGCGGTGAGCGCGAGGCCCTTGGGGCCCTCCTCCACCCGCACGACCGCCGCGTCGCCGCCCGTGCCGGGCCCCGCCACCGTATTGCCGCCGATGAGGTGGTCGTACTGCTCGCACACCCAGCGCTTCGAGCAGAGGTCGGGCGAGCCGACGAGTTTCAGCAGCGCGTCGGCGTTGGCGACCGGCGGCACGACCGTGGCGGCGTCGAGCACCGGTAGCTTCGGGGCCGGGACGTGCGGCCGGTCGTAGAGCGGGGCCTGGTCGCCCAGCTCCTTGATGGGCAGGTCGGCCTTGACCTCGCCACCGTGCAGAATCGTGAAGCGCAGCGTGTCGGTGGTGCGCCCGATCACCGCGAAGTCGAGGCCCCACTTCACGAACACGGCTTCCGCGGCCGCGCGCTTGTCGGGGTGGAGCACCATGAGCATGCGCTCCTGGCTTTCCGACAGCAGCATCTCGTAGGCCGTCATGCCCGCCTCGCGGCAGGGGACGCGGTCGAGATCGAGCTCGATGCCGAGGTCGCCCTTGGCGCCCATCTCGACCGCCGAGGAGGTGAGGCCCGCGGCGCCCATGTCCTGGATGGCGATCACGGCGCCCGTGCGCATCAGCTCCAGGCAGGCTTCCAGGAGCAGCTTTTCGGCGAAGGGATCGCCCACCTGGACCGTCGGCCGCTTTTCGGCCGCGTCCGCCTCGAAGGCGGCCGAGGCCATGGCGGCACCGCCGATGCCGTCGCGGCCGGTCTTGGACCCGAGATAGACGATCGGGTTCCCGACGCCGGTGGCCTTGGCGTAGAAGATCTCGTCGGCGCGGGCGAGGCCCACCGCCATGGCGTTGACCAGGATGTTGCCGTTGTAGGAGGCGTCGAACGCCACCGACCCGCCGACGTTGGGCACGCCGAACGAGTTGCCGTAGCCGCCCACGCCCGCCACCACGCCTGCCACGAGGTGGCGCGTCCTGGGATGGTCGGGCGCACCGAAGCGCAGCACGTCCAGCGTCGCGATCGGGCGCGCGCCCATGGTGAACACGTCGCGCAGGATGCCGCCCACGCCGGTCGCGGCGCCCTGGTAGGGCTCGATGAAGGAGGGGTGGTTGTGGCTCTCCATCTTGAACACGCAGGCGAGCCCGTCGCCGATGTCCACCACGCCCGCGTTCTCGCCAGGCCCCTGGATGACGCGCGGCCCGGAGGTCGGCAGGCCGCGCAGGTGCAGCCGCGACGACTTGTAGGAACAGTGCTCGTTCCACATGGCCGACACGATGCCGAGCTCGGTGAAGCTGGGCGTGCGGCCGATCAGCGCCACGAAGCGCGCGTACTCGTCGGGCTTCAGACCGTGGGCCGCGACGAGCTCTGGCGTGATGGGTGGTTCGGGGCGGAGCAAGGCGATCGAGTCCGGGTGGAGCTGGCCCGTTCGATTACGGTGGTGGGGCGCACCTGGCAAGCAAGGTGGATGCGCCGCTCTTCCCGCAACGCGCAGGAGTCCCGGCTCGTCCGAGGTGACGGGACCGCCCTTCAAGCGATCGCGCCGGACGCCATATCATCGGGCATGTCCCAGCCTTCCGCTCCGCAAATCTTCGATCGCGCGCTGCTGCGCCGCCGCCTCGCTCGCGCGATGGCGGCAGGGACCGAGGACTTCCTCCTTCCCCGCGCCGCAGCCGACGTCGTAGACCGGCTGGCCCCCGTGCAGCGGGAGTTCCGGGCGGTGCTCGACCTCGGCACGCCGCGCCCGACCCTGGCCGCGACGCTGGCCGAGGCCCTGCCCGGCGCCGCGATCACCCGCGCCGCCCCCCTGCTCGAGCCGGCCGACCCGCGCTGGCGCACGGTGGTGGCCGACGGCGAGGCGCAGCCGTTCGGGCCCGAGCGGTTCGACCTCGCGGTGTCGGTGCTGGCCCTGCACGCCTTCAACGACCTGCCGGGCGCGCTCGTCCAGGTACGGCGGGCCTTGAAGCCGGACGGGCTGTTCCTGGCGGCCCTGCTGGGCGGCCAGACGCTCGGCGAGTTGCGCGGCGTGCTGACCGAGGCCGAGATCGAGCTGACGGGCGGGGCGAGCCCCCGCGTGGCGCCCTTCTCGGACCTGCGCGACCTCGGGAACCTGATGAGCCGCGCGGGCCTCGCGCTGCCCGTCACCGACACGGACGTGCTGACGGTCCGCTATTCCTCCGTGTTCGGCCTGCTGGCCGACCTGCGCGCCATGGGGGCCACCAACGCGCTGGTGGCCCGCGGCCGCGGGCCCCTGCCCCGCCGCGTCCTGGGACGCGCGGCGGACCTCTACGCCCAGCGGTTCAGCGACCCGGACGGACGCCTGCGCGCCACGTTCGAACTCGTGTGGCTGTCGGGCTGGGCGCCCGACCCGAGCCAGCAGAAGCCGCTGAAACCGGGCTCGGCCAAGGTGCGGCTCGCGGACGCGCTCAAGGGCATCTCGGTCGACGGCGAGCAGTAGCGAGGAGGACGGTGCCCGCGCGGGGGGCAGAGCCCTTCAACCGCGCGGGGCGGCGTCCGCGGTCCCGAGCATGTCGGCCTCGACGGGCTCGCCCGTGGCTTCCCGGATCAGGGTGGCGATCTCCCCGTCCGGCCAGCCCGCGGCCCGGAGGTCGGCCATCTCTTGGGCCAGCATGCTCACGAACCGCTCGAGCGTGAAATGCTCGGGCGGCTTGCCGGCCGCCACCCGCATGGCCGTGTTGGCGGCAGCCACCTGGTCGACGGTGAAGCGCAGTTCGGACCCATCGCTCATCGTCAGGTTCCCGCCTCAGCCTTTCGGACCGCCCCGCGACACGCCCACCTTGGCGGGGCGCAGCACGCGCTCGCCGATGGCGTAGCCGGTTTCCATCACCTGGAGCACGGTGCCGGTCGGGACGCCCTCGTCGGGGATCTCGAACAGGGCCTCGTGCATGTTGGGATCGAATTTCTTGCCCTCGGGCTCGATGGGCTTGACGTTGAACCGCGCGAGACGGGACAGCAGGTCGCGCTCGGTCAGTTCCACGCCTTCGGCCAGCGCCTTGACGGCCTCGGAGCCCGTGCGGGCATCATCGGGCACGCTGGCCGCCGCGCGGTGGAGGTTGTCGGCGACGTTCAGCATCTCGCGGGCGAAGTTGGAGATGCCGTAGGTCTTCGAGTCCGCCACCTCCTTCTCTGTCCGGCGGCGCAGGTTCTCCATGTCGGCCAGCGTGCGGAGCACCTTGTCCTTGAGGGCGGCGTTCTCGTCCTTCAGCGCTTCGAGCACCGCGAAGGGATCGGGCCCGCCGGACCCGTCCGGCGTCGCGCCGTCGGCAGTTGATTTGGCGGCTCCGTTCGGGGCCGCCTCGGTGGTCATGATCGGGTCGGCATTGGGATCGGTCATCACCAGCTCTGCTTGAGGTCTCGAAATCCGGGCCCGATATCAGGCGGCAGGGGCCGGAAATCAAGACGGCCGGACCGGCTCAGCCGACCAGGACGGGCTCGGGCAGGGGCACGAACTGCTCGTCGCCCGCCGTCCCGTCCACGAAGGTCAGCACCGCGAAGCGGGCGTTCCGCTCCAGCGCGGTGATCGGATGATGCCAGGTGTCGGCCCGGTAGTTGATGCCGGTGTCGCCCGGCACCCGGAAGGCACGCAGGCCGGACACGTCCGGCAGGCCGTCGGGACCGTGCGGCGCCACGAGCACCAGGTAGGCGGCGCAGTCCGTCGGCACGAAGGCCTGCGACGAGTGGACGTGCCGTTCCATCCGCACCGCTTCCAGCGGCAGGGCGGTCGGCTCGACTGCGGTGACGCTGAGGCGGGGACGAGCCGAGGCGCGGGCGTTGGTCAGCTCGTCCACGAGGTCCGCGCGGGCGGGGCCCGGGGCGGGCGGAGGCAGAAGCTGGCCGAAGGGCGCAAAGGCCTCCGCCGTCACGGGTTCCAGGATCAGCCGCTTCACGATGCGCTCGCCTGCTCGGGTGGGTGGTGGAGGAGCCAGTGCTTGGCGACGTCGAGGCGCCGGCAGATCCACACGTCCGGCCTGCTTGCCGCGTAATCGAGGAACTTGGCAAGGCCCGACGCGCGACCGGGATGGCCGACGAGCCGCATGTGCAGGCCGACCGACATCATCTTGGGCGCCGTGCGGCCTTCCTCGTAGAGCATGTCGAAGGCTTCGCGCAGGATCTGGAAGAAGTCCTCGCCGGAGCCGAGGTTGCCCGTGGCCCATTTCAGGTCGTTGTTGGTGAGCGTGTAGGGCACCACCAGCTGCGGGCGGCCCTCCGCCATCACGTAGAAGGGCAGTTCGTCGTTGTAGCTGTCGCTGTCGTACAGGAAGCCGCCCTCCTCCATGAGCAGGCGCCGGGTGTTCACGCCCGGCCCGTAGCGGCAGTACCAGCCCAGCGGCCGCTCGCCCACGGTGCGCGCGAGGCTTTCCACCGCGAGCCGGATGTGCTCGCGCTCGGTCGCCTCGTCGAGCTTGAAGTGCTCCACCCAGCGCCAGCCGTGGCAGCAGATGTCGTGGCCGGCATCCACGATCGCCCGCGCGGCGGCCGGGTTGCGCTCCAGCGCGAGCGCGCAGGCGAACACCGTCATCGGCAGGCCCCGCTCGGCGAAGACGCGCATGAGACGCCAGAACCCCACCCGGCTGCCGTATTCGAACATCGACTCGGCCGCGAGATCGCGGGAGCCGCGCGGCACGGCGAGACTCGCGACCTCCGTCAGGGCGGCGTCGCTCACGCCGTCCCCGTCGCCGGTCGAATATTCGGACCCTTCCTCGTAGTTCAGCACGAAGTTGAGCGCGAGCCGGGCGCCGCCCGGCCATTGCGGGTCGGGCGGGTTGGGGCCGTAGCCCACGAGGTCGCGGTCGAGCGAACGGGGGATCACGCGAGTCTCCGAGGTCAGAACTGCTGCTCCTGCCGCCCGCGCACGAGCTGCGACAGGCAGACGGCCACGACCAGGGCGCCGCCGTAGAACATCTCCTGGATGAACGAGCTGAAGCCCAGGAACACCAGCCCCGTGATGCCCGTCACGAGGAAGTAGACCGCCACCGTCGAGCCCCAGGGATTGAACCGGCCCGGCACGATGCTGGTGGAGCCCAGGAAGGCCGCCGCGAAGGCGGGAAGCTGGTAGGACACGCCCGACACGGGGTCGGCCGCGCCCTGGGTCCCCGCGTAAAGCACGCCCGCGAGCGCGCCGAACAGGCCCGACGCCACCATGCAGGCGATGCGGATGCGGTCGGTGTTGATGCCGCTCAGCCGCGCCACCTCGCGCCCGCGCCCCACGAACAGGATGCGGCGTCCGAGCGCGGTATAGTCGAGCAGGTACCACACCAGCGCCGCGAGCCCGACCGCGTAGTAGAACTCGAGCGGGATGCCCACGATGCGGTCCACGATCACCGCGTTGATGAGGATGGGCGACAGGCCGCTGATCGTCATGGAATCGCTCATCCACAGCGTGAACCCGTGCAGGAAGGTGCCGGTGCCGAGCGTCACGATCAGCGAGTGGATGCGGAAGACGGTGATGAGCAGGCCGTTGAGGAGACCCACCATCACTCCGAAGAGCAGCGCGACCACGATCGCCCAGCCGATGCCGATCCCATAATTCACGTTGAGCACCGCCACCGTCATGGAGCTCAGCGTCATCGTGAAGGCGATGGACAGGTCGAAGTCGTTGGCGGTGAGCGGGATGATGAGGCCCAGCGTCACCACCACCAGCACGGCCTGCGAGCCCAGGATGGTGGACAGGTTCGGCCAGGTCAGGAAGGTGTCGGGCCGCAGCGCCCCGAACAGCGCGATCAGGGCCAACCAGACGATAATGAGCCCGAACTGCTCGGCACGCTTGACCACCTGGGCGCCGATCCCGGGCCGCGATCCCGAGGGCGTGTCGAGCGAGACGTTGTGCGACATGATCCTGTTCCCTACCCGCCGACGCCCGCGAGGCTGCGTTCCGCGATGGCCTCCTTGGAAATGTCCGAGCCCTCCAGCGTCGCCACCACTCGGCCACCCGCGAAAATCAGCACGCGGCTGCAGATCGCGGCCAATTGCTCGTAGTCCGAGGAGGCGCATAGAACGGCCGCTCCCTTGGCGGCCGCGGCCGCCACGTGGCCGAACACCGTCTGCCGGGCGCCGATGTCGACGCCCTGCGTCGGCTCGTCGAGCAGGATGAGTTTTGGGTCCTGCTCGAACCATTTGGCGAGCACGACCTTCTGCTGGTTGCCGCCGCTGAGCGCCGCCATCGACAGCGTCGGGTCGGCCGGACGCACCTCGAAAGCGCGGCCGAGCGCGCCCGCGCGCCGCACCAGGGCGCGGCGGTCGAGCAGCCAGCTTCGGGCACCACCCAGCATCGGCATGGTGACATTGTCGGACACCGGCAACTGGCCGATCACCCCCGCGTTGGGCCGGTCGCCGGGGATCAGCACGATCCCGCAAGCGATGGCGCGACGGGGCGTGAGATCGGGCAGGTCCAGGCCGGTCCCGACCAGGTCGAGCGTGCCGCGTGTGGCTCGCCATGCCCCGTAGAGCAGGTAGGGCACCTCGGCGTAGCCGGAGCCGACCAGGCCCGTGAGCCCGATCACCTCGCCGCGCGCGGCATCGAGCGAGAAGCCCGCGACGCTGCCGCCGTGCAGGTCGTGGACCACGGCGTGGCTGGCGCCCCGCGCGGCGGGCGCCACGGGCGCCGCGAGGGTGGCCAGCCGGCGGCCCACGATGGCCTCGATGAAATCCGTCTTGGACGCGCCCCGCGTCATGAGCGAGGCCGCGACCCGCCCGTCGCGCAGCACGGTCGCGCGGTCGGTGATCTCCATCACCTCGTCGACGTCGTGCGACACGAAGATCACGCTGGCGCCCTTGGCCACGACCTGCCGCACCAGCTGGAACAGGTGGTCGACGTCGCGCTTGGGCAGGAAGGGCGTGGGCTCGTCGAGCACGAGCAGGCCGCCACCCGCCGCCCCGTCCAGTTCGGCCGCCGCCCGCACGATGGCGAGCAGGGCGCGCTGCACCGGCGCGAGGTCGGCGACGCGGGCCGAGGGGTCGATCGCGACCCCGTAGCGGGCGAAGCGCTCGGCGGCCCGACGCCGCTCGCCCGCCCAGTCGATGGCCCAGGCATGCCGGTCAGCCATCCGCCCGATCAGCAGGTTTTCGAGAGCCGTCAGGCTCGGGATCAGCCCCAGGTGCTGATGCACGAACGCCAGGCCGTGCTGCCGGAACGCGCCGGGCGCGAGCGGCAGCGCCACGTCGGTGCCGTCGATCTCAAGACGGCTACCCGGATCGGGCGCGTGGAACCCCGCCAGCACCTTGATGAGGGTGGACTTGCCCGAGCCGTTCTGCCCCAGCAGCCCGTGCACCTCGCCGCGTTTCACCTCCAGGGAAGCGCCGTCCAGCGCCTTCTGGCCGCCGAACGTCTTGGACAGGGTCGAGAACCGGAGGGCCGGGACCTGAACCGCTTCGGACGCGACCCGGACCGCCGCAGCGGTCACGGCAGCTTCCAAAGGTCCGCGAAGCCCTTCACGTAGGCGTCCCCGTAGCCCTGCGAGAGCTGCGGCGGCGTGCCCGCGTCCTTCGCATTGTCGTGCGTGAAGATGTAGAACGGGATCTTCGGGTCGGACACGAGCGGCAGCCCGCACAGGCGGCGCATCTCGGAATCCACGATCGAATGGCCGATCCAGTCGAGGTTCTCACCCACGTCCATCTCGACCTGCCCCGTCTGCACGAGGCCGAGCACGAAGGGGGTGCCGTTGAAGGCGTCGATCTTCACGCGTGCGGACGCGCCCGTGATGGTCACGGCCGGCACGACGAACTGGCTCATGCTGTCGTAGATGACGATGATGTAGTTCACGCTCGGGTCGGCTAGCAGCGCCGCCTGCACGCCCGGCGTGATCCGCGTGCCCCAGTCCGGCACGGAGAAGTTCATCACCTTGGTCTTGCAGTCCGCGCAGTGTTTCAGCTCCGCGTCGATGCCGGACATCATGGAATCGGTCGAGAGCGGCCCGGTGGCGATCAGCTCCAGGGCGTTCATGTGGCTCTTGGTCCGCACGATCGCCCAATCGGCAAGCAGCGCGCCCGCTTTTGCGTAGTCGATGGGCACGTCGCCGTCCGCGTAGGTCTTCACCTCCGCGGTCTGCTCCGTGCCGCTGTAGTGCGAGGCGATCACCGGGATGCCGGCGGCGCGGGCGGCCGCCACCTGCGGCACCAGCACGCGAGGGTCCGTTCCGGCCAGCAGGTCGATGAGGCTCGCCTTCTGGTTGACGGCCGCGTCCATGCCCTGGACCCATTGCGAACTCTGGCCCTGGTTCTCCCAGGTGGTGAACTTGAAGCCGACCGTTTTGGCGACGGCCTGCATGGCCTTCTCGATATTGGCCGTGAACGGGTTTGCACTCGACACGGGGATCGACACGATCGACTTGCCCCTGGTGCAACCGGGCGCGTCGAACGCGGGACCGGGCGCCACGAAGGACGGCTTCTTCAGGTAGTGGTCGAGCTGCGCCTGAAAGTAGGACAGGTCGTCCGCCCGGGCAGGGCCGGCCGCGGCCAGCGCCCCCACCGTGACCAGGGCCGCCGCGAGGGCCACCGAACCGCTCCTCATCCGTGAACCTCGTCACCTTTGCGTCACGGGTGCCGTGGCAAGCCATATGCCAGCGTGGGCGGGGCGCGATGGCCGCCCTGCGTCCAATTGACTCGACCCCGACCTTAAATGTTCTAAAATCCCCGGCATGGCATGGGAAACGACCCCGCGCAGTCTTGAGGTTTCGCGATGGCGTTTGAGCGGAAAAGTCCGGCCGATATCGCCCGCAGGCTGGGGGACCGGCGCGATCGCGCCCTGGTGTCGGGCGAGGCCCGGTCGGCGGAAGCGTGGCGCCGCGAAAGCTTCACGCTGCCGCGCGACGAGGCCCGCGCGGTCGCCCAGGATTGCTTCCACCGCTTTCCCAAGGCGGCCTACATGACCGAGATCGAGTCGTGGAAGGAACTGGCCGACGGGCGGATCGAGTTCACGATCCGGCGGCTGCCGACCGCGGACTAGCGAGTCAGTCGGGGTTCCGTGCCCTACTGCCCGTCCCGTTCCCGCCAGATCTCCACGCCCATGGCGCGCGGCCCCAGGTCCAGCTTCTCGACCCGCACCTGAACGGACAGCACGCGGGGATGATCGAGCACGCGCTCGGCGATGTCCTCGGCGATCGTTTCCACGAAGGCCACGTGGCCGCCGGCCGCGACGGCGCGGACCGCGTCGGCGATGAGGTCGTAGGACACGACGTCCCCCATCTCACGCACCGGCCGGCCCAGGGATCGCAGGTCGGCCTCGACCGAGACGCCCACGCGCTGCGTGCGGCCGAGTTCGTGGTCGTAGGCGCCGACCTCCATGGCGACGACGAGGTCGCGAACGAAGATGCGGTCGGGCCGCGTCGCCCGGAGGGGGACCGAAACGGCGGGGGGCGGGACGAGCCCGGTCGGGACGAGCGCGCGGAAGAGCCGCAGGTGCTCGGCCTGGAGCAGCCCGTCGAAGCGGAGGGCGCGGCCGACCGCCAGCCAGTCGGGCCCGAGCGGGAGCAGGCGCGGCACGTCGGGCAGCTCGATCGCGCCTTCCAATCCGCACGATAGTCCAAGCGCGCGGCACAGGTCGAGCACGGCCGCGAGGGCCGTCAGGCCGACGTCCGCCACCAGTGCGCCGCGCCAGCGCAGGAGCACGCCGCGGCAGCCGCACGACTCGACCTCCCGCAGGTCGGCCTCGTCCGGCAGGCGGGCTTCGAAGACGGCGACCACAGGGCGGGTCTGGTCGTAGCCGCCCGTGACGATCTCGGCCGGGGTGAGCAGCGCCTCGGACCCCGATTCCAGGCGCATCCGTCCGCCCGTCAGCACGGCGTCGGCACCGCACGCGAAGGCGAGGTCGGCTTCCTCGGACGAGTCCACCCGGGCCGCGAACGACGTCACGCCGGGCGTCTCACGCTGCGCCGTCCGCGAGCGCCGCGGGGCTCGGCCAGGCGTAGCGGACCACGGTCTGGCGGCTGCCGTCGGGCTCCTCGTGCACGACGTGGTCCGCGGCCGTGCCGCCGAGCCTGCGGTAGAAGGCCTGGGCCGCGGCGTTCCGCTCGAACACGTCGAGGTGGACGGGGACCCGCGGCAGGGCGTGCAGGAGGTGGTCGGCTGCGGCCCGCATCAGGACGCGGCCAAGGCCCCTCCCCTTGCGCTCCGGATGGACGTGGAGGTTGTCGATCAGCGTGCCCCAGCGGGCATCGTGGTCCGCCAACAGGCACAGGAAACCGACGAGGTCGCCCGCGTCGTCCTCGGCCACCACCGTCCAGAGGCCCGCGCGCGGGTGGTCGCAGCGGTCGCGCCACAGGATGCGCCGCTCCGTCTCGACCGGGTGTCCGAGGTAGGCGTCGCTGTAGATGCCCCGGTAGGCGCTCCGCCAGCTCAGCGTGTGGAGAGCCGCGAGGCGTTCGGCGTCATCCGACGTGGCGTCGCGCAGGCGCGGGGTGTCAGACGTCATCCATGGCCGGCCCGCGTTCGAAGCATCCGACCTTCGATCAGGGCCACGTAGGCGTCAAGGGTGGCGTCCGTCATGCGGTCGCGCGAGAAGCTCCGCTCGACGTGGACGCGGGCGCGCGTGGCCAGCACGTCGCGGGCCGAGGCGCCCAGGGCCAGCGCGTCGCGGACCGCCGAGGCCAGCGCTTCCGCGTCACCCGGCGGGACGCGCCACCCGGTCCGATGGCGGGGGCCGACCTGCGGCGGCGAGAGCACGGCGTCGGCCGCGTTCCCCCCTTCGGAGATGACGACCGGGACCCCCATGGCCTGGGCCTCCAGCGCGGGCAGACGGCAGGCTTCCGGTTGCAGGCAGGGCAGGACCACGAGGCTCGCGGCCAGGAAGGCGGCGGCCCGGTCGTCGCAGGCGCCGACGGAGCGCACGGTGCCGGACAGCCCGTGCTGGACGATCAGCCGGTCGATGTCACCGGCGCCTGCGCGGGGAGACGGCTCGCCCGACAGCACGAACAGGACGTCGCCGCACCCCTCGGCGCGCAACAGGGCTGCGGCCTCCACCAGCACGGAATGGCCGCTGCCGTTCGAGGGCGGAACCGGGAGCAGGACGACGCGGCGGTCGGGTTCCACCCCCCAGGCGGCCCGCACGGCCTCCACCCGGCCGGGATCCACCGCGGCGGCGGAGAAGCGATGCACGTCCACGCCGGCAGGCACGATGCGGAGGCGCTCGCGCACCCAGGGAAAGGCCGCCACGGCGGCGGCGCCCGCGTGTTCGGACGGCACGAGGACCACGTCGCCACGCGCCAGGACCGAGTCGTAATGGTGCGTGACCGCCTGCCGGGCCGTCGGGCGGTCCCCGAAACTGGTGACGAGCGGCGTTCCGGTGAGCTGGGCTGCGCCGAGCGCCACCCAGGCGGCGGCCTGGCCGTGCGCGTGGATGGCGGACGGGCGCTCGACCCGGATCAGGTCGCGCAGCTTGCGGACGTTGTTGGCCATCGCGAGCGGGTTCCGGCTGTCGGCCGGAAAGGGGATCCAGACGCCGCCGCGGGCCTGAAGCTCGCCCACCAGCGCTCCGCCCGTGGTGGCCACCAGCGCCCGCGCGCCCGCCTCCGTGAGCGCGTCGGCGAGGTCGAGGGCGGTGCGTTCGGACGCGCCCGCATCCAGTGCGGGGATGATCTGCAACACCGTCAGGCCGGACAGGCAGGAGGGCGGCGCGAGGGTGAAAGGGGACGCAAGACCGTGCTGCATCATGCTCGACGTCTTGGGGGCGCGGGCGGGCCGGGATGCTCGCCAGGTTCAGGACTCCCTCTGTACAAGTCGAGTATGAATCAAACCGAATCATTCATGCTTACCGTTTCCGTACCGGACCACGCGTCGCGGCGTCTGGCCGTGCTGCGCCGTCCGGCCCGGCCGGAGGGTGCGGGCCGCCCCACGGTCGTCTGGCTGGGTGGGTTCATGTCCACCATGCAGTCGGGCAAGGCGCTGGCCTTGGACGCCTGGGCCGAGGCGATCGGCCGGGGGTTCACGCGCTTCGATTATTCCGGGCACGGCGCCTCGGACGGCGCCTTCGAGGACGGCACCATCGGGCAGTGGCTGGAGGACGCGCTGGCGGTCCTGCGGGAGGCGACGGCCGGACCGCTGCTGCTGGTGGGCTCCTCCATGGGGGGCTGGATCGCCCTGCTGGCGGCCCGCGCGCTCGCGGCCTCGGGCGAGGGATCGCGCCTGGCGGGCTTGGTCCTGATCGCTCCCGCGGTGGATTTCACCGAGGCGCTGATCTGGGACCGGGTTCCTCCCGAGGTCCGCGACACCATCGTCCGGGATGGCCTTTGGCACAGCACCGGGACGGACGGCGGCTACCCGATCACCCGGGCGCTGATCGAGGACGGACGGCGTCACCTGCTGCTCGGGTCGCCGATCGACGCGCACGGGCCCGTCCATATCCTGCAGGGAATGCGCGACGACGCCGTGCCGTGGCGCCACGCCCTCGCGCTGGTGGAGCACCTGGCGCAGGACGCGGTAAGCTTCACGCTGGTGAAGGACGGCGACCACCGCCTGTCCCGACCCGAGGACCTGACGCGGCTGGTCGCCGCCGTGGAGGCCCTGGCCTGAACAGCCTTGTAACGCGGAGCCGCTTTGCTTATAGTTCCCTCAGCCGATCTGATCGGCTTCACGTCCGGTAGTTGATCGAAGAGTGGGCTCCTGCCGGACCCGCTCTTTTTTATTGCCGCCTCGCCGGAGCGCGGTCGACCATGAGTCTGACGCATCTTGGATCGAGACAGTCCGAAACCATCGACCGCGCAGCCCGATGCCCGCGAAGCCGCGTCGCCGCTGGACGAGCCGCGCCTGTTCACGGAAACGGGCCCCGCGGCCCGCGTCGCCCACGCGGTCGTCCCCGTGCTGGCCGACCTCGGCCTGCGGCTCGTGCGCATCAAGGTGGCGTCGGGGCCGAATGCCACGCTGCAGATCATGGCCGAGCGGCCGGACGGCACGATGACGCTCGGCGATTGCGAGGCGGCCAGCAAGGCCCTGTCGCCCGTGCTCGACCTCGACGAGCCGATCGCGGGCGCCTACCGGCTCGAGATCTCCTCGCCGGGGATCGACCGGCCGCTCGTCCGCTCGTCGGATTTCGAGCGCGCCTTCGGCCACGAGGCCAAGATCGAGATGGGCGCGGCGGTGGACGGCCGCCGCCGCTTCCGCGGCCTGATCGGCGTCGTGAAGGACGGGTCGCTCACGCTGACGCGCCTGGATACCCGCTCCGACGAAGAGCCGAACGTCGTTCTCACGTTGAGCGATCTCGAGGACGGGAGGCTGGTGCTGACCGATGCGCTGATCCGCGAGTCGCTGCGCGCCGGCAAGCACGGCGACGATGTCCCGGACGAGGACGCCGACCCCGCCGCGAACGGCGCGGGGCCTGCTCCGGAGGCCGCGAGCCCCGTCAAGCGAGGCCCCGGCCGCTTCGCCGGCCGCACCAAACCCAAGCCCGTGACCCCCGCCGGGATCAGGACGCCCAAGCGCCGCTGATCCGCCGCACCCGCGTGCTTCAACCGAATCCAAGTCCAAGGAGTAACCCGCCCATGGTCGTCAGCGCCAACCGCCTCGAACTGCTGCAGATCGCCGACGCGGTCGCGCGCGAGAAGTCGATCGACCGGCAGATCGTGCTGGCCTCGATGGAGGACGCGATCCAGAAGGCCGCCCGCTCGCGCTACGGCCAGGAAACGGAGGTCCGGGCCGAGATCAACCCGAAGACCGGCGAGACCCGCTTCTCCCGCCTGCTGCTGGTGGTGGACGAGGTGGAGAACGACGCCATCCACATCACGCTGGACGACGCCCGCCGGCGCAACCCGGCCGCCCAGGTGGGCGACTGGATTTCCGAGTCGCTGCCGCCCTTCGACTTCAGCCGCATCGCGGCGCAGTCGGCCAAGCAGGTCATCGTGCAGAAGGTGCGCGAGGCCGAGCGCGACCGGCAGTACGACGAGTACAAGGACCGCATCGGCGACATCGTCAACGGCATCGTGAAGCGGGTCGAGTACGGCAACGTCGTCATCGACCTGGGCCGCGGCGAGGCCATGGTGCGCCGCGACGAACTGATTCCGCGCGAGATGTTCCGGCCCGGCGACCGCATCCGCGCCTACGTCTACGACGTGCGCCGCGAGTTGCGCGGGCCGCAGATCTTCCTGTCGCGCACCCACCCGCAGTTCACCGCCAAGCTGTTCATGCAGGAAGTGCCGGAGATCTACGACGGCATCATCGAGATCAAGGCGGTGGCGCGCGACCCCGGCTCGCGGGCCAAGATCGGCGTGATCAGCCGCGACTCGTCCATCGATCCCGTGGGGGCCTGCGTGGGCATGCGCGGCAGCAGGGTGCAGGCGGTGGTCAACGAGCTGCAGGGCGAGAAGATCGACATCATCCCGTGGTCGGCCGACGCCGCCACGTTCATCGTCAACGCGCTGCAGCCCGCCGAGGTCGTCAAGGTGGTGCTGGACGAGGACTCCTCGCGCATCGAGGTCGTGGTGCCCGACGAGCAGCTGTCGCTCGCCATCGGCCGCCGCGGCCAGAACGTGCGGCTCGCCTCCCAGCTCACCGGCTGGGACATCGACATCCTGACGGAGGCCGAGGAATCCGAGCGCCGCCAGAAGGAATTCGTATCGCGCACGAGCCTGTTCATGGAGGCGCTGGACGTCGACGAGGTGGTGGGCCAGTTGCTCGCCTCGGAAGGCTTCCGCAGCGTCGAGGAGATCGCCTTCGTGGAGCCCGACGAGGTTGCCGGGATCGAGGGGTTCGACGAGGAGACGGCGGCCGAGATCCAGACGCGCGCGCGCGACTACCTCGCCCGCATCGAGGAAGGGTTCGACGCCCAGCGCAGGGACCTCGGCGTCGACGACGAGCTGAAGATGGTCGCGGGCCTCACCACGCCCATGCTGGTCAAGCTCGGCGAGAACGACGTGAAGACCGTCGAGGATTTCGCCGGCTGCGCGACCGACGACCTGCTCGGCTGGACGGAGCGCAACGCCGCGGGTGAAACCATCACGACCGCGGGCTACCTGGACGGGTTCGAGATCAGCAAGGAGGACGCGGAAGCCATGATCATGGACGCCCGCGTCCTGGCGGGCTGGGTCGAGCCGCAGGCGGACGTCGAGGACGAGCCGGCCGAGTCCGCGGAGGCCGAGGCCTGAGCGAGACATCCACCCCGGACGACGTCGAGCTGGGTGACGAGACGGGTCCGGAGCGGACCTGCATCGTGACGCGGCAGAAGCGGTCGCCGGCCACCATGATCCGTTTCGTGATCGGGCCGGACGGCGTCCTGTGCCCGGACCTGCGGGCGCGTTTGCCGGGCCGGGGCGCCTGGGTCGACGGCGTCGCAGACACCGTGCGGCTCGCGGTGAAGCGCAAGAGCTTCGCCCGCGCGCTCAAGCGGGAATGCGCGGCCGATCCCGCCCTGGATTCCCAGGTCGACGCCCTGATGCAGGTCGACTGCCTCCAGGCCCTGTCCTTCGCCAACACGGCCGGGCAGGTCGTGTGCGGGGCCACGAAGATCGAGGCCGCGGTGGAGGGGGGAAACGTCCAGGGATTTCTGCACGCCCTGGAAGGCAGCCCCGACGGGATCAGGAAGCTGCGGGCGGCGGCGCGGCGGCGCGCGGGCGACGGCGGGAAACTGCCGCTCCACATGCAAATCTTTTCCGTCGACCAGTTGGATTTGGCGTTGGGGCGCTCACATGTGATACACGCGGCGCTTCTCACGGGAGGGGCGGCCGACGCTTTCCTTTCGCGTGCGGCGCGGCTCGAACGCTATCGAGGCGTGCAGGTCCGACAGGTGGATGACGATCCCGGCGACACCGCGCCGGACGGAACTTGACAACATCTTTGATTGATGCAGCAACACCGCGCACGCGGCTGTCGTTGACTTGTGGAACTAACGATCGCGACCGGGGCACGGCCCCTCAGGACGAATGAAATATGAGTGAATCGAATAACGCTGGCGAGAAGACCCTGTCCGTGACTCCGACGAAGACCTTGTCGTTGAAGCGTCCGGCCGAGCAGGGCACGGTTCGCCAGAGTTTCTCGCACGGCCGCACCAAGCAGGTGGTCGTGGAGAAGGTGAAGCGCCGGGTTCAGGGCCCCGGCGAAGCGCCGCAGCGCGAGCCGGCACCGCCGCCCCCATCGGCACCCGCCCGCGAAACGATCGCGGCCGCCGCTCCTTTGTCCCGCGTCCCGACGGCGCGAGAGCTTCAGGTTCGCGAAGCGCTTCGTGACGCCCAGGTTCGCGACGCCCAGGCGCGGCAGGCGCAGGTTGCCGCTGACACGGCCCGGAAGCGCCAGGAGGCCGAAGCCTCCGCCGTTCAGGCCACCGAAGCCGCGGCCCATCCCGCGCCGCCCCCGACCGTCGCGGAACCCGCCCAGGTCGTGACCGCCGTCGAGCCGCCCCAGCCCGCCCCTGTCGTCGCCTCCGCCCCCCCGGCCCCGGCGGCCGTTCCGGCTGTGCCGTCCCGTCCGACGGTGTTGGCCACGTCGGCTCGCGCGCCGGTATCGGCTCCCATTCCGCAACGCTCCGCCGCTACCGCCGCGCCGCGGTTCGCGACCGCTCGGCCCCAGGCCGCGGTGGCGCGCACCGCAACGCCCGCCCCGGCCCCCCGTGCGCCTACGCCTGCCGCACCCGCGCGGCCCACGGCGCCGCGGCAGACCGGCGTCGTTCTTCGCACCCTGACCGAAGACGAGCGCGAGGCCCGTGCCCGTGCGCTCGTGGACGCGAAGTCGCGCGAGGTCGAGGACCGCCGCCGCGCCGAGATCGAGGCGGTGCAACGCGCGGAGCGCGAGGTCACCGAGAAGATCGAGCGCGAAGCCGCCGAGGCGCGCAAGCGCGACGAGGACGCCCGCCGCGCCGTCGAGACCGAGGCCAAGCGCAAGGCCGAGGAGGAGGCCCGCCGCCGCCTGCCGGCCGGGACCGATGCGGCCGGCCGCAAGCTGCCCGTCGGGGCTTCGGCCTCGCCCCTGAACGCGCTGCCCGACGACCCGACCCGGCGCATCCTGCGGCCCGTGACCGCGCCCAAGCTGCCGATGCCGACCCGGACCACGCGGGGAACCGATCCCCGCAACCGCGGCCGACTGACGGTGACGAGCGCAACCTCCGAGCAGGAAGACCGCACCCGTTCGGTGGCGGCCTTCAAGCGCCGCGTCCAGCGCATGAAGGGCGTCGCCGAGCCGAAGGAGAAGCTGTCGCGCGAGATCGTGCTGCCCGAGACGATCACGATCCAGGAGCTCGCCAACCGCATGTCGGAGCGCGCCGTCGACGTGATCCGGCTGCTGATGCGCCAGGGCCAGATGGTCAAGATCACCGACGTGATCGACGCCGACACCGCCCAGCTCCTGGCCGAGGAAATGGGTCACACGGTCCGCCGCGTCGCCGAGTCGGACGTCGAGGAAGGCCTGTTCGACGTACCGGACGACGACGAGCACCTGATCACCCGCCCGCCGGTCGTCACCATCATGGGCCACGTCGACCACGGCAAGACGTCGCTGCTCGACGCCATCCGCCAGGCCAACGTCGTGTCGGGCGAGGCGGGTGGCATCACCCAGCACATCGGCGCCTACCAGGTGTCGGCGCCGGGCGGCAAGGCGATCACCTTCATCGACACGCCCGGCCACGCGGCCTTCACGGCCATGCGGGCGCGCGGCGCGAAGGTGACCGACCTGGTCGTCCTCGTGGTGGCGGCCGACGACGGTGTCATGCCCCAGACCGCGGAGGCGATCTCGCACGCGCGCGCCGCCGGCGTGCCGATGATCGTGGCCATCAACAAGATCGACAAGGGCGACGCCAAGCCCGAGCGTGTCCGCGCGGAACTGCTCCAGTACGACGTGCAGGTGGAAAGCCTGGGCGGCGACGTCCTCGAAGTCGAGGTTTCGGCGCTGCGCAAGACCAATCTCGAGAAGCTGCTCGAGTCGATCGATCTGCAGTCCGAGGTTCTGGATCTCAAGGCCAATCCGGAAAGGGCCGCCGAGGGAACCGTCATCGAGGCGCGGCTCGACCGCGGCCGCGGACCGGTGGCGACCGTGCTGGTGCAGCGCGGCACGCTGAAGGTCGGCGACCTGATCGTGGCGGGCTCCGTTTCGGGCCGCGTCCGCGCCCTGCTCGACGACAAGGGTGGCAACGTCGCCGAGGCTGGGCCGTCGCTGCCCGTCGAGGTGCTGGGCTTCTCGGGAGCGCCCGACGCCGGCGACCGCGTGGCGGTTGTCGAGTCGGAAGCCCGCGCGCGCGAGATCACGGAATACCGCGAGCGCCAGAAACGCGACAAGATCGCGGCGCGCGGCGGCACCGTACGCGGCTCGCTGGCCGACATGATGAACCAGCTCAGGACGGCGGGCCGCAAGGAGTTCCCGCTGCTCATCAAGGGCGACGTCCAGGGTTCGGTCGAAGCCATCATCGCGACGCTGGAGAAGCTCGGCACCGAGGAGGTCATGGCCCGCGTGGTGCACGCGGGCGTGGGCGGCGTCACGGAATCCGATGTGACGCTGGCCGAAGCTTCCGGCGCCGTGATCCTGGGCTTCAACGTCCGCGCCCACAAGGAGGCGCGGTCGCTGGCCGAGCAGAACGGGACCGAGATCCGCTACTACAACATCATCTACAACCTCGTGGATGACGTGAAGGACGCGATGTCGGGGCTGCTGGCCCCGAACCTGCGCGAGGAGATGCTGGGCAACGCGACGATCCTGGAGGTGTTCAACATCTCCAAGGTCGGCAAGGTCGCGGGCTGCCGCATCACGGACGGCAACGTGCAGCGCGGCGCCCAGGTGCGCCTCATCCGCGACAACGTGGTGGTCCACGAAGGCAAGCTCTCGACGCTCAAGCGGTTCAAGGACGAGGTCCGCGAGGTCGTGTCGGGCCAGGAATGCGGCATGGCCTTCGAGAGCTACCAGGACATGCGGCAGAACGACGTCATCGAGTGCTACCTCGTGCATTCCGAGAAGCGTTCGCTCTGATCCCGACGCCCGTTTGAACCGATCAGGCGGGCCGTCCTTCGGGGCGGCCCGTTGCTTTTCGAGGGTCCTCGCCGCGTGCCGGTCGGCGACACGAACCGCACTATCGAAAGTCCACCATGGCCAAGCCGCAGCACTCCAAGTCCGAGCCCTCGCAGCGCATGCTGCGGGTCGGCGAAGTCGTGCGGCACGCGATGGCCGACCTCCTGTCGCGCGGCCTCGTCGCCGACCCCGTGCTGGAAGGTCACGTCGTGACCGTGCCGGAAGTCCGCATGTCCCCGGACCTCAAGCTCGCGACCGTGTTCGTGATGCCGCTCGGGGGCAAGGACGTGAAACCCGTCCTGGAAGCCCTGGACCGGCACAAGCGTCTGATCCGCACGGAACTGGCCCACAAGGCCAACCTCCGCTTCGCGCCCGACGTCCGGTTCCGCAAGGACGAGAGTTTCGACAAGTCGTCCCGGGTCGATGCGATCCTCAACTCCGCCACGGTGCGACGCGACCTGGAGCAGGACGGCGGCCCCGACCGGCCCTGACCGCCAGCCTCCCTCTCTCCTCCACCTGCGAAAGCCGCCCGTGTCGTTCACGCCCCTACCCGCCGATCCATCGTCCCCCGCCGAGGCGCGCCAGCCACGTCCCAAGCGCCGGGAGGTGAACGGGTGGCTGGTGCTCGACAAACCCGTCGGCATGACGTCCACCCAGGCCGTGGGCCGCCTCAAGCACCTGTTCAACGCCAAGAAGGCGGGCCATGCGGGCACGCTCGACCCGCTCGCCTCCGGCATCCTGCCGATCGCCTTCGGCGAAGCCACCAAGACGGTGCCCTTCGTGCAGGACGGCGAGAAGGCCTACCGCTTCACGGTGCGCTGGGGCGCGCAGACCGACACGGACGATTCGGAAGGCCAGGTGATCGCGACCGCCGACCTCCGCCCCTCGCCGGAGGCGATCCGCGCGATGCTGCCCCGGTTCACGGGCGAGTTGATGCAGCGACCTCCGGCCTACTCCGCCATCAAGGTCAACGGCGAGCGGGCCTACGACCGCGCCCGCGAGGGCGAGACGGTCGACCTCCCGCCCCGCCCGGTCTCGGTGCACGCGCTGGATCTGGTGGCGGCCGACGGGGACGAGGCGACGCTGGAGGCTCGCTGCGGCAAGGGCACCTACGTACGCGCCATCGCGCGCGACCTGGGCGAAGCGCTGGGCTGCCTGGGGCACGTGACCGCGCTGCGGCGGACGCGCGTCGGCCCGCTGCTTGAAGCGCACGCGCTCGGCATTCCAGCCCTCGAGAAGCAGGACGCGCCGCTCGCCGACTACCTCCTGCCCGTCGAGGCGGGGCTGAGCGAGATCGCCCACGTGGCCGTCAGCCGCGATGCCGCGGCCCGGCTGCGGCGCGGGCAGAACCTGCTGCTGCTCGGCCGCGACGCGCCCGCGGTCGGCGACTGGGCCTACGCGACCTGCGGCGGCACCGTGGTGGCCTTCGGTCCGGTGGAAGCGGGCGCCCTCGTGCCGCACCGGGTGTTCAACCTGAAATTCTGAGGGCCGAGCGGGAGGGAGCCATGGACGGGTCCGACCTCCCTGTCCCGGCCGACCGGCCCGGCGCGGTGGTGGACGTGCTGATCCCCGTGGCCGTCGACCAGGCCTATTCCTACCGCGTGCCGGAGGGCCTCGTCCTGAGCCCCGGCGACGTGGTGAGCGTGCCGCTGGGCACGCGGCAAACGCACGGCGTCGTATGGGAGGTCAGCCACCCGGCGTCCGGCGGCGGCAATTTGAAGGCCGTGCTGGGGCCGAGAAGCCTGCCGCCCGTGCGGCAGCCGTTGCGCGACCTGATCGACTGGGTGGCGCGCTGGACGCTGATGCCGCGCGGCATGGTGCTCCGCATGGCGATCCGCGCGCCGGAGTTCGGCGGCCCCGACGCCGAGCGGTTCGGCTACCGGCCCACGCAGGCGGTGGTTCCCGACCGTCTCACACCCGCCCGCGCGCGCATCCTTGACGCCTTGCGCACCGGACCGTCCCTTCCAGGCAAGGCCGCACTGGCGCACACGGCCGGGTGCAGCGTCGGAGTCATCGATGGCCTGATCTCGCTAGGCCTCGTCGAGGCCGCGCCGATCCCTCCCGAACCCGCGGCCCTTCCCCCGGACCCGCACCGTCCGGGCCCGACGCTCAGCCCCGCGCAGTCCGAAGCCGCGGAGGGTTTGCGCGCGGCGGTGATGGCGCGACGCTTCGGCGTCACCCTGCTCGACGGCGTCACGGGATCGGGCAAGACGGACGTCTACTTCGAGGCGGTCGCGGCGGCGCTCGCGGCCGGCCGGCAGGTGCTGATCCTGCTGCCGGAGATCGCGCTCACCGCGCAGTTCCTGGATCGGTTCAGGGCCCGCTTCGGCGTGCTGCCGGGCGAGTGGCACTCGGAGGTGGGCAGCCGACGCCGCGCGAAGCTCTGGTCGGCGGTGGCGAACGGGGAAGCGCGCGTCGTGGCGGGGGCCCGGTCGAGCCTGTTCCTGCCCTTCGCCGACCTCGGCCTGATCGTCGTCGACGAGGAGCACGACCCCGCCTACAAGCAGGAGGACGGCGTGGCCTACCACGCGCGCGACATGGCCGTCGTGCGCGGGCGCCTGGAGGACGCCCCCGTGGTGCTGGCCTCGGCCACGCCGTCGGTCGAGACGCGCGTCAACGCCGACCGGGGCCGCTACGGCCGCCTCGCCCTGCCCCACCGTTTCGGCGGCCGGCCGATGCCGGACCTCCGCGCGATCGACCTGCGCGCGGAATCGCCCCCGCGCGGCGAGTGGATCACCCCGCGCCTGCTCGAGGCCGTGCGCGCCACCGTCGCGCGCGGCGAGCAGGCCCTGCTGTTCCTGAACCGGCGGGGCTACGCGCCCCTGACGCTCTGCCGGCGCTGCGGGCATCGCTTCCGCTGCCCGCACTGCGCCGCCTGGCTGGTGGAGCATCGCTTCCGCGGCGCGATCGTGTGCCACCACTGCGGCCATTCCGAACCGAAGCCGCGCACCTGCCCGGAGTGCGAGGCGGCCGATTCGCTGGTGGCCTGCGGGCCGGGCGTGGAGCGCCTGGCCGAGAACGTCGTGCGCGACCTGCCGGACGCGCGGGTTCTGGTGCTGTCCTCGGACATGCCGGGCGGGTTGGCGCGGATGCGGGAGGAACTGGCCGCGGTGGCGTCCGGCGCCGTCGACGTGGTGATCGGCACCCAACTGGTCGCCAAGGGGCACGACTTCCCGCACCTGACGCTGGTGGGCGTGATCGACGCGGACGTGGGCCTCGCCAACGGCGACCCGCGCGCGGCCGAGCGCACCTTTCAGATCCTGCAGCAGGTGACGGGACGGGCCGGGCGCGGTGGGTTGCCGGGCACCGGCCTCATCCAGACCTACCAGCCCGATCACCCCGTGCTCCGCGCCCTGCTGTCGGGCGACACGGAGCGGTTCTACGCCTCCGAGATCGCGGCCAGGCAGGATGCCGACCTGCCTCCGTTCGGCAAGCTCGCGGCCGTGATCGTGTCGGGCACCGACCGGCAGGCCGCGGAAGCACACGCGCGGGCGCTGGCTCGCGCGGCGTCCGCGCAGGCCGCCGCGGCGAGCCACGAGGCGGGCGACGCCCTGCTCCTGGTGCTCGGCCCCGCCGAGGCTCCGCTCGCCGTGCTGCGCGGTCGCTACCGGTTCCGCCTGCTCGTCAAGAGCGCTCGCCGGGTCGACCTGCAGGCGTTCCTGCGCGACACGCTCCGGGCGGCTCCGAAGCCGCGCGGCTCCGTCGAGGTCCACGTCGACGTGGACCCGCAAAGCTTTCTGTGACCTGCTCGTCCTTGCGAGCGCAGCGAAGCAACCCAGGTCTCCGGGGCAGGCTGGATCGCCACGGCGGCTCCGCCGCCTCGCGATGACGAGAAGAACACCTCCCTCCCCCCTCGACAAAAGAGCCGAGGCATTTCTGCTTTGGGACGCGATCCAGGCTAGGACACTGCTTCCCGCCGTCTTCCCGGAGCAGACCTCCCGATGCCCCATCCCGCCCTTCCCTACCGCCCCAACGTCGGCATCGCGCTGTTCAACGCCGACGGCCTGGTGTTCGCGGGCCGCAGCCGCGGCGATGGCCCCGAAACGGTGCGCGACGGCTTGGAATGGCAGATGCCGCAGGGCGGGATCGATCCGGGCGAGGACCTCGTTGCGGCGGCCCGGCGCGAACTGATGGAGGAAACCAGCATCGGGGCGGCCGACGTGCTGGCGGTGACGGACGAGTGGTGGTCCTACGACTTCCCGCCCTACGACGGGCCCTGGCATCCCCTTTGCGCCTACCGCGGCCAGACGCAGCGCTGGGTGGCGCTCCGCTTCACCGGCGACGAAAGCGCCGTCAACGTCACCGACCCGGTCGGCGGCGTGCGGCCGGAATTCTTCGCCTGGGGCTGGCGGGCGCTGCACGACCTGCCCGCGCTGGTGATGCCGCACAAGCGGGCCACCTACGAGAAGGTCGCCACGGCCTTCGCGGGGTTCGCCCACGAACCGTGACCCGAGCGGTTCCTGACCGCGGGTCGCGCCCTATCTGCCCCTTACCAAGAGTGGGAACGCAAAGGACCGAGCATGCCCTACACCGCCACTGAGACCCGCTACACGGACCAGACCTTCCGACGCTGCGGCCGCTCGGGCCTCGACCTGCCGCCGATCTCCCTCGGCCTATGGCAGAATTTCGGGGGCGCGGACGTCTTCGAGACCGGCCGCGCGATGCTGCGCCGGGCCTTCGACCGCGGCGTCACCCATTTCGACCTCGCCAACAATTACGGGCCGCCCTACGGATCGGCGGAGGAGAATCTCGGGCGCTGGATGGACCTGGATTTCCGCCCCTACCGGGACGAGCTGGTCATCTCGTCGAAGGCGGGCTGGGACATGTGGCCCGGGCCCTACGGCAATTTCGGCTCGCGCAAATATCTCGTGGCGAGCTGCGACGCGAGCCTCAAGCGCATGGGCCTCGACTACGTCGACATCTTCTACCACCACCGGCCCGACCCGAGGACACCGCTCGAAGAGACCATGGGCGCGCTCGATCAACTGGTCCGCTCGGGCAAGGCGCTCTACGTGGGCGTATCGTCCTATTCACCGGACCTGACCCGGCAGGCTTACGGCCTGCTGAAGGCGCAGAAGACGCCCTTCATCATCCACCAGCCCTCCTATTCCATGCTGAACCGGTGGGTCGAGGACGAGCTGCTCGACACGCTGCACGACCTCGGGCTCGGCTGCATCGCCTTCTCGCCGCTCGCGCAGGGACTGCTGACCGACAAATACATGAACGGCGTGCCGGACGCGTCGCGCGCGGCCAAGAAAGGCTCGTTCTCGCCCGACCTGCTGACGGCCGAGAACCTCGACCGCATCAAGGCCCTGGGCGAGATGGCGCGCAGGCGCGGGCAATCGCTGGCGCAGATGGCGATCGCCTGGGTGCTGCGCGACCCGCGCGTGACCTCGGCGCTGATCGGAGCTCGCAGCGTGGCGCAGCTCGACGACGCGCTGGACTCCCTGAAGTCGCTCCAGTTCACGACGGAGGAGCTGACCGCCATCGACCGGCACGCGACCGAGGGCGGCATCGACCTGTGGCGCACCCAGTCGTCGATCCGGCCCAAGGTGGACGCGTAAGGGATGGTTATGCCCTTCTCCCGCTCTGCGGGAGAAGGTGCCCGACAGGGCGGATAAGGGGCACTCGGGCCTACGGTTTCCCTCATCCGTCACGGCTTCGCCGCGCCACCGTCTCCCGTTCCACGGGAGAAGGGCGGCTACGATATCGCGGGTACCGTGACCCCGATCATGTCGCCCTCGCGGATGGTCGCGGCGAGGCGACCCTCGTCCCAATCCGCCGTGCCATCCGGACGGGGCGGCAGAACCATCCAGCGGTAGTCGGCGGTGGAATCGACGGCGCGGATCGGTTTGCCCTCGGGCAGCACGGTCCCCCATTCGGCCAGCACGCCGCGGGGATCGCGCACCGCGCGGGCCCGGAAGGCCGCCGACTTGAACCAGAACGGCGGGTAGCCCAGCACCGCGCGCGGGTAGCAGCTGCACAGCGTGCAGACCACGAGGTGGTGCACCGGCCCGGTGTTGTCGAGCACGCCCAGCGGCGGCAGGCCGCGCATGGACACGCCCATCTCCTCGGCGGCGGCCGTTCCGTCCACGAGCAGGCGGCCCCGGAAGGCGGGATCGACCCAGGCCCGCGCCACGAGCCGGGCGCCCTGCGCGGGCGAAGCCCGGTCGGTGGCGGCGACCCGCTCGGCGATCTCCTGTGCCGAGGTCACGCCCTTGTCGGCGAGCAGCCCCGTCAGTGCGGCGAGCAGGCGCTCGCCTTCCGTATCCAGCAGGGAGGTCACGCGGCGGGCTCCAACCAGTGTTCGAAGAGTTCCACCAGCACGTCGTCGGCCGTCGATCCGGGCCAGAGCGCGGGCGCCGCGAAGGTCACGTGGTAGAGCGGGATCGTGGCCGCGGGACGGGCGAACGCCAGGTCCTCCGGATTGCGGAAGGCCCCGAGCCGACGCACCACGCGGCCCGTGCGGCCGCGCAGGTAGTGTGGCGTCCGCAGGTGGACCGGGCCGGCGCGCTCGGGCCAGTCGTCCCGCACGCGCACGGTCGCACCGGGCTGGAACGCCTCCGTCACGGGAGTGCCGCCAGCCGCTCGCGCAACTCGTCCTCGCCGATGACGCCCTTGCGCAGCAGCGTGTCCGCGATGGAGCGGATCCAGCGCTGGTAATAGCCCAGGCGGAAGTAGGTGTCCTCGGGAATGGCCTCGATGCCGCGGCGCAACTCATCGACGCTCATCAGCCCGCGGGCGCTGACGATCTGGCGCAGCGCGTCGACCTCGCGGTCGAAGGCGGTCAGCGCGTGCGGTTCGGTGTCGACCGGCAGGCACATGAAGCGGTCGACGCCACCGATATCGTGGTGGGCGCGGGGCTTGTCATCATCCATGCGCCCGAGGCTAGCATCGCGATCCCGCGCCCGCCAGTGCGCGTCGGCCGTGGCCGACACGCGCCGCAGAGTGAGGTCAGACCGGCGAAGGGTTGCGCTCGCGGAAGCCATCCTGGTGCCAGTAGGGATAGGCCTTCGGCTTGTCGCTCGCGGCGTCGAGCGTCTTCACCTGATCGGGCGTGAGCGACCAGCCAACCGCGCCGAGGTTCGCCCTGAGCTGCTCCTCGTTGCGGGCGCCGATGACCACCGTCGACACGGTGGGGCGCCCCAGCAGCCAGTTGAGCGCCACCTGCGGCACCGTCTTGCCGGTCTCGGCCGCCACCTTGTCCAGGGCGTCGACGACCTTGTAGACGTACTCGTCCTCGAGCGGCGGCCCCATGGCGGCGGTCTTGTGCAGGCGGCTCGTTTCCGGCAGCGGCTGGCCTCGCCTGATCTTGCCGGTGAGGCGGCCCCAGCCGAGCGGACTCCACACCACGGCGCCGAGCCCCTGGTCGAGCCCGAGCGGCATCAGCTCCCACTCGTAGTCGCGGCCCACCAGCGAGTAATAGGTCTGGTTGGCGACGTAGCGGGGATAGCCGTGCTTGTCGGCGACGGCGAGCGACTTCATCAGGTGCCAACCGGAGAAGTTCGACACGCCGACGTAGCGGATCTTGCCCTCGCGCACGAGCTGGTCGAGCGTGGACAGCACCTCCTCGGGCGGCGTCAGCGCATCGAAGCCGTGCAGCTGGAACAGGTCGATGTAGTCGGTCCCGAGGCGCTTGAGCGACTGGTGGACGGTGTCGATCAGGTGGAAGCGGGACGAGCCGACTTCGTTGGGGGCATCGCCCGCGCGGAAGGTGGCCTTGGTAGAGATGATGAGCCCGTCGCGGGGGCGTCCCTTGATGGCGCCGCCGAGGACCTCCTCGGCCCCGCCCGCCGAGTAGATGTCGGCGGAGTCGAACATGGTGAGGCCCGCGTCCAGGCAGATGTCGACGAGGCGCTTGGCCTCGGCCACGTCCGTCGAACCCCAGGCCTTGAAGAACTCGCCCCGACCGCCGAACGTGCCGGTCCCAAAACTCAAGACCGGCACCGTGAAGCCGGAGGCGCCGAGTCGCCGATAGTCCATGGTCAATCTCCTTGGATCAGGTCGAGGCCGCGCGAGGGTGCGGCCGCTTGGTTGCGCTAGCTAGCGCGGAACCGGCCGAGGGCGAGCAGGGCGCCGCCCGCCAGCAGCCCCCAGAACGAGGCCCCGATGCCGAAGAAGCTCAGGCCCGAGGCGGTCGTCACGAAGGTGACCGCGACCGCGACGCGCTCCTCGGGCCGCGTCAGGGCCGCGGCGAGCGCGCCCGCGAAACTGCCCATCAGCGCGAGGCCCGCGACGGCCTGGATGAGCGCCGCGGGCGACGCCGCGATGAAGGCCGCCGCCACGGCCGCGAAGAGGCCGAGCAGGATGTAGCCCGTGCCCCCCACGACGGTCGACAGATAGCGCCTGGCCGGGTCGGGATGCGCCTCGGGCCCGGCGCAGAGGGCCGCCGTGATGGCCGCGAGGTTGATGAGGCCGCCGCTGCCCAGCGCGGTCGCGATGCCGCCCAGGCCCGTCGCGACGAAGATGCGGCCGATGTCCGGCGCGTAGCCGTTGGCGCGCAGCACCGCCAGGCCGGGCACGTTCTGCGACGCCATGGTGACCACGAACAGCGGCACGACGAGGCTCGCGGTGGCGCCCCAGGTCCAGGTTGGGAGCGTCACGACGAGGGTGGGCCAGGCGTGCGCGAAGGCATCGGGCGGCAGCCGGGTCGAGACCACGACGATGACGGCCGCGACGCCCACCGCCACCGGCACCGCGAAGCGCGGCAGAAAACGCAGCGCCAGGGCCCAGGCGAGCACGACCGGCAGCACGGTGCCGGGCTGCGCCCCCACCGCGCGGACCGGCGCGGCGCAGATCTCGAACAGCACGCCGGCCAGCATGGCGCCCGCGAGGCTCGTGGGAATGGCGGCCACCAGCCGCGCCAGCGGCTTCACGAGCCCGGCCGCGACGATCAGGGCGGCCGCGGCCAGGAAGGCGCCGATCGCGGCCGGGTAGCCGCCCGCCTGCGCGCCGGTGGCCAGCAGCAGCGCGGAAGCGGGCGTCGACCAGACGACGCTGATGGGCTGCCGCCACAGCAGGGACAGGCCGATCGAGAGCAGGCCCTGGACGACGCACACGACCGTGAGGCCGGAGGCGGCCTGCGCGGGCGTGGCGCCCACGGCCTCGAAGCCGCCGAGCACGATGGTGAAGGTGCTCGCGAAGCCGACGAACGCGGCGAGCAGCCCCGCGGTGGCGGGCTGAAGCAGCGAGCCGCGCGGCAGGTCGGTGGCGTCAGGACGGGTGTGCGGGCTCGATGCGGTCAAGGGGAGGGCCGTGTGGGACGCGGGACTCCCGTGAAATCACGCGGGTCCCGCGAGCACAAGGCATCCGGCGGGGCAGACTCGTGCGTCGGGCTCCGCTCCTTCCAGGTGCGCGCTCGTGGTGCGTTCCCGAAGGACGGAGCCGAGCTCGCCGGTTCGACCGACCCCGACGTCGCGCGTCTCGCCTAGGCGGCCTTGGCCTGCGGTTCGGCGGCGTCGTCCATGGCGCGCATGTAGAGGTCGAGCAGCGTGTCCTGCTCGTCGCGCTCGTCCTGGTCCTGTTTCCTGAGTTTTAGGATCTCCTTGAGCACCTTGACGTCGAACCCCTCGCCCTTGGCTTCGGAGAACACCTCCTTCTTACCTTCCGCGAGCGCTTTCAGCTCTTCCTCGATGTGTTCGACGCGTTCGATGAACGACCGGATGCGGTCGCCCGCCACTCCAACTGTCTCCGTCATGGGGCTCCTTCCCTCTCGTGACGGAGGGAATTCTGGCGGCTCAGGGTCAAGGCCGCGTTAACGCGGTCCCGACGTGGGAACCCGGGTGCGCTTGACAGCGGGGGCCGATCCTTTTCCAGCTAGCTCCCATGAGCGCTCCAACCTTCGCGCCCGGCCTGCTGGCCGGGCACCAGATCGCGGCCCTGGCCGAGGCGGGCGCGATCGCGAGCGCCCACCCGCTGACGGCCTCGCCCCACCTGATCCAGCCCGCGAGCCTCGACCTGCGCCTCGGGGCACGGGCCTGGCGCGTCCGCGCGAGCTTCCTTCCCGGGCCGAACCGGACCGTGGAGGCCTCCATCGCGGACCAGTCGAGCTACGAGCTCGACCTGTCGAGCGCGGGTGTGCTGGAGCGGGGCACGGTCACGATCGTGCGGCTGGACGAGACCCTGCGCCTTCCCGCGGGCATCGCGGCCGCTGCGAACCCCAAGAGCTCGACGGGCCGCATCGACGTGTTCACCCGGCTCATCACCGACCGGGCGCGCGAGTTCGACGTGGTGGACGCCGGCTACGCGGGGCCGCTCTACCTGGAGGTGAGCCCGCGCAGCTTCCCCGTGCGGGTCGGGCCGGGGTCGCGGCTGGCGCAGATCAGGTTCCGTTCGGGGTCGTCGCGGCTGGACGACGCGGAACACCGGCTGCTGCATGCCAGGACGGCGCTGGTGACAGGGGCCGACCCCACGATCGCGGGAGGCGTGTCGGTGTCGGTCGACCTCGCGGGGCCGCTGGTCGGCTACCGTGCCAAGCGGCACACGGGGCTGATCGACGTCGACAGCGTCGGCCGCTACGACCCGCACGAGTTCTGGGAGCCGCTGGCGACCCGCGGCCGGAAGGAGCTCGTGCTCGACCCCGGCGAGTTCTACATCCTGGCCTCCAAGGAGGCCGTCCACGTCCCGGGCGACCACGCCGCCGAGATGACGCCCTTCGACGCCCAGGTGGGCGAGTTCCGCGTCCACTACGCGGGCTTCTTCGATCCGGGTTTCGGGGCCGCGGAAGTCGGCGGCGCGGGCGCCCGCGCGGTCCTGGAGGTCCGCTCGCGCGACGTGCCCTTCGTCCTGGATGATGGGCAGACGGTGGGGCGTCTCGTTTACGAGCGCATGTCGGAGCAGCCCCGCGCGCTCTACGGGGAGGCGGCGGGGTCGAACTACCAGGCGCAGGGCTTGAAGCTGTCGAAGCATTTTCGGGCCGGGTGACTCCACGTTCCGCGGCTCGACCACCCGTGCTCGCGCCACACTTCCCTGCGACACGGGTGCGGCGCCGGGCCCGACCCGTCGCGCATTCCGAAGGACGACCATGACCCGAAAATCCGTTCTCGCCGCCGCCCTCGCGTTCGGCCTGGGCAGCACCGCCGCTCACGCCGACGGCTTCTCCTTCGGCGGGCTGTTCGCCAGTCCGTCGCCCTCTGCCAAGGTCAGGCAGGCGGCCCACAACCGCTACGCCCCCTACGACGGCGTCGAGGACGTGCAGTCCAGCCACGCCTACTCGTCGGGCTACTACACGTCGAAGGCGAAGTCGGAAGGCGTCCGCAGCCGCTACGCGGAGTAGCCGGGCTCCGCACCCAAGCGCGCCGCGAGCCTGTCGTAGAGCGGCACGGCGGCCGCGAAGACCCCTTCGCGGCGGGTCACCGTCGCGGAGGACGCACCCAGTCCCACCAGCCACTCGGCCAGCGCGGCAGCCTGACCGCTCGAACAGCGGAACGATAGCCCGTCCGCAGGATGCGCCAAAACCTCCGCGCCGAAGCGCGATCCGGCTTCGCGGACCACGGTATCGGAGGGGGAAACCAGGACGGCCGAGACGTCGCGGGTGAGGCGGGCCATCTCCTCGGCCGCGATGCGCGACAGGAGCGCGCGGGCGAGCGCCCGGTGCGCCCCGCTCCACGACGCGCGGAGGGAGGCCACCAGGTTCGCCTCCGATTTCAGGAAAATGCCGTCGTCCAGCACCTTCAGCGCGTTGGCGGCGAGCGTCGCGCCCGTGGTCGTGATGTCGACGATCAGTTCGGCGGTGCCGGACGCGGGGGCGCCCTCGGTGGCGCCCAGGCTCTCGACGATGCGGTAGTCGCCCACGCCGTGCGCCGCGAAGGCGCGTCGGGTCAGGTTCACGTATTTGGTCGCGACCCGCATCCGCGTCCCGCGGCGGGCATGGAACAGGGCCGCCACGTCCTCCAGGTCCGCCATGGTGCGGACGTCGATCCAGGCCTGCGGCACCGCGACCACCACGTTGGCGTGGCCGAAGCCCAGGGGTGCGAGGAGTTCGACCTTGGCGTCGGCATCGGGCACGGTCTCGCGGACCAGGTCCTCGCCCGCGACGCCGAAATGGACGCTGCCGTCGGCCAGGCTCGCCACGATTTCCGACACGGGCAGGAAGGCGACCTCCACGCCCTCGAACCCCGCCAGCGTGCCGCGGTAGTCCCGCGCGCCGCGGCCCTGCACGAGGCCGAGCCCGGCACGGGCGAAGAAGAGCGCCGCATTCTCCTGCAGACGACCCTTGGACGGGACGGCCACCACGAACGGCGCGGTCATCGGGAAATCTCCGGCGCGCCGAGGAGCCGGTCGACCCAGAGGGCCGCGCCCACCGCGGCGACGGGCGCGGTGCTGCCGAGCGCTCGCGCGAGCCCGTCGTAGCGGCCGCCGCTGACCAGCACGGGGCCGTCCGTCCCGCCGCGGCGCACCTCGAACACGAAACCGGTGTAGTAGGCGAAGTTGCGCCCGAAGGCCGCCTCGAACCTCACGTCGTGGCGCCCGAGGTCGTAGACGGCCATGAAGTTGGCCCGTTCCTCGAACAGGTCGAGGGCCTCGTCGAGGTCGAGCTTCGCGTCGGCCGCGAAGGCGCGCAGCCGTCGCGCGGCCCCGTCCGGATGATCGGCGATGGCGAGGAAGCGGTCCAGCACCTGGCGCTGTTCGCCCGCGAACCCGCCCGCGGCGCGGTCGGAGACCTGCGCCAGGAAGCGGTCGGCGATCTCGGACGCCGACCGTCCGCCGACCGTGTCGATCCCCGCGATGGTGAGCAGGTCCTCGACCAGCGCGCGGGCGCCGCTCCGGTCCGCGCCCGCAAGCGCCGCCAGCACGCCCGAATGGTCGGCCGTGCGGCTCGTCCCCGCGGCCGTGATCGCGTCGAGGGCCAAGCCCTTGTCGAGGCCGCGCCGGATGCGCCGCTGCCACGCGTTCGGGATGTCGAGCGTTTCCAGGACGCGGCCCAGCAGGCCCGCGTCGCCGAGGCGGACGGCGGCGCGGCCCAGTCCGAGGTCGCCCGCGCCGTCCAGGGCCAACGCCAGCACTTCCGCGTCGGCCGCGGCCGTGTCGGTCCGGGCGAAGCTTTCGAGCCCGGCCTGCAGCGTTTCGTCGGCTGCACCGGCCCGCGAGCGGAACACCGGGCCGCAATAGCTGAAGGACGCCCGCCCGCCCGCGGCCGGGGAGGCGAGGTAGGCGCGGCAGACGGGAATCGTGTATTCCGGCCTGAGGCACAGCTCGCGACCCGCGCCGTCGCTGGTCAGGAACAGGGCCGCGCGGATCTCCTCGCCGGAAAAGTCCAGGAACACCGACGCCGGCCCGAGCACGGGCGTCTCGGTCCGCTCGTAGCCGGCCTCGCGCAGGCGGTCCAGCATGGCGCCTCGGGCGGTTTGGCGACCGTCGGGGGGCGTGACACCATCCATGCGCGCGCGGTCGTCCCTGTTCTGCCAGTCGGTCGTCGAGCGGCTTCTAGCAGGGGCGGTGGCGGCGCGCGACGGGTTTCGGCCGCGACGGTGAACGCCGTCTCAGCCGTGGCGGCCCAGGACCTCGCGGACCGCCTCGACCAGCCGCGCTTCCGGGACGGGCGCCTGCGCCCGTCGCCTCAGGTCAAGATAGTCGGCGCGATCCTTGCTGGCCTTGGCGAGCTGCGCCCCGAGCACGAGGTCGCGGACCATGACCTGCGGACCGCCTTCGGCATCGCGCTCGTCCGTCCCCTGGATCACGGCGCAGCGGCTGCCGCGCTTGTCGGCGTATTTCAACTGCGCGTTCATGCCGGCCTGGCCGAGGTAGGGTTCGGCCGGGATGCCGGCCTCGCGCAGGCGGGTCACGAGCGCCTGGTAGCGGCCCATCTCGGAGCGGTCGAGCACGAGCACCACGACGGGCCCGGTCGCCGCCTTTCCCGCCACGACCGGGCTGCGGACGGCCTTCAGCGCCGCGAACAGCCGGGACACGCCGATCGAGAAGCCGGTGGCGGGCACGGGCTCGGGGCGGAACCGCGCCACGAGGCCATCGTAGCGCCCCCCGCCCCCGACGGACCCGAAGCGGACGGGCGCCCCGTCGTCGCCCGTGACCGTGACCGTCAGGTCGGCTTCGAACACGGGGCCCGTGTAATATTCCAGGCCGCGAACCACCGATGGATCGACCAGCACGCGGGCGTCGTCGCAGCCCGCGCCGGCCACCACCTCCATGATGCCGCGCAGCTCCGCCACGCCTTCCCGACCGCGGGCGGACTGGCCCACCACGCCCTCAAGATTGCGAAGGGTTTCCTCCGACCCACCGCCGCCCGCCGCCGTGAAAGCCAGCAGGACGTCGATGGCCGCGGTATCCAGCCCAGCCCCCCTGGTAAAATCGCCGCTCTCGTCGCGGCGGCCGGGCCCGAGCAGCAGCCGCACGCCGTCCGGTCCGAGCCGGTCGAGTTTGTCGATCGCGCGCAGCACCGTCAGGCGCCGCCCGGCCTCCGACGCGGAGCCCAGGCCCGCGACCTCCATGACGCCGTCCAGCACCTTGCGGTTGTTGACCTTCACCCGGTAGTCGCCGCGCGGGATACCGAGCCGCTCCAGCGTGGCGGCCGCCATCACGCACATCTCGGCGTCGGCCGCGACCGAGGCCGAGCCCACGGTGTCGGCGTCGAACTGCATGAACTGGCGAAAGCGCCCCGGACCCGGCTTCTCGTTGCGGAACACGGGACCCACGCGGTAACTGCGATAGGGCTTGGGCAGATCGTCGTAGTGCTCGGCCACGTAGCGGGCGAGGGGCGCGGTGAGATCGTAGCGCAGCGACAACCACTGCTCGTCGTCGTCATGGAACGAGAACACGCCCTCGTTGGGGCGGTCGAGGTCGGGCAGGAATTTGCCGAGCGCGTCGGTGTACTCGATCAGCGGCGTCTCGACCGGCTCGAAGCCGTGCAGGGCGTAGCTCTCGCGGATGGCCGCCAGCATCCGGTCGGTGGCGGCAAGGTCGTACGCGCCGCGGTCAACGAGGCCGCGCGGCAGGCGCGGCCGGACCGTCGGGGATGGTGCAGAGGCTTCGGCCGACATGGCGCTCCCCGGGGTTGACCAGAGCGCGCGTTCTTAAAGAAGCGCATCCGGGCGGGCAAGCCGCCGGGGCGGCCATACAGGGCTCCGACTTCAGGTTAACGACGGCCGGTTCTGCCCTTCTCCCCTTGGAGGAGACGGTGGCCAAAGGCACCGATCGCGTTAACCCGCGTTCGGAGCCCTGGGCGGGAGCAGGCCCTTGATCTTCTGCTGCCCTAGACCGGGAGCACGATCGTCACTGCTCGTCGGGCTTGGCCTTGTAGAGAAGCTCGGTCTTCGGGTTGGAATCGTCGACCTTGATCTCCGGACCCTCGCGGGTCGCCTTCACGGTCTTGGTCGCCTTCAGGTAGCCCTTCGGCGGCTGGGTCAGGTAGAGCCTGTCGGGTTCGACCCCGGCCGTGATCTCGGCCTTCGCGGTCGGGTTCTCGGCCGCGTAATGGTCGCCTTCCCGCTTCAGCTCGTCGGGGCTCACCCGGCAGGTCGCGTCGCTGTGCCCGAACCCGCCGCACATCCCGGTGTTGAGGCCCGCGTCCTCCTGCTGAGCGCGTCCCTGCGCCAACTCGTCCTTGGACAGCACGCCACCGGCCGAATTGGTAAAACGGTCCTCTTCGGGTGCGCGGGCCGTCTCGTTGGCCTTGCGCGCTTTCAGCACGTCGGGATCCTTGGGCCAGGACGCCGGGTGCGCGGCTCCCTTGACGGGCTTGGCCAGCTCCATCTTGGGCGGCAGCACCAGTGGCGGGCGCTCGCGATACTCGATGTCCGGAGCCTTGTCGGTCGTGAGAACGCCCACGGCCGTCAGAACCGAGGAAAACACGTTCTGATAACCGTCGTCCGCGGCCCGGGCCGGGCTGGCGATCCCGAAGGCTCCGGCTGCCAGAGCGGCACCCGCCAGGACGCCCCGGATCGTCATTGAGCGAGATATCACGCCGAACTCCTTTTTTTCCCATCGTGCGGGAACAAAAAGCCATCTCAGCCGCTTATGGCCGATTTTGTCCGAATGCCCGGTTTTCACGGCATTTTGGAGGCAGGCCGGAGTTGCGGCGCCAGGAAACCGTCGTAGAGCAGCAGGATCACGCCCAGCGTGATAGCGACATCCGCTCCGTTGAAGACGTACCACGAGAAGCCGTCGACGTGGAGGTGGACGAAGTCGACGACGGCGCCGTAGGCGAAACGGTCGTAGGCGTTGCCCAGCGCGCCGCCGATCAGCAGGCCGAGCGCGCCCGCCGTCCACCTCCCGCCCGTGCGCCAGAGCCAGACCGCGAGCGCGGCCGTGGCCGTGAGGGTGACGGCCAGCAGGACGAGACGGCCGGTGGTCCCGTCGCTGGTGAACAGCGAATAGGAGATGCCGCGGTTCCACCGCAGGATGAGGTCGGCGAAGGGCCCCAGCCGGACGGGCTGGCGGTCGGCGAGGCCGAACGAGAACAGCAGCCAGTGCTTGCTGGCCTGGTCGATCGCGAGCGCCGCCGCCGCGAGGAGCAGGCCGAGGCCGCGCGTCGGCGTCACGCCGCGCGCGCCAGTTCGCGCAGGGCCGCGGCATCGCGCGGGGTGACGTCCGGGTAGTCCGGATCGGCGCCCACATCCGGCGTCACCTTCCAGGAGCGGGCGCACTTGCGGCCCTCCGCCCGGCGGGGCACGACCGCGATGCCGGGAGCCTCGGGCTGGCGGTAAGCGTCCACCGGGCCGTCGCCGGCCTCTACCGCAATGGCGGAGGTGATGCACACGTCCGCGAAATCGAGCGTGCGGAGCTGGTCCGCCAGCGCGGCATCCGCCAAAAACACCACCGGCGCGGCCTCCAGCGACGAGCCGATGCGCTTGGCGGCCCGTTCCAGCTCCAGCGCGCCGGTCACCACCGACCGGACCCGGCGCACGGCCTCCCACCAGGCCGCGAGGGCGTCGTCGCGCCACGTGGCCGGGATCTCGGGGAAGAGTTCGAGGTGCACCGACACGGCGTCCGGGTAGCGGGCGAGCCAGGCCTCCTCGCTCGTGAAGGCGAGGATGGGCGCGAGCCACACCGTCACGGCCCGGAACACGTGCTCGACGGTGGTGAGGGCCCCGCGACGCCGGGCGCTCGAGGGCGGGTCGCAGTAGAGCGCGTCCTTGCGCACGTCGAAGTAGAAGGCCGACAGGTCCGTGTTGAGGAAGGCCGCGAGCCGCGCCACCACGCGTTTGAAGTCGAAGCGCGCGTAGGCGTCGCGCACCTCCCCGTCGAGCTCGGCCAGACGGTGCAGCACCAGCCGGTCCAGCTCTTCCAGGTCCGCGGCTTCGACCGCCTGGGCCGGGTCGAAATGGGCGAGCGTGCCGAGCATCCAGCGCAGCGTGTTGCGCAGCTTGCGATAGGTGTCGGCCGTGGTCTTAAGGATCTCGGGGCCGATGCGCTGGTCGTCGGCGGTGTCGGCGCCCGCCACCCACAGGCGCAGGATGTCGGCCCCGCTCTCGTCGATGACTTTTTGGGGCGCCACCACGTTGCCGAGCGACTTCGACATCTTGCGGCCGCGCTCGTCCAGCGTGAAGCCGTGCGTCAGCACCGCGTCGAAAGGCGCCACGCCGCGCGTGCCGCAGCTTTCGAGCAGCGAGGAGTGGAACCAGCCGCGGTGCTGGTCGGAGCCTTCGAGATACATGACCTCGTCGGTGCCGCCCGCGTTCCGGCGCCGGATGCCGGACAGGCCGGGGAAGGCGGCCGGGTCGTCCAGCACGAAGGCGTGGGTCGAGCCTGAGTCGAACCACACGTCGAGGATGTCGCGGACGGGCTGCCAGGCCTCGTTGCCGAGCGCGCCCAGGAAGCGCTCGCGCGCGCCCTCGGCATACCAGGCGTCGGCGCCCTCCGCCGCGAAGGCCTCCTCGACCCGCGCGTTGACGGCCTCGTCCTTGAGGATCTCGGTCCCCCCATCCGCACCCTCGCGGGTGAAGATCGCGATGGGCACGCCCCAGGCGCGCTGGCGCGACACGACCCAGTCGGGCCGGTTGGCGATCATGCCGGTGATGCGGTTCTCGCCGGCGGCGGGGACCCACTGGGTCGTCTTGATGTTGGCCAGCGCGAGCTGCCGCAGCGACGACGCGAAGCCGTCGATGGTGCGGTCCATCGCGATGAACCACTGCGGCGTGTTGCGGAAGATGACCGGCTTCTTGGAACGCCAGGAATGCGGGTAGGCGTGCTTCAGCCTGCCGCGCGCGACCAGCGTGCCGGCCTGAACCAGGGCCGCGATCACGGCGTCGTTGGCGTCGCCCTTGGCACCAGCGTCGGTGAGCACGCGCCTGCCCTCGAAGCCGGGCGCCTCGGCCGTGAAGGCGCTGCTCTCGTCGACCGTGTAGGGGATACGGGTGTCGATAGGAACGGTGAGCTTTTGAAGCTTTCGAGTCGAGGCAGTCCAAAGGTCAAAATCCTCGCGGCCGTGGCTCGGCGCGGTGTGGACGAAGCCGGTGCCCGCCTCGTCGGTGACGTGGTCGCCTTCGAGCAGCGGGATTGCGAAGCCGTAGCCGGGCATTTCCGCGGCGAGCGGGTGGGCACAGAGCGTGTTGGACAGCAGTTCGGCGGGCACGTCCGCGACACGCCGGAAGCCCTCGGCATCGACACGCGCAGCCTTGAAAACACTCGCTGCGAGGCTGTCGGCCAGCACATAACGCGATCCCTGCTTAGCCCATGTTTCGGGTACCGCGGTCGTGACCTCGTAGAGCCCGTAGCTCACGCGGGACGAATAGGCGACGGCCCGGTTGGCCGGAATAGTCCAGGGCGTCGTGGTCCAGATAACAACGGATGCACCCTGGAGTATGGGATCGTCGAGGGTCTTCGTTTCACCGGATATGCCGCGTGATCGATCGGCACTGACCATCGTGGTTATTGGGGTGGCGCGCACCGGAAACGCCACGAACACCGTGTCGCTCGCGTAATCCTCGTACTCTACCTCCGCCTCGGCCAACGCGGTCCGCTCCACCACGCTCCACATCACCGGTTTGGAGCCGCGGTAGAGCGTGCCGTTCTTGGCAAACGCCATGATCTCGCGCGCGATGCGGGCTTCGGCCGCGAAGCTCATCGTCGTGTAGGGGTGGGCCCAGTCGCCCACCACGCCCAGCCGCTTGAACTCCTCGCGCTGCACGTCGAGCCAGCGTTGCGCGAAGGCGCGGCATTCCTGGCGGAACTCGACCAGCGGCACGTCGTCCTTGTTGCGGCCCTTGGCGCGGTACTCCTCCTCGATCTTCCATTCGATCGGCAGGCCGTGGCAGTCCCAGCCCGGCACGTAGTTCGAATCCTTGCCGCTCATCTGCTGCGAGCGGGTGACGAGGTCCTTCAGGATCTTGTTGAGCGCGTGGCCGATGTGGATATGGCCGTTGGCATAGGGCGGCCCGTCGTGCAGCACGAACTTGGGACGGCCCGCGCCCGCGTCGCGCAATCGGCCGTAGAGGTCGAGCGACGCCCAGCGGGCGAGGATCTCGGGCTCCTTCCTGGGTAGCCCGGCGCGCATCGGGAAGTCCGTCCTGGGGAGGAACAGCGTCGCGGAATAGTCGCGCGCGCCGGCCGGCGGAGCGTCGGGGCGACTCGGTGTGTCTTGCATGGGTGGGGCCGTGGTGGGTTGGCCAGGCGGCTCACGGCGATGTCGGGGTCGAGCGCTGGCGAAGATATGGGGCGCCGAAGCGCGACGACGATCGACCCGCCCCTCAGGAACGGGCCCGACTAATCGGCGCGGGAAAGCTTGACAGGCGAAAATCCGGCATGCGCCTGCCTAGCAGACCGCGGGTGCGTTGGAAAGCCGCTCCCTTGTAAAGACAGGTGAAATCGCGGTTTTACGCCGCGTCGCATAACACCGAGCCGCGTTGCTGATTTACAACACACTGATGTTCGGAAGATTAGAATTTCTGTACTGCCATGTTTCTGATCGATTGAGCGGCAGAATGAGCTGAGATCACGGACGGTGATCAGCAACGGGGCGATTTTCTCGGCCCTCCACTCACCAGTCGGGACGAAGACTCTCCGGACATCATTTTCTGACGGCGCCCGCGTTCAGGCACCCGCGATGTCCACGGCGACCCGACCCTCTTCACGAAGGATAGCGTACATGCGTCACCTCGCCATCGCGGGATCGATTCTGCTTGCCTCGATGCTCGGCATTGCGCCGGCCGCCCAGGCGCGCGGCCACCACCACCGCGCGATCCACGGCCGCGGCCTGGCACGTCCAAGCCCACGGCGCAGCGCGATGGCGGACGTGGTCCTGGCGGCGGCACGGCGCAATGGCGTTCCCGGCCAGCTTGCGCTGGGTGTTGCGAGCGTGGAAAGCGGCTTCAACCCCCGCGCCCGGTCGCGGTCGGGCGCGGTGGGGCTCATGCAGGTGCTGCCCAGCACGGCACGCGGCCTGGGCTGCCGCGGGTCGCTGTCGAGCCCCGTCGCCAACGCCGAGTGCGGCACCCGCTACCTCGCCGCCATCCTCGGCGACCGCGGCGGCAATGTGCGGCTCGCGGCCGCCATGTACACCCAGGGCCGCTACGCGCGCCGCATGTCCCGCGTCGGCGCGCGTTACGCGGCCCTGGTGCTGCGACACACCAAGCGGCTGCCGGTTTAGGGATCCGCAGTCCCTGCAACGCGGTCATGGTGCATTGCAGCAACGATGTGGGCGTCTCATCCGTTCACCACCGAACCATCTCGCTGGCGGCCCCGCGCGGCGATCCCGGAGACAGTGTATGTCCTTGCTGACCAAAATGCTCCAGGCCGCGACGCAGGGACCCAAGCGCGGCCTGACGGCGGACGTCGAGCAGCGCATCAAGCAGGCTCTCGCCCCGCTCGCGGACCTGGGCCGCGGCCTGGGGCGGGGCGGCCCCGTCACGGGCCTGCCCACCTGTCTCGGCGCGCCAGCCGCGTTCACCGACGCCCTGGCGGGACAGATCCGCGCCGCCCGAACCCATCCGGGCGCCGACGAGGCGATGCCGTCGCGCGTTCACGCCGAGCCCTACGGCAGCCGCGGCTACAAGCTCTTCGTTCCGAACGGCGACGCGGCTCCGAAGGCGCTCGTGCTGATGCTGCACGGCTGCAGCCAGACCGCCGAGGACTTCGCGGCCGGAACGCGGATGAACGTGCTGGCGCAGCAGGCGGGTGTCGCGGTCGCCTATCCCGAACAGCCGCGCTCCGCGAACGTGGGGGCCTGTTGGAACTGGTTCGAGCCCGGCCACCAGGTCCGCGGCGCGGGCGAACCCGGCATCCTGGCCGGATTGGCGCGGGCGGTCGCGGCGGAATTGGCTGTGCCGCCCTCGCGCGTGTTCGCGGCCGGGCTGTCGGCCGGAGCCGCGATGGCGGCGATCCTGGCGGAGATCGCGCCCGACCTGTTCGCGGCGGTCGGCCTGCATTCGGGCCTCCCCTTCGGCGCGGCCAGCGACATTCCTTCCGCCATGGCGGTGATGCGCGACGGGAGCGGCCCGGGCCGGAGCACGCCGCCCGGCCGGGCGGTGCCCACGATCATCTTCCAGGGCGACGCCGACCGGACCGTGAACCCCCGCAACGCCGACGCGATCGCGGCGCGGATCGCGGCACGGGAAGCGGGACTGCGCCTGCAAACCGAGCGGGGCTCGGCGGGCGGGCGGGCCTACACGCGCACGACCGGACGCGACGCGGCCGGCGTGGTGCGGGTCGAAGACTGGCGGATCGCGGGGGCAGGCCACGCGTGGTCTGGCGGTAGCCCCACCGGATCGCACACCGACGCAGCGGGGCCCGACGCTTCGGCCGAAATGCTGCGGTTCTTCCTCGCGACGGCCTGAAGCGGGTCAGACGGGCCAGCGCGCGTCGCGGTAGGCCGAGTCCCAGAACATCCACTCGAGCTGGGCCGCGCGGGTGAAGGCCGCGTGCATGGCCACGAGGGTCGCGGGAGCCGCCTCGGCCGCGACGGCGTCGGTCACCGCGATCATCTCGTCGACCGCGCGGTCGAACTCCTCGCCCGAATAGGTGTCGATCCACGCCTGGAACGGGTTGGCGGGGGCCGCGCGGCCGTGGATGTCGCGCCCGATCTCGCGATACATCCAGAAGCAGGGCAGCATGGCGGCGAGGTGGACCGCCACCGGCTCGCGAAACCCGCTCGCGAGCAGGAAGCAGATATAGTGGTGCGCCACGGGCGTGGGCTCGGTCGAGGCCACTTCGGCGGCCGTCACCCCGAACCGCTCGAAGAAGTCGGTGTGCAGCGACCGCTCGACCTCGATGGCGGAGGCGGCCGCACGGGCGAAGTGGACCACGTGGTCGGGGCGGTCGGCCTTGGCGGCCGCGAGCGCGAGGGCCTGCGCGAAGGCCACGAGGTAGTGCGCGTCCTGGATCATGTAGTGGCGGAAGGCCGTCAACGGCAGCGTGCCCGCCGCGAGGTCGCGATTGAATGGCAGCGTGCGGGCGGCCTCGGTGACGGACGCGTTGCGAGCCCAGGCGTCGGTCGAGAACATGGCGAACTCCTATGCGAAGAGGGCGGCGGCGCGCTTCTGGTCGGCCATCAGCGCCGCGAGGTCGATGCCGACCGGCAGGCCGTCGACGACGCGCCAGACGCCGCCCACCATGACGCGGTCGGCGCGGTGGGCGCCGCACAGCACCAGGGCGGCCACGGGGTCGTGCGCGCCGGCGAAGCGGGGCTCGTCCAGGGTGAACAGGGCGAGGTCGGCCTGCAGGCCCGGCGCGATGCGGCCGATGTCGTCCCGCCCCAGGCAGCGGGCCGAGCCTTCCGTGCCCCAGCGGATCACGTCGCCGTGGGTGACGGCGTCGGCCCCGTAGCGCAGGCGACCGATCATCAGCGCGTGGCGCAGCGCCTCCATCATGTTGGACGCGTCGTTGGAGGCGGAGCCGTCGACCCCGAGCCCCACCTTGACGCCCGCGGCCTCCAGTTCCTTCGTGCGGCAGATGCCCGAGGCCAGCACCATGTTGGAGGCCGCGCAATGGCAGACCCCCAGGCCGTGCCGCCCGAGCTTGGCGACCTCGTCCGTGCTGAAATGGATGCCGTGCGCGAGCCACACCCGGTCGGTGAGCCAGCCGGTCTCCTCCAGCAGGTCGACGGGCCGGCACCCGTAGCGCTCGAGGCAGAACCGCTCCTCGTCGACCGTCTCGGCCAGGTGGGTGTGCAGCGGGCAGTCGAACCGCTCGGCCAGCGCCGCGGTGGCGGTCATCAGGCTCTTCGTGGCCGTGAACGGGGAGCAGGGCGCGAGCCCGATGCGGATGGTGGCGCCGGGCTTCGGGTCGTGGAACAGGGTGAGCACGCGCTCGCTGTCGGCGAGGATCGCGTCCTCGTCCTGGACCACGCTGTCGGGCGGCAGGCCGCCGTCCTTCTGCGACAGGTTCATGGAGCCGCGCGTGACCGTCATGCGCAGGCCTATCTCGCGCGCGACCTCGACCTCGAGGTCGACCGCGCGCTCCATCCCCTTCGGATAGAGGTAGTGGTGGTCGGCCGCCGTGGTACAGCCCGAGAGCAGCAGGTCGACCAGGGCCACGCGTACGGCCGAGCGGAAGGCCTCCGGGGTGAGCCGGGCCCATAGCGGGTAGAGCGCGCCGAGCCAGGGGAACAGCGCCTTGTTGATCGCCGCCGGATGCGCCCGCGTGAGCGTCTGGTAGAAATGGTGGTGGGCGTTGACGAGACCCGGCAGGACCACGTGGCGCCCGGCCTCGAAGGTCGCGTCGACGGGCTGAAGTGGTTCGCGGCCTCGCCCGACAAGCTCGGCGATGACGCCTCCCTGAACCACGAGGCCGCGCGACGCGTCGGCGTCCCCCGCCACGATGGCGAGCGGATCCTTGATCCAGAGGCGGGTTGCGGGCGGGTGGTTCGTCACGATCGGTCCCTGTCCTGCTGAGCGGGCTTGGCGGGTGCACGTCCCCGCAGCAGCTTGCGCACGCCGCTAGCGGCCACCACTTCGCCCCGGTTGGCGAACAGCTCGTGGTTGGCCTCGATCTCGTCGCGGTCGTAGAGGTAGTTGACCATCAGGCCGAGCGAGGCCGCAAGCCCCTTCGCCGAGCGGTCGCCCAGCGGGTTCAACCGCTCCAGCCGCGCCCCGTTGCCGAGATGGAACCGCGCCACCGGATCGATGACCCTGTTGTCCGGCGTGCGGGCGCGCAGGAAGTAATGGGAGGCGAGCGGCAGCAGCGCGCGATTGACCGCCTCCACCGCCCCGGCCTTGTCGGCCCAGTTCGGTCGCTCGGTGAACTGCAGCACCCGCCGGTCGTCCGGGGTGATCAGCCCGGTGCGATCGTCCGCGAGGGTGGCGTTGAGCCAGGTCGCGAAGCCCGGCACGGGCGACAGCGTCACGAAGGTCTGCAGCCGCGGCAGCTCCCGCTTCAGCTCCTCCACGACGTGTTTGATGAGGAAATTGCCGAACGACACGCCCCGCAGGCCGTCCTGGGCGTTCGAGATGGAATAGAAGACGGCCGTGGTGGGGGGCGTCGTGGGCGCCGGTGTCCGGACCGGGTCGCGGTCGAGCAGGGGCGCGATGGTGCTGGGCACGCCCGTGGTCAGCGCCACCTCGACGAAGATCAGCGGCTCCTCGTCGAGCGCGGGATGGAAGAAGGCGTAGAGCCTCCGGTCGGCGGGCTCCAGCCGACGCCGCAGGTCGTCCCACCCCGCGATGGCGTGGACGGCCTCGTAGCGGATGATCTTCTCCAGCACGTTGGCGGAGGTGGACCAGTCGATGCGGCGCAGTTCCAGGAAGCCGCGGTTGAACCAGAACGCGAAGCTCGCCGCGAAGGCGCGGTCGAGGGCCGCGAGGTGCGGGTCGCGCTCGGGGATGGCCAGCAGGTCCTGCCGCATGGCCACGAGGGCCGGCGTGCCGCCGGGCGCGAGGTTGAGGCGCCTGATCAGCTCGGCCGAGCGCGGTTCGGAGGCCCGCTGCAGCGTCGCGGCGTTCGCCAGCGTCGCCTCGGCGGCGAAGAGGGAGGCGACCCGCTTCAACCCGGCGAGGTCGGGACCGTAGCGCCGGGCCGCATCGAGCAGGAAGGCCTGCCGCTCGGGCCGTGCCAGCGCCCCGTAGGCGGACAGCAGCTGCTGGGCGAGCGCCGCCCCCGAGGCCTCCCCGCGGCCGGACAGCAGCGCGTCGGCGAGAGGCACGAGGCCGCTCGAGCCCGCCCCCCCGGTCCTCGGATAGCCGATCAGCCCGCGGCCCCGGTCCGCCACGGACTGGATGAGGTCCGCCCAGTAGGTCGTGTTGGTCTTCGCGTCCATGACCGCCCCACCCCGCCCGACCGGGGCGCGCCCGTCAATACGCGATTCGGTCAGCCTTGCTCATCCAATCGCGGAACACGGCCTCAGCTTCGGGCAGCACGAGGTGGAGGGTGGGCAGCGACCGGGCCTCGGGGGCCTTGGGAACCTCGTCGTAGAGGAAGGCGTCGTCGAACCCGACGGCGGCGGCCTGGTGGCGCGTGTTGGCGTAGACCAGACGGTCTACCCGCGCCCAGTAGGCGGCGGCCAGGCACATGGGGCAGGGCTCGCAACTCGAGTAGAGCGTCGCGCCCCGCAGCGAGAAGGAGCCCTCGGCCGCGCAGGCCCGCCGGATGGCCACCACCTCCGCGTGGGCCGTGGGGTCGTTGGCCGAGGTCACCTCGTTCCAGCCTTCGGCCAGCACGACGCCGTCCCGGACGATGACCGCCCCGAACGGGCCGCCGAGCCCGGCCTCCATGCGCGTCCGCGACAGGGCCGCGGCGTGGAGCAGGTGGCGGCGGTCGGGATCGATCATGGCGTCACGGGCCTCGCTTCTTCCCCGGCACGGGCAGGAGAGCTACCATTCTCCCGTGTTCTTCATGGACAGCCAAGGCTCCGCGGGCTGCTTGGGTCCGCCTTTCTGCAGCAGTTCGAGCGAGATGTTGTCGGGAGTCCGCACGAACGCCATATGGCCGTCGCGCGGCGGACGGTTGATGGTGACGCCGGCCTGCATGAGCGTGTCGCAGAGCGCGTAGATGTCGTCGACCTCGTAGGCGAGGTGACCGAAGTTGCGTCCGCCGCCGTAGGTCTCCGGATCCCAGTTGTGGGTCAGCTCGACCAGGGGTGCCTGTTCGGTCCGGCCTGCCTCGACGTCGTCGTTGGCGGCCAGGAACACGAGGGTGAAGCGGCCCTTTTCGTTGTCGATCCTGCGGGTCTCGGTCATGCCCATCAGGCGCGTGAAGAAGTCCAGCGTCTTGTCGAGGTCGGCGACGCGGATCATCGTGTGGAGGTAGCGCATGGCGGTCCTTTCGAGCGCGAGGTCGGTCCGTTATGGCGCGGCGCCCTGTCACGGCAATGACGGCTAACCGGCGCGCCCCGCCCTCGCGCGGAGAGAACGTCGCAGCACAGTGGGACAACGGCCTGGGCCGCCGACACGGCAGCCTGCACGACCGAAGAAGGCGCGCAGCGTTCCGAGATGAACGCAAGATTAACTGGAGATGAACTTGCGCTGAACAGCAAAGCTAAGTCGTCGCGGCGTTCCGATTGTACGCGACATCTTGCGCGACGCTTGGAACCCCGAGCGGCGGGCGGCGTTGATGATGCGATCTGACGAACAAGGACGGCGTCAATGCTTAAGTCGGCTTTTGGAACGATGTCTATGAAGAAGGTGCTGGCCGCGACCGCTGTCGCGTCGCTGGCGGCGGCGCCGATCGTGACCGCGCAATCGGCGGATGCCCGCGGCTTCGGCGGAGGTGGTTTCGGCGGGGGCGGCTTCGGCGGTGGACGCTTCTTCCGCCCGGGCTTCGGGGGTGGTTTCCGCGGCGGATACGGCGGGGGCTATCGCCGCGGTGGCTTCGGCTACGGCGGGTTCGGTCTGGGACTCGGTCTCGGCCTCGCTTCGGGCTACGGGTTGGGCTACGGCGGTTATGGTGGCTACGGCGGATACGGTGGGTACGGCGGCTACGGTGGGTACGGCGGCTACTACGGAGCTGGATATGGCGGATACGGCTATGGCGGCTGCCTCCGGCGGGTCTACGGTTACTACGGCCCGCACCTCGTTCGCGTGTGCTGAGGCCTAATCAGGTCGTGGAGAAAGAGCCGGCCCTCGTGGTCGGCTTTTTCTTTGCGTGAAGGGCAGAACCAGGGTTCCCCGATGGAGCGCCTCCGCGGTCGGTGTGAAGGACCCGTCGGCCTCGTGCAGGACGAGCGGAGGTTCGATCCGCATCGGGGCACGGCTGCCGAGTACGCCCGCGAACAGGATGCGACCGGCCGATTCGCTTTCCCGGGCATGAACGGGACGGACCGCGATGGCGCCGATGCGGTTCTCGGCCGCGGCGAGCAAGGCAGGCAGAGCTTCCGGCCGATGGATCATCGCGACCAGGCCGTGCGGGGCCAGGAGGGTGAACAAGGCCCGAAGCCACGCACCGTGGCCCCCCACAACGTTTTCCAACACGTAGGCCGAGGCTTTTCCGGAGTTTTGGGGCGCCCGAATCCGATCCGCGAGGTAGAAGGGGGGATTGGACACGACGGTGTTCATCCGGCCCCCCAGCGTCTCACGCATCGCGGGGTCGAACAGGTCGGCCGCGTGAACCTGGGCGCGAGTCCCGAAGCCGTTGGCCTCCACGTTGCGGACCGCGAGCGCGGCGGCAGCCGGGTCTTTCTCGACAAGATGGACCAGCAGGTCCGGGCATCGCGCCGCGACCGCGAGCCCGACCGTTCCCACGCCCGCACCGACGTCGGCCAGCACCGGTCCGGCATCGGTTGGAACGGCCGCCGCGAGCAGGACGGCGTCGGTACCCGCCCGGTGGCTGCCCCGGGCTTGATGGAGCACCAGTCTGCCGCCGAGGAACGGCGCGGGCCCCTGCCCCGCCCCGTCGCTAGACCGCTCAACCACGCGCCAGATCGTCGGCGAGACCCACGTCGGACAGAAGCCTGCGGGCCTGGGCGACCTGATCGTCCGCGACCAGGATGCGACGCTGGAGGAAACCCAGCGATCCCTCCAGGGCGCTCATGTGGCGGTCGGCGACGAAATGGTCGATCGCACCCTCCGTCAGGATGGCTTCCGCGAAGGACAGGAGGACGGGATCGTTGGTGCGGAGCAGTTCGATCATCGGGCGGAGGACTGGCGGGAGCCACCCCTTGTTGCACGGCCCGGACCCCGCGGTCACGGGGGGACGTGGCGGCACCGTGCCTCGTGTTGCCGTGATGGAGACGCGGCTCTATGGTCCGCGCGTCCCGGGCCGCGCGCGACCGACGGGGTTGTGGCGTGGCATGGTCGAGGGAAGCCGAGCTTGGGCGTCGTGATACCGATCGAGGGGCCGTCCGGGCGGACGGACCTCCACAACCTGATGTCCCTCGTGCAAGCCGACCTGGACGAGGTGAACCGGACCATCCTGTCGCGCACGGGATCGGACGTGACGATGATCCCCGAGGTCGCCAACCACCTCATCTCGTCGGGTGGCAAGCGGTTGAGGCCGCTGATGACGCTGGCCACGGCGGGCCTGTGCGGCTACCCGGGCCAGGGGCATGTCAAGCTCGCGGCGGCCGTCGAGTTCATGCACACCGCGACCCTGCTGCACGACGACGTCGTAGACCAGAGCGACCTGCGCCGGGGCAAGCTCGCGGCCCGCATGCTGTGGGGGAACGAGGCGAGCGTGCTGGTGGGCGACTTCCTGCTCGGCCAGGCGTTCCGCATGATGGTGGAGGTGGGGTCGCTCGCCTGCCTGGACGTGCTCTCGTCCGCCGCGACCGTGATCGCCGAGGGCGAGGTCATGCAACTATCCGCCGCCAAGGACACGGCCACAACGGAAGACGCCTACCTGGCCGTGATCCGCGCCAAGACGGCGGCGCTGTTCGCCGCGGCCTGCGAGGTGGGTCCGATCCTGGCCGAGCGGCCCAAGGCCGAGATCGCCGCGGCGCGCGCCTACGGCATGAACCTCGGGATCGCCTTCCAGCTTGTCGACGACGCGCTCGACTACGGCGGCTCAAGCGCGGCGCTCGGCAAGAACGTGGGCGACGATTTCCGCGAAGGAAAGATCACGCTGCCCGTGGTGCTCTCCTTCCGCCGCGGCTCCGAGGAGGAGAGGTCGTTCTGGCGCCGCTGCCTGGAGGGCGGGCGGATCGAGGACGGCGACCTCGCGACCGCCATGGCCACCATGCGGCGCCACCGCTCCATCGAGGACACGGTCGAGCGGGCCCGCCACTACGGCGCCATCGCCCACGACGCGCTCGGCATCTTTCCCGACTCGGCCTGGAAGGAGGCGCTGCTCGACGTCGTAGCCTTCTGCGTCGGTCGGACGCACTGACAAGCGCCGCGCAGGCTCAACCCGGAACGGACCGGCTCCAGCCTCCGCAGCCGCACTATTCGGCGGCCTGGGGCCTGTCGGTCGGCAGGGCCGGCCCGGCGGCATCGCCCGGCGCGGTCTCCCATCCGAGGTCCGGCAGCACGGCGGCGCGGCGCCCGCCCATGTCGGTGCGGATCACCACGAGGTCGCGTTTTTCCAGGTGGCCGACGCGGCTGCGGGCCCGTCCGGCCGCGTGATGGCCGCAGCGACGGGAGATGTCGAGATCGGACGGGCACGGCGCCCCGCGCAGGGCCGCCCCTGCCAGGATCAGGTAGACGGCGCGCAGGTCGTCGGGGATTGAGGCCGCGACCGCCACCGCCCGCTCCCACTCCGTCCCGTCGGGACCCGCCGGGTCGACCCGCGCCCGCGCTTCCGCGAGGTGAAGCCTGAACTCGGCCAGCGGCAGGGGTGCGCCGCCCAGTCGCGCGATGCGGCACCGCACCTGGAAATCCTGGTACAGCACGGCCTCGGGACGGAACGCGGCCTCGGCGTCGGCCATCATCTCGTAGGCTGTCCGGCGGAGCGCCAGGGTTCGCGCGCCCACGTCTGCTTCCGTTTCCGGCGCGACCAAATCGGGTTCGGTCGCGCGGTCCCGCACGATCTGCTCCAGGATCTGCGTCATGCTGGGCGGCGCGGGAGTGGGGGCGGCCCGCTCCACCGCGGGGCGGCCGAGCCCGGTCCGCGCGGGCGCCAGGATCAGGTCGTGCGCGCCGTCCGCCGACGGCTCGGGAAGCGGGGTCAGGCCGGGCGTGCCCGCGCGCGGCGCGGTTTCCACAGACCCCACCACCACGGACAGGGGCCGGCGCGACAGGGCGGGGCCCAGCGCCATGAACTGCCCGCGCCCGAGGTCGCGGAACACCTCGGCCTGCCGCCGTTCGAGCCCGAGGAGGTCGGCGGCCCGCGCCATGTCGATGTCGAGGAAGGTGCGGCCCATCAGGAAATTGGTGGCCTCCGCGGCCACGTTCTTGGCGAGCTTGGCCAGGCGCTGGGTGGCGATCACACCCGCGAGGCCCCGCTTGCGGCCGCGGCACATCAGGTTGGTCATGGCGCCGAGCGAGGCGCGGCGGGCGTCCTCCGCGACCTCCGTGGAGGCCGCGGGCGCGAACAGCTGCGCCTCGTCCACCACGACCAGCATGGGAAACCAGTGCTCCCGCGGCGCGTCGAACAGGGCGTTCAAGAAGATCGCGGCCGCGCGCATCTGCATCTCGGCCTCGAGGCTTTCGAGGTTGAGCACCGCGGAGACGCGGTGCTGGCGAACCCGCGCCGCCACGCATTCAAGGTCGGCGGCGCTGCGGTCGGCGTCGATCACCACGTGGTTGAAGCGCTCGGCGAGCCCCACGAAGTCGCCTTCCGGGTCGACAACGAGCTGCTGCACATGCGGCGCGCTCCGTTCTAGCAGGCGGCGCAGCAGGTGCGACTTGCCCGATCCCGAATTGCCCTGGACGAGCAGGCGCGTGGCGAGCAGCTCCTCCAGGTCCACGGTCGCGGGCGCACCGCCACCTCGGACCGTGCCGAGGTCGATCGCGAGCGTCAAGACGGGGCTGTCCCGCGGCGTCCCGCATCGGGCCGCGCCGGCTTGGTGGATGAACTCATCGGCATTCAGCTGAGTGTAGCATAGAGCCCCGATCGACAAAACTCGCTCACAGGCTGCAGGGACTGCCCAATGGACCCGCATCCACACCCGGGGAACCCTCGGGCCCGGCACGCCGAAGCCGGCGCTCCTTCGAGCATCTCCCGGTTTGCGACCGCAGCGCTCGGATCCCGTCCGTGAACGCGTTGACTGGGGTGAGGAGTTTGTGGTGTGGCATCGGCTGAACAGTGGATTGCCGACGTGAACGGGGGAAGCCCGGGGTCGCCACGACCGGAGCAGGCTGCGCGACCCGACCGACGAGGAATGGGCCGTCGTCGTCCCGCTGGTCCCACCCGCCACCGCGAGTGGCAAGCGCCGGGTCGACCGGCGCGGCGTCGTCAGGGGGCTGATGGACGTGCCGGGCAGGGGCTGCCGAGCACGGGCTGCCGGTGGCGGGCGCGGCCCAGGAATCCGCGGCCCGCAGCACAGTGCACGGTTCCTTCGACCCGTGGGACGACGATGGGACGCTGACGTGGCGAGAGGCCCGGTCGTCGGACGGAGCGGCTCCAACCGGCAGCCCAGCCTCAAGCACGTTGATCTTCGGCCATAGGTCTGGCCGAGGGCGAACCCACGGCCCCCGGCACGTTGTTTCCGCAGGTCGATGCGCGACAGCTTACGCCCGCGTGACTGCGAGCAAACAACAACTTCTAGTTACGGTAGAAGAGACTCTTCAATCAATGTGACGTAAATGCAACGTTGGCCTTCGTTCAACCCCGGACTTTTGAAATCGAATTGTGCCGGTCAAGCTCGGGCGCTACGGCAGAGTCGAAATTCCTTTGGAAAGGCCTTTGATGCTGCCCGTCAAATCTTGGTTCATCGCCGGCTTGGCAATCGTCGCCGGTGGCCACGCCGCCGTCGCCGCCGACCTTCCGTCCCGCGTCGCACCCGCTCCGTTTGTCGCGCCGTTGCCGGTCTTCACCTGGACCGGCGCCTATCTCGGAGCCACCGCGGGCTACGCCTTCGATACCGATCACAACTTCTCCACGGTTGGCAACAATGCCGCCACGGCCGCGATGGAGGCGTCGGGAGCCCGTCCGCCGTTCCTGCGCAACAGCTCCAGCGGGTTCACCGGAGGCGGCGAGATCGGCTATAACTACGCGCTTGGCACCGGCTTCCTGGGCGGCCTCGGCGGTGTGGTGCTGGGGATCGAGGCGGATGCGCAATATATCGACGGGTCGTCGACCGCGGCGTTCGTGAACCCCAATGCGACGGTGTTCCGCTCGCGAACCGACTTCCTCGGCACCGTGCGTGGCCGACTGGGCTATGCCTTCGATCGGGTTCTCGTCTACGGCACGGGCGGCTTCGCCTACGGCGACGTGCGAGACCGCGAAGACTTCCTCAACGGTGCCGGCGCCGATCTTTTCACCGGCAGCCGCTCGACGCTGAAGACCGGCTACGTCTACGGCGGCGGCGTGGAATATGCCCTGCCGACCGCCTCGTTTCTCAATTTCCTGCATTCGAGCGCAGTCACCGTCAAGGCGGAGTTCCTTCACTACGACCTTGACGCGAACTCGTTCCTGATCCCCGGGATCGCTGCGGCAACCCTGGGGCAGTCCTACACCGCTTCGGTCCGCACGTCCGGCGACATCGTCCGCGCCGGTCTGAACTACAAGTTCTAAACACGACGAGACGCGGTGAGCGGTCCGCCCGGGCGCCACACCTTCCGACGGAAGCGCCGACCGCGAGGCTGCGGCGTTTCCGGTGGGGGCCGAGCCGGTCACCCGCATTGGGTCGACGGCCCGCTCCAGCAATGGGCGAAATGACGTCCCTGCGGGGAGGACCTGTGCATCGGCGCGCCGCTCTGCACGAAGCCTTGCCCTGCTTCGGGACGCCGTCTCGTCGCTCACGAGCACCGCGTCGTCGGCCGGAGAATGCTCGGCCCGGCACGGCCTGTTGCCGCCACGGCCCTGGATCGCCGGCCGCCTCGGCCCGCATCCACCCCCGTCTCGCGACGTTCCTCGCCGGGACGTCCATCGAAGAACGACCCGGCGGAGGACGCCATCCGTTCCTTGCCGGAACAGGCCGCAGCCGCGCTCTGCCCGCGCGTCGCCCCCAAACCCGAAGCTCCAGCTTTGCCTATGGTGAATCAGGGGCTCGGAAGCTCGATCGGAGCGCCGCAAGCCTTGGGCGTCGCCGCCGCGGAAAGGCCGGGCGCGGGTCCGTCCGCGGCTTTCAGAAGGTGCGCGTCTCGCCGCCCGCGAACGGGCCGGGGCAGGACGGCGCGGACCCGCTCGCGCGGTCGGACGTGGCGGCCGCGAACGTATAGCGCCGGTCGCAGACCGCGACCTTCGGGGGCAGCGAGGTCGCGGCGAACAGGTCGTTGCCCACCTTGAGGTCCTGCCAGAACGCGATGTTGGGATCGGCGGCGTGGCGCTCGAGGTTGGCCTCCGTCATGCGGAACGGGTAGGCCTGGAACTGGATGCGGGACTGGCCGCCCGCGAAGGCCTCGTGCGCCAGGCCGAAGATCTCGTCCATCTGGGCGTCCGTCATCGCGTAGCAGCCGACGGACCGGCAGCCGCCGTGCACCATCAGCGAGTCGCCCGTGCGGCCGAAGGCGCGGTCGTAGGCGTTGGGATAGCCGACGTTGAACGCCAGGTATTCGCGCGAGTGCGGGTTCATCTGGCCTGGGCCGATGTCGTAGAAACCTTCGGGCGCCTGGTGGTCGCCGAAGGCCTGCTTGGGGCCGAGGCCGCCCGAGAACTTGCAGACCGCGTAGGAGCGCAGCGGCTTGAAGCGGCCGGACCGGTCTTGCTTCCACACCTCCAGCGTGCTGTCCTCCTTGAAAACGCGGATCAGGATGGGCGCGCCCCGCTCCATGTCCTGCGCCTCCATCAGGCTCACGGTGGCGGGGGTGACCGTGCCGTCGTTCTCGACGTCGAACTGTCCCGCGCAGCCCGCGAGCAGGGCGAACAATACGAGGATGTGGATCGCCCCGGCGGGCCCGCGCCGAAACCGGCGCCAACGGTCGAGCATCATGGAACGCAAAACTCTCGTACGGCCGTCGGACGGTGACCCATGCGTGACAGTTGCGGCTAAAATGCTAGCGAACCGTGAAGGAGGGCGCGGACCCGCGGAGGGGCCGGGCCGCCAGTCGCCGGACGATGGCGCGGGCGCCCGCGACGTCGAGCCAGAGCAGGACGGCCGCGTAGACCGACGTGCCCAGGACGGCGGCCAAGGCTAAGGCCGCGACCGGCTGGCCGATCGAGCGGGTCGGCCAGATCGCGGCCAGCGCTAGGACGGCCGCGGTGCCGGTCGCGGCCATGTCGCGCAGCGGCGGCCGGTTGGCGGGCTCGCGGTAGGCGAGGGACGCGGCGACGGCCCAGCCGACCAGCAGGCTCGCCGAGTGCACGCCCGCGTAGCCGGGGGCGCCGAGCCGGTGCGGCATCGAGGCGAGCCCCGCGAGATCGGCCCCGAGCGCCGCCAAGCCCGCCCACACCACGGGGGCGGTCCGCCCGGCCAGCAGGAAGACGGGGTTGAGGCAGAAGTTCAGCGAGCAGAAGGCCAGGATGCCGGGCAGCAGCAGCAGGCTGACCGGCACGAAGTCTTCCCGGTACTGGGGCGGCACCACGAGGGCCGCGAAGCGCGGCAGGGCGCCCGCGTAACCCACCGCCAGCAGCAGGAGCGCGGCGGTGATCGCGACCGTGTTGGTGCGGAGCTGCGCGAGGGCAGCGTCCCGGCCCTGCGCGGCGTCGCGCCGGACGACGAGCTGGAACAGGTGGACGTCGAGCGCCGCGCCGGCGGTCAGCAGCAGCCGCGTGCTGAGGTCGGTGGCAAGCGACAGCTGGCCCGCGTCCGCGAAGCCGAGCGTCGAGGCGGCGGCGCTGCGGTTGGCGAGCGCGATCACCTGGTAGAGCGCGTTGGCGGCCACGATCGGCAGCCCGTAGACGGCCAGCGCACGCAGCCGGGGCAAGGCGGCGGCTCGCAGCGGCGCGGCGCGGTCGGCCAGGACGCGCCGGGCCGGCAGAACGGACGCGGCGGTGGCGACCGCGAGGACGAGGAGCACCGGCCCGGCGCTGCGGGACCAGAGCGCCACGCCGACCGCGCTGGCGAAGACCGCCGCGTTCTTGACCACCATCAGCAGCGTGTGCGGGCCTTCGAGGAAGCGCGCGCGCGCCAGCGCGGTGGCGAAGTCGAACCGCGCGTTGGCGATGGCGAGCAGCAGGGCTCCGGCCAGCACGCCGCCGCTCAGGCCGGCGTCGACGCGGAAGATGGCGGCGCCGGCCGCCACGAGAGCCACAAGCGCGCCCAGGCCGAAGTAGCTCGCGTTCAACGTGGCCCGCAGTTGCGGGTCGGAACCGCGCGTGCCTTCCGTGTAGAAGCGCGTCGCGGACAGGCGCAGCCAGTCGAAACACGCGGTCGCGAGCACGATCGCCAAGGTCGCGCCGATGGCGAAGCGGCCGTATTCCGCCGGGCCGAGCAGGCGGGCCAAGACGAGGCCGAGCAGGAAGTTCAGCCCGGCATTGAACACGAAGGTCAGAATGATGAGCACGGTGCCGGCCCGGACGGAGGTGGCGTCGCGCGCGAGCATGCCGTGCAAGGCTTCAACGCCGGGTTACGGCGTCATCTTGCTTTCTGGCTGTGGGCCGGGTTCCCTCGTCCGTCGCGGCTTCACGGCGCGGTCGGGCGCGATTGCCGGATGCGGCGCCCCGAGGCTCTCCTCAGCGTCCCGCCCGCCTGAGCGCGCTGGCGACCAGCACGCCCGCGAGGCCGGCGAAGAGAAGGGCGCCGGACCACGGGCCGAGCGCCGGGAGGCGGGGCAATACCAGCCAAGCCAGCCCGAGGCAGGCCAGGATGGCGACCGCGAAGGAGCCGTCGTCGACGAAGAGGGCGAAGACCTCGCGGGCGGCGGTTCTGATCCAGGGCATGGTGGTTCGTCCTCTTCCGACGTCGGCGTCAGGCAACCCGCGCGGCCCGGGCCGGGTGGCGGCAGAGCGGGACGGTTGCGAGCGCGACCGCGAGAAAGCCCAGGCACAGGCCCAGGACCGACAGGTCCGCGCCGGGCCAGTCGAGCCCGAGTCCCTCGCCGACCCAGAAGGTGCCGAACCCCGACAGCAGCACGCCGACCCCGAACTTGAGCGCGTTCTCCGGGACGGACGAGAGCGGTCCCCGTACCACGACCCCGACGGCGAGCACCAGCGCGAGGGCAGCCAGCGCGCCGAGCCCTGCCGGCACCAACAGGCCGGTGCCTGCAGCCCCCATGGCGACCACGATGAACACCACCTCCAAGCCTTCCAGCATGGTGATCTGGAAGGCCGTGCCGACCGCAACCATGTCCCAACCCGCGGCGACCGGGGCCGCATTCCGAAGGGAATCGGTTTCCTTCGCGAAGGCTGCCGCCTCGTCATGGAGCGGGATCACGCCGGCCGCGCGCAGGATGGCCTTGCGCAGCCACCGCAGCCCGAAAAGGACGAGCAGGACGCCGACGACGAACTGCAAGGGGCCGAGCGGCAGTTGCGTCAAGGCCGGACCGAGAACCAGGATGATGGCGAGAAGGCAGGCGAGGGCCATGGCGCTGCCCGCGATGGCGCCGCGCCAGCCCCGCACGATGCCGACGGCCAGCACCACCGTGAGCGCCTCGACGAACTCGACCGCCGAGGCGAGAAAGGCCGCCAGCACCGTCGGCCAGGCATGGATGGCATCGAACGTCATCGACCAGACCTCCCCGCTCGCGGCGTAGATGTAGCATTTCAAGCATCAACAGCGCAGATGTGTAGCGTTCACGATCCCTCTTCAAGGGGGCGAGACGTTGTCCTAAGCAGCCGTGACGAAGGATGGGTGTCTTGGATACACGGGAGCGAAACGTGGACGAAGCCGGGCCGACCTTCGACGACCTCATCGCCGACCGCCTGCCCACGCTGAGCGCCGCGGAGGCCAAGGTGGCCAGGCTGTTCCGGGACAGCCGGGAGCAGGTCCTGATCTCCTCGGCCGCGGTTCTCGCCGCCCGCGCCGGCACCAGCGACGCCACCGTGATCCGGACGGCGCGCACGCTGGGGTTCGGCAGCCTGGACGACCTCCGTCGCTTCATCGCGGAGGAGACCAGGCGGAGGCTGACGCAGGTCGACCGCCTCGCCGCCACCCTGTCGGAGGTCGGGGGCGACCTCGGCCGGGCGCTGGACATGACCCTGGAGGTGCACGCGGAGGCGCTGGCGGCGCTTCGCCGCGACATGTCGCGGGACGTCTACGCGCGCGCGGTGACGTTCCTCGCCGAGGCTCCCCGCGTCGTCGTCTTCGGCATCGGCCCGACGAGTTGCATCGCGGAATACGTATCCGTCCAGATGCGACGCTTCGGTCTCACCGCATCCACCCTGACCCGGACGGGCCTGCTCGCGGCCGACGACCTCAACGGCCTGCGGGAGGGCGACCGCTTGCTGATCCTCGCCTACGGCCACCCCTACGCCGAAATCACGGTCCTGCTCGACGAGGCGGAGCGGCTCGGCCTGCGCCGGATGCTCGTCACCGACACGCTCGGCCCCACCCTGCAGCGTCGCGTGGACTTCGTCATCACCGCCCCGCGCGGCCGGGCCGATAGGCTCAGCATGCACGCGGGAACGCTGGCGCTGCTGGAAGCCCTCCTGGTCGGCGTGGCCGCGACGCGGCCGGACGAGACCGCGCGGAGCCTCGAGCGGCTGAACGGCCTGCGGAGCCGGCTGGCGGGCACGCCCATGGACCTGCCAACCGGCGACGAGACACCCCGCTCCCGGTGATCGCGAGCGCCCCGGGCGCTCGGACGCCGGGGCGATGCGCGCGGGTTGCTGGGCATCCGAAGCCGCTCGACGGCAACCGGGTACGAGCGGCTGTCGTCGTCCGGTCGGTACAAGCGGGCCTGCGGCACCCACCGCGCGCCTCGCCGCCGACGAAGCCTGCGACCTCGTCGCTGCCGGCGCTCTTTGGCGCCTGCTACGACGCCGGGCCGAACACCGCGATGCAGCCGTTGGGGCAGGCGGCGGTCGGGGTTTGGGGCACGAAGACCTGGTGCGTGGCCGGGTCGGCCGCCACGGACTTCGTGTTCTTGGCGACAGGGAGGTTGGCGACCCAGGCGTTGCGGGCCGCATCGATGACGCCGAGCACCGCGCCGCCCGTCATGCCGCGCGCCGCGAGGTAGTACATTTTCGCGGACGGGTCGTAGGCGACCTCGTCAGAGCCGCCGACCTCGCTGAAGGTCTTCAGGATCTTGCCGCCGGCCACGTCGACCAGCACGGACGTCGGCTTGAAGCCGGCCTCGACCGCGTCCTCGCTGCACCCCACCAGGAAGGTGCCTTTGGGCCCCTCCACCATCCCGGCGGACTCGCACCGGTCGAGCGGGATGGTCCGCACCACCTTGCCGGCCTTGGGGTCGATCACGGCGATCTCGCCCTTGGTCTTGTCCTTGCCGACCTCCGGGACCGAAATGTAGAACAGGCCCGTGGCGGCGTCCCAGACGGACTGCTCGATGCCGTTGCTGGCGTCGGGGAACTCGATCTTGGCGAGCACCTTGTGGTCGGGCGCCGTGGAGATCAGGCTGACGAACACGGGGTCGTCGGCGTCGTTGGTCACCAGCACGGTCGAGCCCGCGGCGTCCACCGACATCTCGTCGGCCCGCGCCTTGCCCCCCGTGGGAATGGTGGCGACGACCGCCTTGGTGTTGAGGTCGATCACCTTGACGGTGCTGTTGCCGTCGCCGGCCCAGACCTGGCCGAGCTTCGACAACACCAGCACGCCGTTGGGACCAGCCGTGTCGTTGGAGTCGGACGGGCCCACGAACCCTTCGACGCGACCCTTAAAGGCGTGCGACTTGGCGTCGACCATGTCCACGGCCTTGTTGGATCGGTCGGCCAGGTAGTAGGTCCCATCAGCCACGGTGCTGATGTCGAACGAGGCGAGCTTCTGTCCCGGTACCTCGATCGTGCCCATCTGCTTGACGGTCTGGGCCGAGGCGGCCGTCGCGGATGCGAGCGCGCACGACAGCGCAACGACGGCGAACGAAGAGCTTATCGCAAACTGCATCGGTAGTTTCCCTCCCCAATGAGGCCGACTCCGGCCTGTTCCCGATGATTGATCGTCACCGGTCGCGCCCCGCCGCCCAGGCGGTGCGTGTAGGACTTTGAACATCCCGGTTACCATGATGTAGCATATGCGACCTGCCAGCAAGTGGGCCTGGTCTTGCTGGCCCACGTCCGCACCGGCCGATGGGCCAGCATCCTCCTTAGCCGCAGGTCCAATTCGATCCAATGCGCTCAGCCCACCCCTCGCCCGAGAGCTTTCGCGGCAGGGGAGTTGATTTAGACCAATGCCTTCCTTAGAATTTGACTAATTCTAAGGAGTGATGGCATGAGGCAGTTCGGCGACCTCACCGAGGTCGAGGTCCTCGCGCTGGCGATCAGCAACGAGGAGGAGGACGCGCGCGTCTACGCCGACTTCGCCCACGCGCTGCGACGGGAGTACCCCTTGACCGCCGACATGTTCGACGAGATAGCGGTCGAGGAGGACGGTCACCGTCGCCAGCTGATCGACACCTTCGCGGTGCGCTTCGGGGATCACATCCCGCTGGTCCGCCGGCACGACGTCCGCTCGCATCCGTCACGCAAGCCGCACTGGCAGGTTCGCGCGCTGGGGGTCGAGGCGGTGCGGCGCTACGCGGCCGAGATGGAGCGCGACTCGCAGCGGTTCTATCGCGCGGCCGCGAGCCGGACGAGCGACGCGGAGGTCCGCAAGCTGCTCGGCGACCTCGCCGAGACCGAGGCCGGGCACGAGCGTCGCGCGGTCGATGCCGAGGCCAAGCACCTGTCGGACGTCAAGCGCGGCGCGGAGGACCAGGACGCCAGCCGCCGCTTCGTGCTGCAGGTGGTGCAGCCCGGCCTCGTCGGGCTGATGGACGGCTCCGTGTCGACGCTCGCGCCCGTGTTCGCGGCGGCCTTCGCCACCCACCTGCCCTGGAACGCCTTCCTGGTCGGGCTCGCGGCCTCGCTGGGCGCGGGCATCTCGATGGGGTTCGCGGAGGCGCTGGCGGACGACGGCAAGCTGTCCGGACGCGGCACGCCGCTGCTGCGGGGGCTGGTGTGCGGGCTGATGACGGCGGCGGGCGGCATCGGCCACACGCTGCCGTACCTGATCCCGGCGTTCTGGACCGCCACCGTCGTGGCGGGCATGGTGGTGGTGTTGGAGCTCCTGGCGATCGCCGTCATCCAGTGGCGCTTCATGGAGACGTCTCCCGTGTCGGCGGCCGCCAAGGTCATGCTGGGCGGCGGCCTGGTGCTGGCGACCGGCATCCTCATCGGCAACAGCTGACCGCCGCGGCGCGCCCGCGGGACACATCTTCCGGCGCGCCACTTAAACCGAAGGGAGGGTTCGAGCATGCAGGACGTCGTTCAAGACCGCTACGACCGGACCACCGTCACGCTGCACTGGCTCACGGCGGCGCTGGTCGCGGTCCTCTGGCTCCTCGGGCAGACGGCCGACGATTTCCCCGACGGCAGCCTCGCCAACACGGGCCTGTGGTCCATCCACGTCACCCTGGGCTTCGCGCTCGCCCTGGCGCTGATCTCCCGCGTCGTGTGGCGGGCCGGCCCGGGCGTCGCTCTGCCGGCCGCGGACCGGGGCGCGCTGCACATTTTGGCCAAGGCGACCCACTATGTCCTCTACCTGCTGCTGATCGCCGTGGTCGTGCTCGGCGTCGTGAACGCCTTCGTGCGTGGCTACTCGATGTTCGACCTCTTCCACCTGCCGCAGGTCGGCGACCGCGCCTGGCGGCGGCCGATCACCCACTGGCACGGTCTCGTCGCCAACGCGCTCCTGGCGCTGGCGCTCTTCCATGCCCTCGCGGCGCTCGTCCACCATTACGTTTGGCGCGACGGCCTGCTGCGCAGGATGGTACCGGCTTCCGGGCGGAGCGCATCGTCCAGCTGAGCCGGAGCGGACCCGAGCTGCGGAAGGCTGTCCGCCGCCTCACCGCTCGGGACGGCTCGTCGAGCGCATCGCTGGTCGCCTCGGTCAGCTCGAAGCCGCTGGGCTGGAGGGGCCACGAAACCATGTCCCTCGAATGCGAGCGCCCGCAGCGACGATTCGCCCCTCCGAGACTTCGGGACCGTGTGGAAAGCGGCCGCACGCGAGCGCCGCGGCGAGGCGTCGTCCGACGTGGGAAGAACGCGAGTAGACAACGCGAAGCATCGTTCGCATCCTGTGTGACGGCGACCGGCCGACCCGAGGCATCGATCGAAGGCCCACCCGCGAGATCCCGACGTCCATCCGGGCGAGCGCGACGACCTCGCGCGGGTCACGCCCGTCCCGGCGTGGCCGAGCGGCGGCCGGCTCTCGCTGGCGAATCCTCCGCACGAACCGCGGCGTCAACCGACAGCCTGGAGACTGGATCATGGAACCTGGGCGTGCCGACACCGTCGAGAGGGGCGGGCCCGTCAGGGTCGGGCCCGTCAGGGTCGGGCCGCTGATCCCCGCACCCCCGCTCGGGCCGCGCTACTGGGCCGTCCTCTGCTCCGCGAGCGTCTTGGGCGCCAACCTGGGCGACGTCCTGTCCCGCGAACTGGGACTGGGGTACTGGCGCGGCCTGCCCGTGCTCGCCGTGCTGTTCGGTTGCGTGGCGCTGGTGGCGCGCTTCGCCCCCCGGACCACGGCCTGGTACTGGCTCGCCATCGTCCTCGTCCGCGCCGCGGCGACAAACCTCTCCGACCTGCAGATCCTGACGCCGGGCGAGCCTCCCGCGGTCAGGTCGCCCTGGTCGTTCCCGGTCGTCATCGCGGCCTGGGCCGTCGCCCTCGCGCTGCTGGCGTACCGGGACCGCGGCGCCGGGGACGACGCGCCTCGCGGCGGAGGGGGCGACCCGTGGTTCTGGGCAACGATGTTGGTGGCCGGGACCCTGGGGACGGCGGTGGGGGACTGGCTGGCCTTCAGGTCGGGCCTCGAACTGCCGGGCGCGGTCGCCCTCTCGACCGCAGTGCTCGCCGCCGCGCTCCTCACCGTCTCCGGTGCCGCCCGCCGGAGGGGGATCGTCTTCTGGATCGTCGTCGCGTGCGTCCGCACCTGGGGAACCAACGTCGGCGACTTCCTGTCCGACACCGTGGGCTTGGTGCAGGTCACCGCTGCCGTCGCGGCCTTGACCGTGCTGCTCCTCTACTTCTGGCGCCCCGGACGGCCGCGGGATGCCGTGGCCGCGGGAGATCGGAAGGACCGCGCCTGATGCGCTTCGTCATCGCACTTGCGACCGCTTTCATCTTCGCCGGTCCCGCCCACGCCGAGCCGCCATTCGGCACACAGGCCGCCTCCCTCGAGCCGGTCTCCGACAACCAAGTGGTCCGGCGCCAGGGGCCCCCTCCATCTCGTGGACAGTCTTTGGCCTCGAACAATGTCTGTTATTTCTGACAGGCTTTCTTAGAACTCACGACCGAGCGGGAAAGCACGATGCGGCCCTATTCCACCGTCACCGATTTCGCGAGGTTGCGCGGCTGGTCGGCGTCCTTCCCCATGATGACGGCCGTGTGGTAGGCGAGCATCTGGATCGGCAGGGCGTAGACGACCGGCGCGAAGGTCGGCGCCATGTCGGGCATGACCAGCGCCGCTTCCACCTCGACGGCCGCGTCCTCGGCGGCCGTCCGGTCGCCGATCAGGATGATGCGGCCGCCCCGCGCCGCGACCTCCTGCATGTTGGACACGGTTTTTTCGAAGACGGGGTCGGGCGGCGCGATGACGATCACCGGCATGGTCTCGTCGACCAGCGCGATCGGCCCGTGCTTGAGTTCGCCCGCCGCGTAGCCCTCGGCGTGGATATAGCTCAATTCCTTGAGCTTCAGCGCGCCTTCGAGCGCGAGCGGGAAGCTCGTGCCGCGGCCGAGGTAGAGGGCGTCGCGTGCGCGGGCGAGCACGTGGGCGATCCTTTCCACCTGCGGCTCGATCCTGATCGCCTCGGCGATCAAGCCCGGCAGGGCGATCAGCTCGTTGACGAGCCGGCGCTCACCCTCGCGGTCCAGCGCGCCGCGCGCGCGCGCGAAGGCGAGCGCCAGGCAGGCCAGCACGACGAGCTGGCAGGTGAAGGCCTTGGTGGACGCCACCCCGATTTCCACTCCGGCCAGCGTCAGCGCCGCGACATCGCTTTCGCGCGCCATGGTGGAGGTCGCCACGTTGACCACACCTACGATGTGCTGCCCCTGCGCCCTCGCGTAGCGCAGCGACGCCAGCGTGTCGGCCGTTTCGCCCGACTGGGACACCACGACCGTGACGCCGCCCGGCGCCATGGGGGCCTCGCGGTAGCGGAACTCGCTCGCCACGTCGATGTCGACCGGCACGCGGGCGATCCGCTCGAACCAGTATTTGGCCGTGAGCCCCGCCACATAGGCGGTGCCGCAGGCCAGGATGGTGACGCGCTCCACTTTGGCGAGGTCGAACGGCGCCTCGAACGGCAGGGCCACCGCGGCTTCCGACATGTCGAGGTAGTGGCCGAGCGTGCGGGCCACCACCTCGGCCTGCTCGTGGATCTCCTTGGCCATGAAGTGGCGGTAGTTGCCGCGGTCGATCAGGAAGGCGCCCGCGAGGCTGCGCTGCTTGGGCCGGTTGGCGCGACGCCCCTGCGCGTCCACGAAGCTCGCGCCCTCGCGGGACAGGATCACGCAGTCGCCTTCCTCCAGGTAGGTGACCTCGTCCGTGAACGGGGCGAGCGCGAGCGCGTCGGACCCCAGGTACATCTCACCCTGCCCGTGGCCCACCGCCAGCGGGGCGCCCTGCCGGGCGCCGACCAGCAGGTCCTCGCGGCCGTTGAACAGGAAAGCCAGCGCGAAGGCCCCCTTGAGGCGCGGCAGCGCGGCCAGCACCGCGTCGGTCGGCGGCAGGCCGCCATTCATCAGGTCGGTCACGAGGTGGGCCACGACTTCGGAATCGGTCTCGGTCGCGAAGCGGTGGCCCTTGGCGAGGAGGTCGGCCCGGAGCTCGCGGAAGTTCTCGATGATGCCGTTGTGGACCACCGCGAGCCGGTCGCTCGCGTGCGGGTGGGCGTTGTTCTCCGTGGGGCGGCCGTGGGTGGCCCAGCGGGTGTGGCCGATGCCCGCCGTCCCGCGCAGCGGCGCCCCCGCCAGCTTGGCTTCGAGGTTGCGCAGCTTGCCCTCGGCCCGGCGGCGCTCCAGCCGGCCGTCCTCGAGCGTCGCCACGCCCGCCGAGTCGTAGCCGCGATATTCGAGGCGCTTCAGGGCCTCGACGATCTGCGGCGCGACCGGTCCGGTGCCCAGGATGCCGACGATGCCGCACATGCGCCTTCTCCCTATTTCGCCTTGCGGGCGGCTTGCGCGGCGCGGAAGGCCGCGGCCCAGCCCGGCTTGTTGACCTGGCGCCCGCGCCCGAGCGCCAGCGCGTCCGGCTCCACGTCGTCGGTCACCACCGATCCCGAGCCTACGAAGGCACCTGCGCCCACCGTGACGGGCGCCACCAAGGCCGAGTTGGAGCCCACGAAGGCGCCCGCGCCGATCACCGTCCGGGCCTTGCCGAAACCGTCGTAGTTGCAGGTGATTGTGCCCGCGCCCACGTTGGCCCCCGCCCCCACGGAGGCGTCGCCGATGTAGCTCAGGTGGCTGACCTTGGCGCCCCGGTCCAGCACCGCGTTCTTGACCTCGACGAAATTGCCGACCTTGGCGCCCTCGCCCAGCACCGCGCCGGGCCGCAGCCGGGCGAAGGGGCCGACGTTGGCGCCCGTCGCGACGCTCGCGCCCTCAAGGTGCGAGAAGGCGTGGATCACCGCCCCGTCCGCAATCGTGACGCCCGGGCCGAACACGCAATGGGGCTCGACCGTGACGTCGCGGCCCAGCACCGTATCGGCGGACAGGAACACCGTTTCGGGCGCCACCAGCGTGGCCCCGCCGCGCATCGCGGCCTCGCGGAGGCGGCGCTGCATGGCGGCTTCGGCGGCCGCGAGTTGCACGCGGTCGTTGACGCCCATCACTTCCGCCTCGTCGGTCACCAGCGCCACGCAGGAGCGGCCCCGGGCGGCGGCCTGGGCGACCGCGTCGGTGAGGTAATACTCGCCCTGCGCGTTATCGGTGCCGATGCTTTCGAGGATGTCCAGGGCGAGACGGCCGTCGAGCGCCATCAGCCCGGAATTGCACAGGTCGATGCGGCGCTCGGCCTCGCTCGCGTCCTTGTGCTCGCGGATGGCCGCGAGGTGGCCGCCCTCGCTGACGAGGCGGCCGTAGCCGGTTGGGTCGGCGGCGCGGAAGCCGAGCACCGCCACGGCGGCGCCTTCGGCCACGCCCGCCCGCAACCGCGCGAGCGTTTCGGCACGGATCAGCGGCACGTCGGCGTAGAGCACGAGCAGGTCGTCGTAGCCGTCGCGCAACGTGTCGGCTGCGGCCAGCACCGCGTGGGCCGTGCCCCTGCGCTCGGTCTGCACGAACACGCGCGCGTCCGGCACGGCCGGCCTGACGGCCGTTGCCACATCCGCCCTACCGGGACCGACCACCACCGCGATCGCATCCGCGCCCGACGCGCGCGCGGCCGACAGCACGTGCGCCAGCATGGAGCGTCCCGCGACCGCGTGCAGCGGCTTGGGCGTGGTCGAGCGCATCCGCGTGCCCTCGCCCGCGGCCAGCACCACGGCGAGGCAGCGGCGCTTGCCGAGCCGCTCCAAACTGTTGATGGGTTCGATCGGTTCCGGCAAAAACGTCTCGCTGGTGCAGCATTTTCGGTTATAGAGACGGGGTGGCCCGTCCGCAAATGGGTGGAACGCGAGACTTTGAACCAGCCGTCGCGAGCGCACTTTCGTCGATGATCCTCCGCCGAGATGTCCTGAAGCTGGCCGCACTGGGTTTGGGCGCCTCGACGGCGGTGGCGGGAGCGCAAACCACGCCTGCCCCGCCCGCGAAGGCGGTCGCACAGCAGCCACCTGTGTTCACGGAAAGCCAGGTCGCGTCCGCGGCGCGGGACCTGGCCAAAAAACCTTTCGCGGCGCCGCCGTCCGACCTTCCCGCCCCGTTCGCCAAGCTGACCTACGATCAGTACGTCGGCATCCGGACCCGGCCGCACACGGCCGTCTGGGCGTCGGAAGCCGCGGGTTTCGCGGTCGAGCCGCTTCATCGCGGGTTCCTGTTCGCGGCCCCCATGGTCATCAACCTGGTCGAGAACGGCACCGTCCAGCGGCTCGGCTACGATCCGGCGCGGTTCGAGTTCGGCGCGCTTCCCGTGCCTGCCGCCATCCCGGACCTCGGCTATTCCGGCTTCCGCATTCTGCAGCCCACCGGGACGGGCGAGACCAGCGAGGTCGCGATCTTCCAGGGCGCGAGCTTCTTCCGGGCCATCGCGCGCGGCCAGACCTTCGGGGTCACGGCGCGCGCGCTGTCGATCCGCACCGCCGACCCGCGCGGGGAAGAGTTCCCCCTTATTCGGGAAGTGTGGATCGAGAAGCCGACCCTGGCCGTGAACGCGCTGGTGCTGCACGCGCTCGTCGACTCGGAGAGCGTCACGGGCGCCTACCGCTTCACGCTCAGGCCCGGCGACATCACCATCGTGGACGCGGAATGCACGCTGTTCACCCGCGGTGCGGTGGACGGGCTCGGGCTCGGCACGATGGCGGCCATGTCGTATTTCAGCCCCGTCGACCGCCGCGGCATCGACGACCTGCGCGAGGGCGTCTACGAGGTGGGCGGCCTGCAGGTGCTCAACGGCAACGGCGAATGGCTGTGGCGGCCGGTGTCGAACCGCACGACGCTGCAGATCTCGTCCTTCGCCAACGCCAACCCGCGCGGCTTCGGCGTGCTGCAGCGCGAGCGGCGCTTCGCCCGGTTCGAGGACGACGAGCAGCACTGGGAAGTGCGTCCCTCACTGTGGATCGAGCCGCTGAGCGACTGGGGCGAGGGCAGCGTCGTGCTGGTCGAGATCCCATCCGACGCCGAGATCAACACCAACGTCGTGTGCTTCTGGCAGCCGAAGTCCCCGCTCGCGGCCGGCACGGAGGTGGCGCTCGCCTACCGGCAGTCCTGGTGCTGGAACCCCCTGCAGCGGCCGCCCCTGGCGGTGGTGACGGAAACGCGCTCCGGGCGCGGCTCGTCCGGCAAGCGAAAGCGCTTCCTGGTCGAGTTCACCGGCGACGACCTCGCGGACGCCGCGGTCGCGGCCGCGCTGAAACCGGCGCTCACCACCAGCCTCGGCACGCTGTCGGCCGTGCGAACCTTCACCGCCCCCGAGATGAAGACCTGCCGCGTGCTGTTCGAGCTCGACCCCGGCAACGAAACCGCCGTCGAGCTCCGCCTCGTGCTGGAGGCCACCGGCAAACCCGCGAGCGAAACATGGCTCTACCGGTGGACGGCGTGACGACCGGCCCCGATCGCGAGCCGCTCGTGCTGCACGCGGGCGCGGCGCAGCCCGCCATGCCGCCCGAGCAGCCGCTCGCCATGCCGGTGCAGAGCCTGGCGCGCTTCGACCCCGCCACGCGGCGGCACTCGGCGTGGCAGCGGCTCGCGGGCACGCCCTGGCCCGCGCGGCTCATGGTGTTCGGCGGCGGGCTCGCGCTGACGGTGTTCGGCGGCTGGGACATGTACAAGGTCGTCAGCGTCGGCTCCACCACCCTGCTCGAATGGGTGCTGCTGGTGCTGTTCGTGGCGAACTTCTCGTGGATCGCGCTCTCCTTCACCAGCGCGGTCGCGGGCGGGATCTGGCTGCTGTTCTTCGCGCCCGAGCCCCCCGCCCTGCCCGACCGGCTCTCGGCCCGCACGGCCGTGGTGATGCCCATCTACAACGAGGGGACGGCCCGCGTGTTCGGGGCGCTCCAGGCCATCTGCGAGGACGTGGCGCGCACGGGCCTCCAGGGTCATTTCGACTATATCCTGCTGTCGGATACGACCGACCCGGACGTGTGGATCGCGGAGGAGCGTGCCTTCCTGGCCCTGCGCGACCGGCTGCGCGGCGTGGCGCGCGTCCACTACCGCCGCCGCCCGAAGAACACGAGCCGCAAGGCGGGCAACATCGCCGATTTCGTGACCCGGTGGGGGGGCGCCTACGAGCACATGGTGGTGCTCGACGCCGACAGTTTGATGACCGCGCACGCGATCGTGACGCTCGCGGCCGCCATGGAGGCCGACCCGGACGCCGGCATCATCCAGAGCCTGCCGCTGATCATCAACCGCAACACGCTGTTCGCCCGGCTGCAGCAGTTCGCGGCCCGCGTCTACGGGCCGGTGATCGCCGCGGGTCTCGCGGCCTGGATGGGCCGGGACGGCAATTACTGGGGCCACAACGCGATTCTCCGCACGAAGGCCTTCGCGGACCATTGCGGCCTGCCGGACCTGCGCGGGCGGCCGCCCTTCGGCGGCCACATCCTCAGCCACGACTTCGTGGAGGCGGCGCTGATCCGCCGGGCCGGCTATTCGGTCACCATGCTGCCGACGCTGGGCGGCAGCTTCGAGGAAAGCCCACCCTCGCTGATCGACGTCGGCGTGCGCGACCGGCGCTGGTGCCAGGGCAACCTGCAGCACGTCCGCGTTCTGTTCGCCCGCGGCCTGCACCCGGCGTCGCGCCAGCACTTCGCCACGGGCATCATGAGCTACGTGGCCTCGCCCCTGTGGATGGCGCAGCTGCTGGTCGGCATCGTGCTGGTGCTGCAGTCGACCTACATCCGGCCCGAATACTTCACGAAGGACTTCTCGCTGTTCCCCGCCTGGCCGCGCTTCGACGCCCAGCGCGCGCTCGACCTCTTCACCATCACCATGGGGGTGCTGCTCGCCCCGAAGGCGTTCGGGTTGCTGGTCGCCCTCGTGCAGCCCGCGACGCGGCGCGCCTGCGGAGGACCGGCGCGCCTGCTCGCCTCGGCGGTGATCGAGGTGCTCATGTCGGCGCTGCTCGCGCCCATCATGATGCTGGTGCAGTCGGGCTCGGTGATGCAGATCCTGTTCGGGCGAGACACCGGCTGGAACCCGCAGCGCCGTGACGACGGCTCGATCCCCTTCTCCGACATCGTGCGCCGGCACCGCTCCCACGTGGCGCTGGGCGTCGTGACGCTCTTCGCGGGCCTGCTGATCTCGCCCTCGCTGGTGGCCTGGATGTCACCCACCATCGCGGGCCTGCTGCTCGCCATCCTGCTGTCCTGGGCGAGCGGGCAGCTCGGCATCGGGCTGTTCCTCAAGCGGTTCGGCCTGCTGACGACGCCGGAGGAACGAAGCCCGCCGCCCATCGCGAGCCGCGCCAACCTGCTCGCGCGCGACCTGGCCTCCGCCGGCTACGATGACGCGGACGGCCTGCTGGCCCTCTACCACGACCCGGCCCTGCGCGAGCTGCACGAGAGCTTCCTGCCCGACACCCCGTCGCGCCCGCGCGGCGACGTCGACGTGGACCACGCGCTCGCGGTCGCCAAGCTGACCGACGCCGCCACCGTCGCGGAGGCCTGCGCCTGGCTCAAGCGCAAGGAGCGGGTGGCGGTGCTGAGCGACAGGGCCTTGCTGTCGCTGCTCGCGCGCCTGCCGAGCGGGGAGGAGCAGGCGCGGCACGACGCGGCGTGATCCGGGCAGCGCTGAGCCAGGAGCCTGACGCGGACCTGCCGCGCAGGGACAGATCGGCTCGGTTCCTGAGCCGGTCGACTGAATGCTTCGGGGTTGGGGAACTGCTGTCGTCCGGCTCCAGCAACGTCGTCCGCTTCGCGATCTGCCAGCGGACTACGCAACAGCTGAAGACCCAATTTCACGACAGCCCCGGGGAATGCAAAATCTCGACTTGATGCACGACCCGAAGGGAGACGATTCTGCCTCGCGGCGGAACGGCCGCGCCGTGGCCGGGTGCACAAGCGTTGCAAGCCCCCCGTGGTACCCGCACCGACCCTGCACTAACATTCCAGCCGGATTACCCGTGGGGGGGCAGGCCCAAATGTTTCACGTTGCGGGATAGTAGGAATGTTTGACGATGTAACCGACGCCCAGGGCCCGGAGCGGACAAAACTCATCCAGGCGTTTGGACCGCAGGGATCAGAAACCCTGGGACTCCACCACTTCCGGTGCGAGGGCGCGCCCGCGTTGGCTGGTTTGTCCGATCGGCACACGATCGTGCTCAACGCAGCAGCTTCGTCGGGATCGCGTGTACCATAGGCCGGCGGCGTCTCGATCATACCGCCATGGCTGGAAACGTGACGCTCATTCCGGCCGGCGTCGAATGGACCGCAACCGCGGGTGGGGCGCTCGACAACATCATCGTCTCGATCCCCAGGGCGTCATTCGCGGTGGCTGCGGCTCGAGCCGATCGGCCGTCCTTGACGATCGCACCGCAGATCCGCGGGCGCGATGTCTCACTCGCAGCGATCGTCAACGAGATGATCGACGAGTCCGTCTCCGCTACGGAACCCGGCACCGGATGGCACGATCTGACGAACGAGCTGCTCGATCATCTTACGACGTCGTACGGCGTCGGCGTGAGGAGCCGAAAGCGCGGATTCCTAGCCCCGGACGAGATCGGACGGATCAACGCCTATCTCGCGCCCCGGCTCGAGCAGACGGTTGGGATCGACGAGCTCGCCGAAGTCGTGGCGCAGAGCGCGTCGCACTTCCCCCGGGTTTTCCGCCGCACCGTCGGTCTAAGCCCGCACCAGTACGTCGTGCGGCTGCGACTTCGTCGAGCCCGTGATCTGATCAGCGCGGGTTTGCCTGTGGCCGAGGCCGCGATCAGCAGTGGGTTTGTGGATCAGAGTCACCTGTCATCCTGGGTACGCCGCATCCACGGCACGACCCCCGGGCGTTGGGGGGCGGCCCGCAAATAAGCGCAGAAATCTCCAAGCGCCCTCGGGAGGCTCCGCATATCCAGACTTGCGCTGGGTGTGCCCCGAGAGTGGGAATGGAGATTGGGATGCAAGATCTAGGTAAGCTCAAGCAACGACTGGCCGGTAGGATGACCGGTTCCGTTTCAGCACCTGGCGAGCCCGCCTACCAACGGGCCGTGTCGATCTGGGCGAAGCCGAAGATCCTCCCGAGCCTTGTGGCCCATTGCGCCAACGTCGCCGACGTGCAGCTTGCCGTTCGGAGCGCCCGGGAGGCTGGCATCGCCCTGTCCGTGCGGGGGGGCGGTCATGACTGGACCGGACGCGCACTCTGCGACGGACTGACGTTGGACATGTCCCGGATGAACGCGGCGGGACCGATCGGCAGCGCCTCGACGATCGAAGTCGGCGGTGGGGCGAAGGGAACGGATGTCTTCGCGGTGACGGATCCGGCAGGCATGGTTCCCGTCCTGGGTTCCATCGCCGACATCGGCCTTGCCGGCCTGGTCACCGGCGGTGGCTACGGACCTTTGCTGCGCAGGTTTGGCCTGGCCTGCGACAACCTCCGCTCGGCGACCGTCGTGCTTGCGAATGGACGCGCCGTTCGAGCCGCTGAAGATGGCGACGAAGAATTGTTCTGGGCGATCCGAGGCGGCGGCGGCAATTTTGGGGTCGTGACGGCGCTGGAGCTCAATCTTCGACCGCTTGCAAGCGTTCGCTCCGGGATCATGCTTTTTCCCTTCGAAAGGGGAGGTCTCGTTCTTCCGCGCCTTCAGGAGATCTGGAAGAACGCACCGCCCGAGCTGGACGTTCAGGTCGGTATCGTTCCGAGTCCCGATGGCAGCCCGGTCATCTATCTCTCGCCGACGTGGAGCGGCGATCCTGGCGCATGTGACGCTGCGCTCGCGCCGCTCTACGCGCTCGAGAACCGTATCATGGCGGAGGTGCACGATCAGCCGTTCGGCGCGTCGCGAACCTTCTTCGATCATCATATCGTCAATGGTCGTGTCACGTCGGCGGACACGGTCTGGTTGCGCGGGTGGAATGAAGAGGTCTCGCGCATCGTCATGGATGCGATGTGGCAGCGCCCCTCACCTCTTTGCTTCGTTCTTTGCCATGATTTCTCAGGAGCCGCCGTGCAGGTTCCAGCGTCGAGCACCGCGTTCGGGCTTAGAGAAGCACACATCTGGTTCGAGGTCGTCGCGCCCGCGGACCCTGAGAGCGGGAGCGATGGAAGCGCGGAGGCGAAATGGGCCAACGACGTTGCCGACAGCCTCGCTCCCCACTCGTTTCCGGGCGGATATCCCAACATGCTCGGACGTCATCAGCATCACCGCACCCGACGGGGCTTCGGCGACAATGCTTCTCGTCTGATCGCGGCGAAGAAGCGGTATGATCCAGACAACGTCTTCCACTCCGCGATTTCTCTCCCGAACCTTGACTTGGATGAACTTTCATCGGCAGCGGAGCAGACGCGAGGCGCCACCTAGAACAGCGAGCGGCTGTCGGCCGAAGGCAGCCGCCGCATCCGAGACAGGGCCGTAAGCCGTGTCCCGGATCAGGCGAAGCCCGCCACGGCGTGGGGAACGTAGCCGGCCGCGAGCTTGTCCAGTTCCTCCGCCGACAGCTTCAGCTCCAGCGCCGCGACCGCGTCCTCCAGGTGGTGCGGCTTGGAGGCACCGATGATCGGCGCGGTGACGCCGGGCTGGGCCAGCAGCCAGGCGAGCGCCACCTGCGCCATGGGCACGCCGCGGGCCTTCGCGACCTGCTCCACCGCGTCGACCACGGGCTTGTCGTCGGCCTTGTAGAGCGTCTTGCCGAACTCGTCGGTCTCGGCCCGCTTGGTCGCGGGCCCGTCCTGCCAGGGACGGGCCAGCGTGCCGCGCGCCATCGGGCTCCAGGGGATCACCCCCACGCCCTCCTCGATGCAGAGCCGCATCATCTCGCGCTCCTCCTCGCGGTAGAGCAGGTTGTAGTGGTTCTGCATGGACACGAAGCGCGCGAAGCCGTGCCGGTCGGCGAGGTAGAGCGCCTTGCAGAACTGCCAGGCGTGCATGGATGAGGCGCCGATGTAGAGCGCCTTGCCGGCGCGCACCACGTCGTTCAGCGCCTCCAAGGTCTCCTCGACCGGCGTGTGCGGATCGAAGCGGTGGATCTGGTAGAGGTCCACGAAATCGGTGCCGAGCCGCGTCAGGCTCGCGTCGATCTCGGCCATGATGGCCTTGCGCGACAGGCCGCGGCCGTTCGCGTCCTTGCGCATCGCGCCGTGGACCTTGGTGGCGAGCACCACCTCGTGCCGCGGCGCGTAGTCGAGCAGCGCCCGGCCGACGATCTCCTCGCTGGAGCCGGCGGAATACACGTTGGCGGTGTCGAAGAAGTTCAGGCCGAGGTCGAGCGCCCGCTTGACGAAGGGGCGGCTCTCGCCCTCGGGCAATGTCCAGGGGTGCGGGCCGCGGTCCGGCTCGCCGTAGGTCATGCAGCCCAGGCAAAGGCGCGACACCTTGAGGCCGGTCCGGCCGAGGTTGACGTGGTCCATGGCAACGCTCGCTGTGAGGAAGAGTGAAGGGAGGCCCGCGTTGCGCGCCTTCCGCCCTCTCCTTATAGTGCGCGACCGCTGCCGGCCCAGGCCGGGACGGTGTTTCATACCCGCCCGAGAGTTCCACGACCCATGCTCGAAAGCCTGCGCGGCATCCAGAACTCCAAGCCCGGCAAGGTGGTCATCGGGGGGATCATGGGGCTCATCATGGTGAGCTTCGTTATCTGGGGGATCGGGCCGGTGTTCACCGGCTTCAATGCCAACCAGATCGCCTCTGTGGGCGGCACCTCGGTCACGGTCGACCAGTTCCGGCAGGCCTTCCAGACCGAGTTGCAGCGCCTGCAGCAGCAGGCGCGCCAGCCCGTCACGGCCGCGCAGGCCCACCAGTTCGGGATCGACACGCAGGTGCTGTCGCGGCTCGTGTCCGAAGCCGTCCTGGACAACCAGGCCAAGGCGCTCGGCCTGTCCATCTCCGACGACCAGGTGGCCCGCTCCATCGTGGACGACCCCAATTTCAAGGGACCGGACGGCAAGTTCGACCGCGCGCAGTTCGAGGGGTTGCTGCGCGAGAACGGGTTGAACGAACAGCAGTTCGTGCGCGAGCAGCGCGCCAACTATCTGCGGCAGGAGCTGGTGCAGGGCCTCGTGGGCAACGTGGCCGTCCCGCAGGCCGCGGTCGACCAGTTGCACCGCTTTGGGGAAGAAACCCGCAGCCTCGATTTCGTGACGATGCCCGCCTCGGCCGCCGGGACGCTGCCGGCCCCCGACCCCGCGGTGCTCAAGAAGTTCTTCGACGACCGCGCGACCGCCTACCGGGCGCCCGAGCTCCGCAAGCTCGTCCTCCTGCCGATCCTGCCCGCCACCGTGGCCAAGCCCGGCGACGTGTCGGACGCCGACGTGGGCAAGCTCTACGACGAGGTGAAGGACGCGCGCTTCACGGCGCCGGAAACGCGCACGCTGCAGCAGATCGTGTTTCCGTCGGAGGCTGACGCGCAGGCCGCCTCGGCGCGGCTGAAGGCGGGCACGAATTTCGCCGACGTCGCGGCCGAGCGGCACCTGTCCGACAAGGACCTCGACCTCGGCACGGTGACGAAGGACCAGGTCTACGAGAAGCCGGTCGCGGAGGCTGCCTTCGCGCTGCCCGAGAACGGCACGAGCGAGCCGGTGAAGACCGCGTTCGGGGCCACGATCGTCCACGTGACGGGGGTCACGCCCGCCGTGGTCAAGCCGCTGGCCGACGTCGGGGCGCAGCTGCGCGACGAGATCGCGCGCAGCCGCGCGGGCGAGGCGATGCGGAGCCTGCGCAACAAGGTCGACGACGCCCACGCGACGGGCAAGAGCCTGGCGGAGGCCGCCAAGGCGGTCGGACTCGACGTGCGGACGGTCGACGCCATCGACGCGACGGGCAAGGACAAGGACGGCAAGCCGGTCGACCTGCCGGACGGCCCGGCCCTCCTCAAGGCGGCCTTCGCGTCCGACGTGGGGGTCGACAACGACGCCGTGGCGACGCCCGACGGCGGCGCGGTGTTCTTCGAGGTCGCGGCGGTCGAACCCGCGCACGCGAAGAGCTACGACGAGGTGAAGGCGCAGGTCGAGGCGCAGTGGCGCGAGGACGAGACCGCCCGCCAGCTCGCGGGGAAGGCCGACGACCTCGTGAAGGCCGTCGATGGCGGCGAGGCGATGGAGAAGGTCGCGGCCGACCTCGGCCTGCCGCTGCAGCACGCCGCCGACGTGCGGCGCGCGGGCGGCACCGGCGTCGACCAGGCGATGGCGACGGCGGCCTTCAACCAGCCGGTCGGCAAAGCGGGCTCGGCCGCGGGCGCGAACGGCAGCCGGACGCTGTTCAGGACGCTCGGCAGCGTGGTGCCCGCGCTCGACGAGGATGCGCCGCAGACCAAACAGATGACCGACCAGTACCAGTCCTGGCTCGCCGAGGACATGATCGGCTCCACCCTGACCGCGCTTGAAGGCCGGCTGAACGTGCGCGTCAACCCCGAGGCGTTCCGCGCCGCGATCGGCTCATGAACGGACCCGGCCCGCACCCCGAGTTCGAGGCCTTCGCGCGGGAGTTCGAGGCCGGACGGCCCTGCCTGGTGTCGACCGTGCTGGTGGCCGACCTCGAAACGCCGGTCTCCGCCTTCCTGAAGCTGTCGGCGGGTCGCGAGGCCGGCAACATGATCCTGCTCGAGTCGGTGGAGGGCGGCGCCGCGCGCGGCCGCTACTCCATGATCGGCTTCGATCCCGACGTGGTGTGGCGCTGCACGGGCGCGACTTCCGAGATCGACCGGGAGGCGCTCGCGGGCGCAGGCCGGTTCCAGCCCTGCGCCGGCGTGCCGCTCGACGCGCTGCGGGCGCTGCTGGCCGAGTCCGCGATTCCCTCCGCGCCTGGCCTGCCCCCGATGGCGGCGGGCGTGTTCGGCTATCTCGGCTACGACATGGTGCGCCACATGGAGCGGCTGGCGCCCGCCAAGCCCGACCCCATCGGCGTGCCGGATGCCGTGATGATCCGGCCCACGATCATGGTGGTGTTCGATACCGTGCGCGACGAGATCGCGGTCGTGACGCCCGTGCGGCCGCGGGCGGGGCTTGCGGCGCGCGCCGCCTATGCCAGCGCGCTCGATCGGCTCGACGCCGCCGTGCGCGTGCTCGAAGGTCCCCTGACCCACCCGGCTCCGGGCGCCGACCCGCGCGCGGTCGCGGCCGAGCCGGTGTCCAACACGGGATCGCCCGCCTTCCTGGCCATGGTCGAGAAGGCGAAGGCCTACATCCGTGCGGGCGACGTGTTCCAGGTCGTGCTGAGCCAGCGCTTCTCGGCGCCCTTCGACCTGCCGCCCTTCTCGCTCTACCGGGCGCTCCGGCGCGTCAATCCCTCGCCCTTCCTGGGCTACCTCGATTTCGGGGGTTTCCAGATCTGCTGCTCGAGCCCGGAGATCCTGGTGCGGGTGCGCGACGGCGCCGTCACCATCCGCCCGATCGCCGGCACGCGGCGGCGCGGCGACACGCCCGAGCGCGACCGGGCGCTGGAAGCCGAACTGCTGGCCGACCCGAAGGAGCGCTCCGAACACCTGATGCTGCTCGACCTCGGCCGCAACGACGTGGGTCGCGTCGCGGCGATCGGCAGCGTCGAGGTGACCGAGCGGTTCGGCATCGAGCGCTACAGCCACGTGATGCACATCGTGTCCAACGTCGTGGGACGGCTAGGCGCCGGGCACGACGTGATCGATGCGCTGGCCGCGGGCTTCCCCGCCGGCACCGTGTCGGGCGCCCCCAAGGTGCGCGCCATGCAGATCATCGACGAACTGGAGCGCGACAAGCGCGGCATCTACGCGGGCTGCATCGGCTATTTCGGCGCGGCGGGCGAGATGGACACCTGCATCGTGCTGCGCACCTCCGTCATCAAGGACGGGGTCATGCACGTCCAAGCGGGCGCGGGCATCGTCTATGATTCCGTCCCCGAGGCCGAGGATGCCGAATGCGCCAACAAGGCCCGCGCCCTGGTGCGCGCCGCCGAGGAGGCGGTTCGCTTCGCGAGTTCGGCCAAGCGGGGGCAGTAGCGTCGGTCGAGCAGCGCTCGACGGATCTCCCGTCGAAACGAACTTCAGGCTTGCATGGACACGTCGCGAACGATCGAGATCGGGGTATCGCCGTGGCGCATGGCCCTGGTGCTCCTGGGTGGCCTCGTGATGACGGCCCTCGCGGCCCTGATCGCCTTCCACGTCGTGCCAAACGATCACCTGACGGCAACGCAGCAGGTCGCCGCCGTGGTCGGCGTCCCTTTCTTCGGCGCCTGCGCCGCCGTCGCGGCCTGGAGGTTGGCGGTGCTGCGGGGACCGGTGGTCACCCTGTCGTCCGACGGGTTCCGCGACGTCCGCGTGGCGGCCGACCTCATTCCCTGGACCGCGATCGAGCACGTGACGACGTGGCGCCACAGGCGTCAGCGAGCCATGATCCTGGCCGTTCGACCAGAGGTCGAAACTGGACTGGCGCTGACCCGGATCGCGCGCTGGACCCGCGGTGCCAACCGCCGCCTGGGCGCGGACGGCCTCGCGATCATGGCGACGGGCCTGACGATGGGCTACGACGAGCTGCTGGCCGCGACGACCGCGCGCGTGCGCGACGGACGGCCCTGATCCCGCCACGCGACAAGGGACGGCCCGCGAGCATGCCCAAAGCTCTCCCCAGCCTTTCCCTCGCCTCGCTACTCCTGCTCGCGCCCGTCGCGCAAGCCGCCGACCAGCCGGCCAACGACGGCCCAGCCTACGGACCAGAACTCCAGGGCTACGACTACCCCTTCCCGGTTCACACCTACGCCTTCCTGTCGCAGCGCCAGCAGATGCAGATGGCCTACCTCGACGTGCGCCCGGCGCCCAACGCCAAGCTGACGGGGCGTACGGTGGTACTCCTGCACGGCAAGAACTTCTGCGCCGCCACCTGGGAACCGACGATCCGCGCGCTCAGCACCGCGGGCTACCGGGTGATCGCGCCCGACCAGATCGGCTTCTGCAAGTCGAGCAAGCCGCAGAGCTACCAGTTCACCTTCCGGCAGCTGGCCCAGAACACCTACGACCTGCTCGACCGCCTCGGGATCAAGCGCGCCACGATCGTGGGGCACTCGACTGGCGGCATGCTGGCCGCCCATTACGCCCTGCTCTACCCCGACACGGTCGAGCAGCTGGTGATGGTGGACCCGCTCGGGCTGGAGGACTGGAGCGCCGCGGGCGTTCCGCCGATCAGCGTCGAGCAATGGTACAGCCACGAGCTCAAGACCACGGCCGAAACGATCCGCTCCTACGAGAAGGCCACCTACTACGCGGGCCGGTGGGAGGACCGCTACGAGGGGCCCGTGCAGATGCTGGCGGGGCTGTATCGCGGCCCCGGCGCGGACCAGGTCGCCTGGGATTCGGCGCTGCTCTACGACATGATCCTCACCGAGCCCGTGGTCTACCGCCTCGGCCAGATCCGGGTGCCGACCCTGCTGATGATCGGCGACAAGGACGTGACCGCCATCGGCAAGGATGTCGCGCCCGAGGCCGTCCGCGCGAAGCTCGGCCATTACCCGGAGCTGGGCCGGGCGGCGGCGGCCGCGATCCCCGGCGCCAAGCTGGTCGAGTTCCCCGACCTCGGCCACGCGCCGCAGATGTCCGACCCCGACGCCTTCCACAGGGCGCTGCTCGGCTGGCTCGCGACCAGATAGCGGTTCAGGCGAGCAGGGCCTGGGCAATGGCGTCCCACTCGGCGGCGAGCGGCCCCGCGAAGACCGGCTTTCCCGCCCGCGCGTACCAGTAGCGCGCGTTGCCGTCGTCGCCCTCCTCCCGGTGCAGGTAGGCGTGGACCCAGGCGGCGTCGCGGTCGTCCTCGTCGCGCGCGGCGGTCTCGTGGGCGCGCGGCCAGTCGCCCTTGGCACTCCACCACAGGGCCGCGAGCGCGGCGGTGAGCCCGGCGGGCGGCGCCTCGCCGGACGCGGTGGCCTTGAACTCGGTCGGTGTCACGACGGCTCCTTGCGGTTTCTTGACTGTCCCGCCCGCGCGTCCCACTACAGGCCCGCGCAGCAGCAGGCGGGTCCGGTGCCGACCATCACGCTCATCGACAATTACGACAGCTTCACCTGGAACCTCGTGCATTACCTGGGGTCGCTGGGGGCCGACGTCACCGTCAAGCGCAACGACGAGGTCGGCGTGGGCGAGGTCATGGCGGAAGCCCCCGACGCCATCGTGCTGTCCCCCGGCCCCTGCACGCCGCGCGAAGCCGGGATCTGCCTGGACCTGATCCGCGCGGCCGGGCCCACCACGCCCGTGTTCGGCGTCTGCCTCGGCCACCAGGCGATCGGCGACGCCTACGGCGGGACCGTCGCGCGCGCCACCGAACCCATGCACGGCAAGGTGTCGGAGATCCACCATTCCGGCCAGTCGGTTTTCCGCGGCATCAACGGCCCGTTCGGGGCCACGCGCTACCATTCCCTCGTCGTCGAGCGCGACGGCCTGCCCGACGCCCTCGCGATCACGGCCGAGACCGCCGACGGAACCATCATGGGCCTGTCGCACCGGACCCACCCGGTGCACGGCGTGCAGTTCCACCCGGAAAGCATCGCGTCCGAGCACGGCCACCTGATCCTGAAGAACTTCCTCGACCTCGCGGCGGCGTGGCGCGCCCGGCCGGCGGGCCGCTGAGCCGGTGGAGCGGTTCAAGCCGCTGCTCGCGGCCGTGGCCGACGGCGCGAGCCTGACGCGGGACCAGGCCGAGCGCGCCTTCGACGACATGCTGTCGGGCGAGGTCACCCCCGCCCAGATCGGCGCTTTCCTCATGGCCCTGCGCGTGCGGGGCGAGACGGTGGACGAGATCGCGGGCGCGGTCGCGGCCATGCGGGCCAAGATGGTGCGCGTGGACGCCCCCGCCGACGCGATCGACGTCGTGGGCACGGGCGGCGACGGGGCGGGCACCTACAACGTCTCCACGCTGGCGGCGCTGATCGTGGCGGGATGCGGCGTGCCGGTCGCCAAGCACGGCAACCGTGCGGCCTCCTCCCGCTCGGGCTCCAGCGACGTGCTGACCGCGCTGGGCGTGCGGATCGGCATTCCCCCCGCAGCCGTGTCGCGCTGCATCGCGGAGGCCGGCGTTGGCTTCATGATGGCGCAAACGCACCACGGCGCCATGCGCCACGTGGGCCCGGCCCGAACGGAGCTCGGGACGCGCACGATCTTCAACCTGCTGGGTCCGCTGTCCAACCCGGCCGGCGTGAAACGCCAGGTGCTGGGCGTCTTCTCCCCCGCCTGGCTCGACCCCGTGGCGGCGGCGCTCCGAAGCCTGGGCAGCACGCGTGCCTGGGTGGTGCACGGTTCGGACGGGCTGGACGAGCTCACCACCACGGGTCCGAGCGCCGTGGTGGAGCTGCGCGACGGGGCGCTGCGCCGCTTCGCCGTCGCGCCCGAGGACGCCGGGCTCACCCGCGCCGCGCCGGCCGACCTGCGCGGCGGCGATCCCGCCCACAATGCCGAAGCGCTCCGGGCCGTGCTGGCGGGAAACCGGACGCCCTATCGCGACATCGCGGTCTTCAACGCCGCCGCGGCCCTGGTGGTCGCCGACCGCGTCGCCACCTTGCGGGAGGGCGCCGCCCGTGCCGCGGCCGCGCTGGAAGACGGCTCCGTCCGCGGGGTGCTCGACCGCCTCGTCGCGGCCTCGAACCGGGACGACCCATGACCGACATCCTGCGCCGCATCGAGAGCTACAAGCGCGACGAGATCGCGGCCTCCAAGGCCGCCGTTCCGCTCACGATCCTCGAGCGGCAGATCGCCGAGGCCGAGGCCCCACGCGGCTTCGCGTCCGCGATCCGCGCCAGACTGATGATCGGCGAAACCGCGCTGATCGCCGAGATCAAGAAAGCCAGCCCGTCGAAGGGCCTGATCCGCGCCGATTTCGATCCCGCGGCGCTGGCCCGCGCCTACGAGGCGGGCGGCGCCGCCTGCCTGTCGGTGCTGACCGACGCCCCGTCGTTCGAGGGCCAGCCCGCGCACCTGCGCGCGGCGCGTGAGGCCTGCGCCCTGCCCGCGCTGCGCAAGGACTTCCTGTTCGATCCCTACCAGGTCGCCGAGGCGCGCGCCTGGGGCGCGGATTGCATTCTCGTCATCCTGGCCGCCGTCACGGACGAGACGGCCCGCGCGCTGACCGAGGCCGCGCACGGCTACGGCCTGGACGTGCTGGCGGAAGTGCACGACGAGGCCGAACTCGACCGCGCCCTGGCGCTCGACGCCAAGCTCATCGGCATCAACAACCGCGACCTGCGCACCTTCGAGGTGTCGCTCGAGGTGTCGGAGCGCCTCGCCCCACGCCTGCCTACGAGCCGCATCGGCGTGGGCGAGAGCGGCGTGCACACGGTCGCGGACCGCGAGCGGCTGGCCCTCGCGGGGCTGAACACGATCCTGGTGGGCGAATCGCTCATGCGGCAGGCGGACGTCGCCGCAGCGACCCGCGCGCTGCTCGCCCCCCTGCCCGACCGGATCCGCCGGTGAGCGGCCTCACCCACATCGGCGCCTCGGGCGAGGCCCGCATGGTGGACGTGTCCGGCAAGGATGTGACCACCCGGGTCGCGGTCGCGGAGGGCCGCGTGGTGATGCGCGCCGAGACGCTGGATCTGGTGCTGAGCGGTAACGCCAAGAAGGGCGACGTGCTGGGCACGGCACGGGTGGCGGGGATCCTGGCGGCCAAGCGCACGCACGAGCTGGTGCCGCTCTGCCATCCTCTCCTCCTCACGGCGATCAAGGTCGACCTCGCGCCCGACCCGGCCCTGCCGGGCATCCGGGTGGAGGCGACCGTCACCGTCACCGGCCAGACAGGGGTCGAGATGGAGGCGCTGACCGCCGTGAGCGTCGCCTGCCTCACCGTCTACGACATGGTGAAGGCCGCCGACCGCGCCATGCGGATCGAGGGCGTGCGCGTGGTCGAGAAGTCGGGCGGCAAGTCCGGCCGCTACGTCGCGGAATCCGAGGCTTGAGCGAGCCTGCGCTCACCGTCGCGGCCGCCCTCGCCCGCATCCTCGCGACCGCCCCGGACCCGCTCCCGGCCGAGGACGTGACGCTCAGCGCGGCGCGCGGCCGGACGCTGGCGCGCGACCTCCCGGCCCGCCGCAGCCAGCCGCCCGTCGCGGTCTCGGCCATGGACGGTTACGCGGTCCGCGCCGCCGACATCGCCCGCCCGCCCGCGACGCTGGCGCTCGTGGGCGAGAGCGCGGCGGGACGCGGGTTTTCGGGCGAACTCGCACCCGGACAGGCGGCCCGCATCTTCACGGGCGCACCGGTGCCCGCGGGGGCCGACACGGTCCTGATGCAGGAGAACGCGACCGCCTCCGGCGCGTCCGTGACCGCGCTGCAGGCCGAGCCGCCCGGCCGCCACATCCGCGCGGCGGGGCTCGATTTCCGCGAAGGCGAGATCGGGTTGCCGGCCGGACGGCGTTTCGCCGCCGGAGACATGGCACTCGCGGCCGCGATGAACCACGCGGCCGTGCCCGTGACCCGGCAACCCCGCGTCGCCATCCTGGCCACCGGCGACGAGCTCGTGCCGCCCGGCGTCGAGCCCGGCTTGGCACAGATCGTCGCCTCCAACAGCTTCGCGCTCGCGGCCATCGTCGAGGGCGCTGGTGGGGTGGCGCTCGACCTCGGCATCGCGTGCGACAGCTTCGACGCGCTGGGCCGCGGCATCCGCGCCGCGCGGGACGGGAACGCGGACGTGCTCGTCACGCTCGGCGGCGCGTCGGTCGGCGACCACGACCTCGTTCAGGAGGCGCTGGTCCGCGAGGGCATGGCGCTCGGCTTCTGGCGGATCGCCATGCGGCCCGGCAAGCCGCTGATGCACGGGCGCCTGGGCGCGTTGCGCGTGCTGGGACTGCCCGGCAACCCGGTGTCGTCGATCGTGTGCGGCGTCCTGTTCGTCCGGCCGCTGGTGCGCGCCCTGTCGGGCGACCCCGAGGCGGGGATGCTGCCGGTCGAGGCCGCGCGGCTCGGCTGCGACCTGCCCGCCAACGGCGACCGCCAGGACTACATGCGCGCCACCCTGGTTCTGTCGACCCAAGGCCTGCCCGTTGCAAGTCCGGCGCCGGTGCAGGACTCCTCCACGCTGCGCGTGCTGGCGGGGGCGCAATGCCTCGTGGTGCGGCCGCCACAGGCGCCACCCGCGCGAACGGGCGAGCCTTGCTCGGTCATTCGCCTCGACCGCCTGCTCGGATGACTCAAGGCGAGCGCTGTCGGCGCCAGCCGTCGGCCTCACGTCGTTTCGTCGGCGGTAAGGCCTGGCTTCGGGCAGTTTCCTCGTTAACCCTTATTATTTAATATATTTGATAATTTATCCGTGTAGCCTCCTGCCTGAGCCGGAGGACCTCCTGCGCGACCCTCTCCACGGAGGCGGTCGGCACACGGTCCGCCGCGCGACCATAGCAGGGCTTCGACTTCCGGTTAACGACGGCCGGTTCTGCCCTTCTCCCCTCGGGGGAGACGGTGGCCGACAGGCCGGAT
>CAXTFJ010000001.1:20781-103991 GCA_964243405.1 uncultured Lichenihabitans sp. | reverse complement strand
GCTCCGACCGGCGCGCCTACGCGGGTTCGATGCGCCGCCTGCGCGCCCTGCCGGTGCGAACGGTCCACGGCGGCCACAAGCCTAGCTTCGGCCGCGACCGCATGCTGACGATCATCGACCGATACCTGGACGGAGCGCTGTAGGGCTCAGTCCAGCGCGAACGAGGGCGGGTAGGCTTCGTCGGCCGCACTCCACTGCCCAGGCGCGGGCGCCTTGAGTTTGCCGGAAACGGGCAAACTGCCAGTCCTTGAAGCAGTTGTGTCGAACCCAGGACTCATCATTCTGACGCTTGAACGACCACCCTGGTCCGGCGCCGCCGCCCTGCCCTGCTCGTTCCGCAAATCCATCCGTTGGCACGCCGCTTGCGAACGTGGTTTCTGACCATTTTGTTGGTTTCGTGTGTTTTCGACAGGGACTTCAGATGCCGACGTTCCACCGCAGGCGCTTTCTCCAGGGTGCCGCCCTCACGGCCGGCGCGGCCGGCTTTATGCAGATCAACCCCGACCTCCTCCTGTCCCCGGCCTTTGCCCAGACCACGAAGCCCATGGTGTTCCTGTCGGCCGAGAACATCACCGGCAATTGGGACCCGACCGCTCATACGACGCTCTCTCAGAAGAACGTCGAGGGCTTCGTGATGGGCTTCCTGACCCTCACGCCCATGCGGCTCGACGACCCCGGCAAGACCAATTACGAACTCGCCACCAGCCTGAAGCTGCTCGACCCGCACCGGCTCGAGATCAAGCTGCGCAACGACGTGACCTTCCACGACGGCAAGCCCTTCAAGGCGGAGGACGTCAAGGCGACGTTCGAGTACGGCTCGCGCGCCGACCGGCCCGCGCAATGGTACCCCGGACCCTCCGATACGATCGAGGTCACGACGCCGGACGACTACACCGTGGTCGTCGACACCACGAAGGGCGGCTACCCCGCGACCCTGTTCGTCTTCCTGGCGTCCTTCCTGCCCATCATGTCGGCCACCGACGTCAAGGCCGGGCCGGCCGGGCCGCTCACCCAGCGGCTCAACGGCACGGGCCCCTTCCGCTTCGTGGAGCAGCGCGGCAATTCCACGGTGCTCGCCGCAAATGCCAAGTATTTCAAGGGCGCGCCCAAGGTCGCCGAACTGCACTTCAACTTCGTGGGCGATTCCACGACGCGGATGCTGTCTCTGCTCAACGGCGAGGCCACGATCGTGGAGCGCCTGGAACCCGAGCAGGTCGCGACCCTGCAGAAGAATTCCGGGATCGCGATCAGCAGCGTGGTATCGGTCGAGAATAAATACCTGTGGTTCCGCTGCTCGAAGCCGCCCTTCAACGACCCGCGCGTCCGCATGGCGGCCTGCTACGCCATCGACCGCTCGCAGATCGACGACATCCTGGGCTCCGCGGGCCACCCGTCGTCGAACTACGTGTCGCCGGTGAAGTTCGGCTACATAGATCTGCCCAACTACCCGAAGTTCGACCCCGACGCCTGCCAGAAGCTGCTGGCCGAGGCGGGGTTCCCGAAGGGCCAGGGCCTGCCACCGCTCGAATACATCACCTCCGTCGGCTTCTACCCGAAGACCAAGGAATACGGCGAGGTCATCACCGCCATGCTGCAGGACCAGGGCTTCCCGGTGACCCTCACGGTGCTGGAGCCGGCGGCCTGGAACGAGCGGCTCTACGACAGGCCGGGCGGCGGCCCCGGCCACATGGTGGACTGCGGCTGGTCGACGGGCTCGCCCGAGCCGGACCTCGTGCTGCGCACGCATTTCTACTCGAAATCCAAGCGCATCTGCGGCATCGTCGATCCGGAAATCGACGCCTCACTCGACAAGGAGCGCAACGCCCCCACGCTGGACGAGCGAAAGACGGTCCTGCAGACCGAGACCATGCCGCTACTCGCCGCCAAGGTGCCCGCCCTCTCGCTGTTCACCTCCGTGATGATCCACGCCATGCAGAAGGGGCTCGAGGGCCTGTTCATCTATCCCGACGGGTCGATGGACGCCTCGACCGCGACCAACGCCTGACGCGGCGTCCCGCGGGAGGGATGCATGGTCGTCCTGAGCTTCCTGGCGCGGCGGATCGCCCAGGGCGTGGTGATCGTCCTGCTCGTCTCGGCGCTGATCTTCACCCTGCTCAGGGTGGTGCCGGGCGACCCCGTTCGGCTGATGGCGGGCGGCATGGCGCCGCCCGCGCTGATCGAGCAGATCGCCACCACCATGGGCCTGCGCGACCCCATCCCGGTGCAGTTCGCCCGCTACCTCGGCCACGTGGTCCGCGGTGACCTCGGCCAGTCCTTCGTCCGCCCCGCCAACGGGGCCGCCACGGGAGGCGCGAGCTTCAACGACTCGACGCGGGGCGAGCGCGCGGAAGTGCTCGACCTGATCGGGGAAACGCTGCCCAAGACGCTGCAGCTCGCGGCCCTGGCGATCGGCATCGCGCTGGCCTTCTCGCTGCTGGTCGGCGTGCCGGGCGGTCTCGCGCCGGGCCGCTGGCCGGACCGGCTCGCCTTCTACGTGTCCTCCGTTTTCGTCTCGCTGCCCAACTTCTGGCTGGGCATCGTGCTTGCGCTGCTGCTGTCGGTGAAGCTCGGCTGGCTGCCCGCGATCGGCTACGGGGGCTTCGCCTACACGATCCTGCCGGCGATCGTGCTGGCCGTGGAACTGTCGCCCGTGCTGATCCGCACGCTCACCACCTCGGTCGCGGGCGTCATGGCGGAGCCCTTCATCGCGGTGGGGGCCGTGCGGGGCCTGAGCCGCACCCGCATGGTCGCGGTCCACGCGATGCGCAACGCCGCCGTGCCGCTCCTGAACCTGCTCGGCATCCAGTTCAGCGGCCTGCTCGGGGGCGTGCTGATCGTGGAATACATCTTCGACTATCCGGGGCTCGGGCTACTCACCATCAACGCCGTGCTGCAGCGCGACTTTCCGCTGATCCAGGGCATCGCCATCGTGACCAGCGCCATCTTCGTGTTCATCAACATCGCCGTGGACCTCCTCGCGACCGCGATCGACCCGAGGCTCGACTACTGATGACGGCCGTCGCGACCCAGGACCTCGCGCCCGCGGCATCCGCCCGCTCGGCCTCGCTGTCGCGTCGCATCTGGGGACGGGCGCTCCGTTCGAACGAGTTCCGCGTGGGCGCCGTCCTGTTCGTCGTGCTGGCGCTCGCGACCGCGCTCTATCCCGCGTGGAGCGGCATCGATCCCACGAGGCTCAACGTGCGCGCCCGCCTGCTCGCGCCCCCCTTCCTGGGCGAGCACTGGACCTGGGACCACCCGCTCGGCACCGACCAGATCGGCCGCGACATGCTGGTGCGCTGCCTCGTCGGACTGCGCTATTCCTTCCTGATCGGCGTCGCGACCACGGCCGTGATGCTCGCCATCGGCTGCACGCTCGGTCTGGTGGCGGGCTATTTCGGAGGGTGGGTCGACACCGTCATCATGCGCCTGACCGACGCGCAGCTGTCGATCCCCATGATCATCCTGGCGATCGCGGTGCTGGGGGTGTCACGCCCCACCATCCCCGCCATCATCCTGGTGCTGGGGCTGTCCGGCTGGCCCACCTACGCGCGGGTGACCCGCAGCGTGGTGCTGACCGAGCGGCGGCGGGACTACGTGCGCGCCGCCGAGGTGATGGGCGCCTCCCACCTCGCCATCATGGTCCGCCTGCTGGCCCCGCTGGTGCTGCCCCCGATCATCTTCGTGTCCGTGCTCGACGTGGCGCGCATGATGATCTTCGAGTCCATCCTGGGGTTCATCGGGCTCGGCGTGCAGCCGCCCACGCCCACGTTCGGCAACACCATCGCGGACGGCCGCAAATACCTGCTGAACGCCTGGTGGATCGCCACCATGCCGGGCGCCTTCCTGTGCCTGACGCTGATGAGCCTCAACCTGATGGGCGCGTCGCTGGAGCGGGCGCGCAACCGCGTGTTCGGGGGTATCGCGTGACGGCCGCCGCGGAGCCGCTGCTGCGGGTACGCGACCTTTCGGTGGAAGTGGACACGCGCGAGGGCGTCCGCCCGATCCTGTCCGGCATCAGCTTCGACCTGGGCGCGCGGGAGATCCTCGGCGTCATCGGCGCGAGCGGCTCGGGCAAGACGGTGCTGGCGCGCGCGCTGGTCAACTGGATCGAGCCGCCGCTGCGGATCAGCGGCGGCGCCGTCATCTTCAAGGGCCGCAACCTGCTCGACCTGCGGGCCGGCGGGCTCCGGCAGGTCCGGCGCGAGGTGGCCTACGTGGGCGCCGACCCGATGGGCGCGCTCGACCCCACCCTGCCGGTCGGCCGCCAGATCGTCGAGAAGCTGCGCGCCGTGGTGCCCGGCACCGGCCGGGCGGAGGCCAAGGCACAGGTGATCGCGCTGCTGGACGCCGTGCGCATCCCCTCGCCGCGGGCGCGGTTCGACGACTACCCATCGCAGTTCAGCGGCGGCATGATGCAGCGCGCCCTCATCGTCGACGCGCTCGTTACCAACCCGGGCCTGCTGGTGGCCGACAACGTCACGCAGCCGCTCGACGTCACGGTGGCGGCGCAGGTGCTGCGGCTCATGCGGGAATTGACCGAGCGGTTCGACACCGCGGTGGTGCTCGTGTCCTCCTCGCTCCCCACGGCCAGCGGGGCCGCCGATTCCATCCTGGTGCTGGAACGGGGCCGGGTGGTCGAGCAGCAGGCGTCCCGCGCGCTGCTGACCGCGCCCCGCCACGCCTACACGTCCGAACTGATCGGGCAGACCCCGAAGATCTGGAGCGAGGGGGCCGTCCAGCTTCCCGTTCCGCAGGGGCGACGGCCGGTGCTCAGCATCCGCGACGCGACCCGGTCGTACCGCGTGAAGAAGCGCGGCACGTTCGCGAGCCACAGCACCGTGCGGGCCGTGCGCGCCGTCACCTTCGACGTCTTCGCGGGCGAGAATTTCGGGGTCGTGGGCGAGTCGGGCTGCGGCAAGTCGAGCCTCATGCGGTTGCTGAGCCGGTTGGAGCGGCCCGACGGCGGGCAGATCCTGTTCGAGGGCGAGGATATCGCGACGCTGCGCGGCAAGGCGCTGCTGAAGTTCCGGCGCAACGTGCAGCTCGTGCTGCAGGACCCGTTCGGCTCCCTGCCGCCCCGCACGGCGGTCGGCGCCATGCTGGAAGCGCCGCTCCGGACGCATGGCGTGCGCGACGCCGGGGAACGGCGGGCGCGCGTGCTCGCCGTCATGGGCGAGGTGGGCCTCCCCGCGAGCCTCTACGACGACCTGCCGCTGGGGCTCAGCGCGGGCCAGCGCCAGCGCATCAACGTGGCGCGTGCCATGGTGCTCGCCCCGAAGGTGCTCATCATGGACGAGACGCTCTCCGCCCTCGACCAGACCGAGCAGTTCAAGCTCCTGGCCCTGTTCGAAACGCTGCAGGCCCAGCACGACCTCACCTACGTGTTCATCTCGAACGACATCGCCCTCGTGCGCCGCGTCTGCGACCGGATCGCGGTCATGTACCTGGGCGAGGTGGTGGAGCTCGCGCGCAACACGCGGCTGTTCTTCGATCCCGGCCACCCCTACAGCCGCGCCCTGCTCAGCGCCGTGCCCACGCTCGAGGAGCGGCGCTACCGGACGGAGGACTGCCTGCTGGAAGGCGAGCCGCCCAACCCCATCGACCTGCCCCCGGGGTGCAGCTTCGCGAGCCGCTGCCCGCACGCCTTCGACCGCTGCCGGGTGGAAAGTCCGGCGCTGACGGCACGGGGCGGCCACGACCTGGCGGCCTGCTTCCTGGTCGATCCGCTGAAGGCGCCGCTGCCGCGGGAAGCAGCGGCGTGACGGCGATGGTTTGGATGGATCCGTCGGGAAACGGTGCCGAGCCTCCGTCCCGCCGATCCGGACCGACCCTTCGCCGCGTTGGGACGACGGGCGGGCCGATCCGACCGCGACGCCGATCCCGTTGTCAGCCGACCCGTTTTGCTGCCATGCCTCGATCCGCGCGTCGCACGCGACGGTCGGACGGGCAGGAGGCCGTTCCCCGCATGGCCATCACCGAACGCAGGCTGCACCTGATCCTGTCCGAGCTGAAACGGGACAACCGCGTCAGCGTCAACGACCTGTCGGCCAGCCTGGCGGTCAGCACCGAAACGATCCGGCGCGACCTCAAGGCGCTGGAAGCGCGGGGCGAGGCCCGCCGCGTCTACGGCGGTGCCGTGCTCGACCGCAAGACGGAGCAGCCCTTCGCCGAGCGCCGCCGCGTGCAGGCGCGCGAGAAGGCCCGCATCGGCGCGGCCGCGGCCGCCCTCGTGGAGGATGGGATGACGATCTTCGTCGACACGGGCACCACGACGCTGGCCTTCGCGCGCCACCTCGTGAGCCGCCCCGGCGTCACCGTCCACACCAATTCCATCGACGTCGCCGACCTGCTGGGCCGCAATCCGAAAGCCGACGTGCACGTGACGGGGGGCACGCTGGTGCCCGTCTTCAAGTCCCTGTTCGGCCCCGACACGACCCGCGCGGTGGAGCGCAACGTCTACGACCTCGCGGTGATGAGCATCGGCACCGTCCATGCCGAGCACGGCTTCATGGACCGTGGGCAGGACGAGGCCGACCTGCGCCGCGTCGCGCGTGGCCGGGCCAAGCGCTCGCTCATGCTGGCCGACGGCAGCAAGTTCGGCCGGCTCGGCCGCATCACGACCTTCGCGCTCACCGAGGTGGACGTGCTCGTGACCGACGCGCCCCTCAAGGGCGCCTTCGCGGAGCAGCTCTACCCGTCGCGCGTCGAGGTCCTCCATGCTTGAAGAGGAATCCACCGCGTGACCCCAGCGACGCCGATCATCGATGCCGGGCGCCTCGGCGCGCTGATGCGCGACTTCGCCCGCTTCGGCGGCACGTCCGACGGCGGCATGCACCGCGTGGCCCTTTCGGCGGAGGACGCCGCCGCCCGCGACGCCCTGGCCCGCTGGATGCGCGACGCGGGGCTGACGCTGACGGTCGACGCCATGGGCAACATGTTCGGCCTGCTCGACTGGGCGGGACCCGACGCCCCGGTGGTGATGACGGGCTCGCACCTCGACAGCCAGCCGCACGGCGGCCGGCTCGACGGCGCCTATGGGGTGCTGGCGGGCTGCGAGGCGCTGCGGGCCGTGCGCGAGCGCGCCGCGAAGGACGGCACGAGGCCCCGCTGCAACCTCGCGCTCGTCAACTGGACCAACGAGGAAGGCGCCCGCTTCCAGCCCAGCATCCTGGGCAGCAGCGTCTACGCCGGGCTGCTGGAGCGCAGCTACGCGCTGGACCGGGTCGACGGCGACGGCGTGAGCGTGCGGCAGGCCCTGGAAGCGATCGGCTACGCGGGCACGGGCAGCTTCGCGCGGCCGCAGGCCTACGTGGAGCTGCACGTCGAGTGCAGCGACGTGCTGGACGCCAAGGGCGAGCGCTTCGGCGCCGTCGCCCGCCACTGGGGCGCGGTCAAGTACCGGCTGGCGATGATCGGCCGGCAGGCCCACACGGGGGCCACGCCGATGGCCGAGCGCCGCGACGCCCTGCTCGGCGCGGCCCGGCTGATCGACCGCATCCGCGCGCTGGCCGACGGGGCGCCCGCGACGCTGCACACCTCCGTAGGGCGCCTGGAGGTTCGGCCCAACTCGCCCAACGTCGTCCCGGGCGAGGCCGTGCTGTTCATCGAGCTGCGCTCCGCCGACCAGGGCGCCATGGATTGGGCGGAAGCCGAGATGCTGCGCCACGCGGAGACGATCGCGGCAGGGGCGGGCCTGACCACGGAGGTGCGCGCGATCGACCGTCGCCCGGTGGGCCACTTCGACCCCGGCCTCGTCGCGCTGGCGACCGAGGAGGCCGCCGTGCTGGGCGTCCCGACCGAGGTGCTCGACTGCGTGGCCGCCAACGACGCCAATTGCATGATCCCGCTCTGCCCCTCCGTGGTGCTGCAGGTGCCCAGCATCGGCGGGCTCTGCCACCATCCCGACGAGCGCACCGAGCAGGCCGACCTGGATCTCGGCGCCGACCTGCTGGCCCGCGTGCTGTGGCGCCTGTGCCGCGACGGCCTGCCCACGGGGAGCGCCACGTGACCGGCCCGGAGGAGGTCCTTCGGGCCTCACCGCTGGCCGGCGCTCCGGGCCTGCGATGGACGCCCGGCGTGCCCACGGTCGCCTCGCCCATGCGGCAGGCGGTCGACGCCGCCAACTGGATCGTCGAGGCCGACGGCACCGAGCCCGCCTTTCTCAAGGTCTACCATCCCGACACGGTCGAGGGCATCGATCTTCCGGCCGCTTGGGCTGGTACGTCGGCCGCCTCCGCAATGGGCGTGGGCCCGGCGGCCCGCTTCTTCCTGCCCGAGCACGGGGCGCTGGCCACGGCCTACCTGCCGCCGCCCTGGCGTTCCGCCTTCCTGCACGACCTCGCCACGCCTGCGGTCCTGGAAGCCGCGGTCGCGGTCAAGCGCGCCCTGCACGCCGCCGACCCGCTTCCCCGGCGCTGGGACGTATTCGCCGAAACCGCGGCGCTCCACGCTCGCGCCCTGTCCGCCGGCGTGGACCTGCCGGCAGACACCGGCGCCCTGCTCGCCTGGAACCGCGGCGCCTCCGACGCGGTGGCGGCGGCGGGCGCCGACCTCCGCCCCTGCCACAACGACGGCAGCGCTTCGAGCCTGATGCTCGGTCCGGGAGGCCGGGCGATGCTGGTCGACTTCGATTGCGCGGGTCAGGCCGACCCCTTCGCCGACCTGGCCCTGCTGCTCAACGAAGCCTCCGCCTTCGGCCACGACTGGTCGCGCGGTGTGGAACTCTACGCCGGGCGCGCGGACCCGCGCCTCGTGGACCGCTGCCGGGTCTACGCAGTGGCGGACGACGTTCTCTGGGGTCTCTGGGGATGGCTCCTGTCGGCGACGTCGCCCCGGCGCACGGTGGAGTTCCTGAAATACGGCGAGTGGCGCCTGTTGCGCGCGCGCATGGCCCTGCGCGAGCACGACTTTTCCGCTCGCCTGCATCGGCTGTGAGGCGAACATGAAGGCGATGGGCGGAGCCGCCACCGAGGCCGAGCGCGAGCTGGAGGCGATCCTCGCCAGGGTGGAGCCGTGGCGCGGGCAGGCGCTCCGCTACGCCCCCGTGACGGGCGGCATCAGCAACGTCAACTGGCGCATCTGGGTCGGCGGCGCGGAGCAGACCTACTTTCTCAAGGTACCGGGCAAGGGAACGGAGCTGTTCATCGACCGCGCGGCCGCGATCGACGCCAGCCGCAAAGCCGCGGCGCTGGGCGTGGGGCCGCCCGTCCACGAGTTCCTGGCGCGCGACGGGATCGAGATCGCCGACTTCATCCCCGACCGCCGCGCCTGCACCCACGCGGACTTCAGGGACGACGCGCTGTGCCGCGCGGCGCTCGACGCCTATCGCACCCTGCACGGCGCGGGCGCGCTGACGCTGACCAAGACCGTGTTCGACATGATCGACGAGCACCTCGTCCAGGTGCGCGACCTCGGCGGCTGGCTGCCGCCCGACTTCGAAACCTTGATGGCGCGCGCGGGTGAGGCGCGCGCGGCCCTGACCGCCTCGGGCCTCGACCTGGTGCCCTGCTTCAACGACCCGATGGCGGGCAATTTCATGGTCGACACGCGGGGCACGATGATGCTGATCGACTACGAATACGCCTCCAACAACGACCGCTGCTACGACCTCGGCATCTGGTTTGGCGAGATGTTCTTCGAGCCCGCCGAGGAAGCCGTGCTGATCGAGCACTACTTCGGCCGCGTCGACCCCCGGATCGTGGCGCGGATCACGCTCCACAAGGCGCTCGCGGATCTGAAATGGTCGCTGTGGTCCATGGTGCAGCAGCGCGTCTCGACGCTGGAGTTCGACTTCTTCAAGTATGGCGCCTGGAAATTCATGCGCCTGCGCAGCGTTCTGGACGACCCGCGATGGGAGCAGTGGCTGCGGCAGGTCTGAAGCCGGGGTCCGCTCGCCACCCTTCGACGGCGTTAACGCGCTGCACGGCGAGGTCTTCGTCGCCGCGCAGAGGGAAGACGCGGCGTCGGGTCGAGCCGCGTTGCTGCCAACGTCCGCGGTACGACGCGGGTCTCGACGGGCCTACAGCCTGACCGAATCGTCGAAGGTTTCGGCCGGAAGAAGCCGCAGGAACTCGACCGCCAGGCCCTGGCCCGCGACGCGCACCACGCGCGCCGGCGTCGCCCCCACGGTCACGGGCGACCCCACGGCGGGTCTGACGTCGCACGCGAGCGCCGCACCCGACAGCGACACGTCGAGCAGCGTCGCGGGATGCCGGGCGCCGTCGGCCAGGATGAGCTGGGTTCGCGTCAGGCGAGGCGCGATGCGCTCGTGGCGCCGGTCCTCGGGCATGCCGAGCGTCTGGCGGTTGGCGAGCCACGTCAGCTGCTCGGCGAGCTTCTCCCGCTTGATGAGGGGAACGTTGATCTGCAGCGCGAAGCCACCCTCGACGTGGCGCGCGACGAGGCCCTCGACGCGACCGATGTGGTCGAGGTAGCAGACGACCCGCTCGCCCACCTCGCCGGCGACCGGTGCCACCAGGGCCACCCCGCCCGGCGACATGTCGATCACCTGGCAGGGATATTCCCGCCGATCGCTCAGCATGTAGCGACCGAGAAGGTTGACCGCGACGCGGCAGTGCCGGCGGCGCTCCGCCGCGCGGGGCCGTACGGTCGAGGCCTGGGCGACGTCGAATGCCATTTCTCCGACGCTAGGACGCGGGCCTTAACGGCGTCTTAAGAGCGCCGCGGGCCTGCCGCGACGGTTCAGCGCCGGCCACCCTCGTGTACCAGCAGGTGACCGTGCCGCCGAGGCGCCGCAGCGGCCTGCTCCATCAGGTCCGATCCGTCGCCCAGGGACAGGCGGACCGACGCCAGGTCGAATCGGTCGACCGGCGTGAGCCCGACCCAGGGCTGCAGGCCGAACGGCGCCGCGCTGCCCAGGATGCGGGCGTGCGTCCTGCCGCGGTAGCGCAGCGGCAGCAGGAGCATCTCCAAGGCGACGGGCCGGCCATCACCGGGCGGGGCGGCCGTGAGCCCGGCGAGGGCGGGGACCTGGTGATCGAGCACGTCCTGCGGGACCCGCCCCATCGCGGCGCGGTCGGGGCCGGCGAACAGGCCCAGCATCGACGTGCCCCTGAGGCCCGTGCTCCAGAACGCATCGAACCGGGCTCCCGCAAGGCGGATGGGGAAGAGCGGCGCATCGGGATCGTCGACGCCCAGGATGAAGAGGTCCGCCAGCACGCGCCGCAGGGCGGCGGGATCCAGGTCGGATCGCTCCGGCGCCGCGCGCGCGCCTCGAAGGCCGTGCCAGTAGGCCAGAAGTTCGCGTGAGACGATGTGTTTCACGATGATCCGCGCGCTCCCCTGCCGAGGCTCCCGCGTCCCGAAACGGAACGGTTTGAGGCTCGGTCGACCTGTCGCGGGGATGTGCTGCATCGCGCGGGCCCGACGGAAGCGACGACGCCGGCCCGACGCCGTTAACGTAAAACACACCGTTTCGTTGTGGGGGTCCGGCCGCCGTGGCAAGAGAGCGAGGTGCAGCGAGCCGGCGGTCCGGTCAGCGCAGCCACCCGGGACTTGCTCCACCCGGCGCGGCGTTTGGGACCGTTGAACGTGCCGAAAGCCCGGGTTGCTCCCCCGGTCTCTTCGGCGCCTGGGATCGCGTTTCGGCGACGGGGGAGAGTCCTGCTGGGCTCTCCCCTTCGCCACCCTCCCCCTTGCGGCCCTTGCGCCTGCCGGGCATGGGATGGGGCCATGCGCGGATGCACCGTCCCCGCGCACTCGGAGACACCCGCCTGAGTTCCGTCCCGCATGCGCGGCCCGCGCGCCAGCCGATCTTCAACGTGCCCGCCGTGGTGACGGCGCTGCTCGGCGTGCTGCTTGCCACCCACCTGGTCCGTCAAGGCCTGTCCGACGACCTGGACGCGCAGATCTACAACCACCTGGCCTTCGTGCCCGGGCGTCTCACCGCCGTCTTCGACCGGAGCGGCATCGCCGAGGCCGTGGCGGCGCTCCCCGGCGCCGACCCGGACGGGTTCGACCGGCGCGGCCTCGCCGACTTCTTCCTGGCCAGCGGTGCGCAGCCCTGGACGCTGGTCACCTACGCGCTCCTGCACGGAAGCTGGACGCATGTCGGGTTCAACTGCGTCTGGCTTCTGGCCTTCGGGACGCCCGTCGCGCGGCGGTTCGGCGCCCCGCGGTTCCTCCTCTTCATGGCCGCGGGCGCGGCGGCCGGCGCGCTGACCCAGGAGGCGCTGTTCCCGTTCGATTTCGATCCGCTGGTGGGCATCTCCGCGGCCGTGTCGGGCTGCATGGGAGCCGCGCTGCGCTTCGTGTTCCGTCCCTCGGACGAGCCGCCCCCGGCCTTCCTGCCGCCCCCTGCCGTGCCGTGGCGAGCCCTGATGCGCGATCGGCGGGTGACCGGCTTCCTGGCCGCCTGGTTCGTGACCAACCTCGCCACGGGCTTGGGCCCGGTCGCGGCCGCCCTCGCGGGCGCGCCGATCGCCTGGCAGGCGCACATCGGCGGCTTTCTCCTGGGCTTCGCGGGGTTCAGGGCGTTCGATCCCGCCGGAACGCCGGTTCCGCCTCCTCCGCCCGAAGCCGACGTGGCTTCCGACATGGCCTGACCCGGCCCTTGCGCCGGCCCCGTGCCAGGCTCATTCTCCGACCCAACGCATCCTTCCGCTCGACAAGGGAGGAGCGCACGGGAGAACCATCATGCTGCTGTCGCAAATCCTCGACATCAAGGGTCGGTCCGTCATTACAGCTCCGCCGCACCGGACGCTGGGCGAGATCGTGGCCCTCCTTCACGACCGGCGGATCGGCGCCGTGGTGGTGACCGGCGCCGACGACGCGGTGCTCGGCATCCTGTCCGAACGCGACGTCATCCGCGCGCTGGCGCGGCAGGGAGAGGGCGCCCTGGGCGACGCCGCCTCGCGCCACATGACCGGCAAGGTGGTGACCGCCACGGAAGACATGACGGTCGAGGACGCCATGGGGCGCATGACGGAGGGCCGCTTCCGCCACATGCCGGTCATCAGCGACGGGCGCCTGACCGGGCTCATCTCCATCGGCGACGTCGTCAAGCACCGGCTCGACCTCGCCGAGCAGGAGCGGCGCTCGATCATCGACTACATCCAGGCGGCCTGACCCGATCCAGGACGAGATGGGCGGCGGTCCCCGGCCGTTTCCGGCTGCAGCTGTCCGACGAGAGCCGAACAGCATCGCAATGGTGTTCGTCTCCGTGGTGTCGGGGTTGGCGACGTCGTAGCGGGCCGCTCACGAGTTGCTTCACGTTGGTGACGTTGGCGATCGCGTCGCCGACATAGGTCGTTTCCGCCGCCGCGGTGTTCTGCGAGACCGTGTCGCCGCTGACCGAGTTCGCGTAGGCCGCGATGATGGCCTTGGTCTGGTCGCTGGTCTGGGCCACCAGGGTCCCAGCAGTGACGTTTCCGCTCGCGTCGACATTGAAGACCCGGTTCATCGCGGAATAGCCCGTGCCCGTCGTCGTGTTGAGGACGCTGCCGGGGTCCGGCAGGCTGCCGTCCACGACGCGCGGGCTCGCAGCGCCGTCGACCGATGTCGGCGGCTTTAACGCCTTGTTTACCGAAGTTGATGAAAATCAAGGATCAGGGCGCGTCGTTCACGGCCTGGATACGATGTGTCCAGGCGAGAGGAGACCGGCGACGCCCGTGCAACGGGGCTCCGAGCCTGGTGGGCGCGACGATGAGCAGAGCGGCTGCATGGACGCCGGGTGAGATCCACGCCGACCTGCGCGACGCGGCTCGCCGCGCGGCCCGACGCGAGGGGGTTTCAATGGGCGAATGGCTCGACGACGTCGTGGCGCGCCGCGCGGCCGACCTGGGGGTCGGTGTGGAGGCGTTGCAGCAATCCGATCGGGCCGCGGCCGTGTCCGATCGGCTGCGAAGCACCGCATCGCCCGTGCAACCGCCCTCCCGCGGCGTGCGGGAGGAGCTGAGCCGGGCGGAGGCCCGGCTTTCGTCGCTGTTCCGCGCCCTCGACCCCGAGGTCGAGCGACCGGCGGCGATGCGGCGCGAACCGCGCCGCTCGCGTCCCTTTGCCGCTTCTTCGGCCGTGCGCAGGCCCGAGCTCCTCTCGTCCAGGGCAGCCTCACCCAAGCCCAAGTCGCTGGCCGACGCCATCGCGCAGATCTCGGAACGCCAGTCCGTCCTGGATCGCGCGTCCCGGCACGACACGGTGCCCACCCACCCCGTGACGGAGGCTCGTGCGCCCCGTCCCGCCGCGGTCCCGGAACCGGATGCACCGCTCCCCGGCGCACCGCCCGCTCGGGCGCGCGACACGCAGCCGGCCCGTCGCGCTTCCACCGATCCTGTCCCGCCCGCCGTCAACGCGCTGCACCAGGAGATCGCGGCCCTGAGCCGCTCGCTCGGCGATCTGGCGCCCCGCAAGTCGGTCGCCTCGCTGGAAACCGCGGTGCGCGACCTGAGTGCGAAGGTCGGCGGCACCGACGCCCCCTCGCACTCCACCGACGCCGCGCTGAGCGAGGTTCGCTCCATGCTGACCGGCTTGCGCGACGGCACGGGCGTGCAGGTTTTGGAAAGCCGGGTGGAAAGCCTCGCCGCCAAGGTCGACGCCGCCATCGCGGGCCAGGTTCGCCCCGAGGTGATCGATCAGCTCGCCAAGCGGATCGACAAGGTGCACGCCTCGCTCGAAACGAGGCTGGCCGCCCAGGCCCCCGCGATCGACCTCGCGCCCCTCGAAGGCATGATCAACGGCCTCGTCGACCGCGTCGACACCCTGCGGCGCAACGCCGAGGACGTGCGTGGCTTGGAGGCCATGGTGCACCGCCTCGCCGACAAGCTCGAGGACGCGCGCGACCCCTACGCGGATGCCGAGGTGTTCGCCGACCTGCAGGCGCAGGTGGGCAAGCTGGCCCAGCGGATCGATCGCAGCGACGCGGGACTGACCGCCATCGTGTCCGTCGAGCGCTCGCTGGGTGAACTCTTCGCCCAGCTCGAGGAAACCCGCGAGGCCACCATCGCGGCAGCCGAGGGGGCGGCGCGCACGGCCGCCCGCGACACCCTGCGGGCCGCGATGCAGGAAGCGCCCCTGGCCGCGTCCCGCTTCCCGGCCGAGAACGACGCGCTGGCCGGGGAGTTGCAGGAGCTTCGTGCTTCGCGCGACGAGGCCGACCGGCGCATGGCGCTGATGCTCTCGACCGTCAACATGACGCTCGAACAGGTGGTGGCTCGCCTCGTCGCCCTCGACGCCGCGAGCGCCCGCCGCTCCTCGCCGGAGGCCCGCGAACCCGAAGCCGCGCCGCCGGGCAGATCGACCGCCCCGGTCCGCGCGCCCGAGCCGCCGCGCGACGTGGTCGACCTCACCGAGGCCGACGTCCCCATCGAGCCCGGCCAGGCGTCCGTCCGCCCGCGTGCTTCGCGGCCGGAGGGCGCGGCACCCGAGGTTTCGGCCGATCCCGCCCAGTTCATCGCCGCGGCGCGCCGGGCCGCGCAGGCGGCCGCCCAGGATCACGCGGGCCGCACGTCGGCCGCGGCCGCCCAGAAGGCCAGGGGCGGTGCCTCGACGGAACCCGCGCCTGCAGCGGGACCCTCGCTGCTCGGGCGCGCCAGGACGGCGGCCGCAGCGCGCCGCCGCCCGATGCTGCTGAGCCTCGCGGCGCTGGTGCTCCTGCTCGGTGCCGCGCAGGTGGCACGGCTGAGCCTCGCGGCACCCGGAACGTCGAGAACGGAAACCGCCGCGCTGGACGAAGCCGCGGTCGCCGCTCCCATCCGTGCCGACACCGCCCAGGCCAAGATCACGGCTAGCGCCGACCCGTCCGCCGCGGCCGTCGACGCGGTCGAGCCGGCCGCGGCGGCTCCCAAGGTCGAGCCCGCGCCGGCTGCCGTCCGGTCGCTTCCCACGCTCGCCGCCATGGGCGCCGTCGCCGGGCGGCCCGCGCCCTCCGCCGACCTCCCCGCGGGACTCGGCGACGGCCTGCGCGACCTGGCCTCCAACGGGAACGCCGGCGCGCAGTACGAGGTCGCGGTCCGTTTCGCCGAAGGACGGGGCGTGACCCGCGACCTCAAGGTCGCGGCCACCTGGTTCGAGAAGGCCGCCAAGCAGGGGATCGCCCCCGCCGAATACCGCCTGGGCTCGCTCTACGAGAAGGGCTTGGGGGTCGCGCGCGATCAGGCCCGCGCCGTCGACCTCTACGCCAAGGCGGCCGAGGCCGGCAACGTGCGGGCCATGCACAACCTCGCGGTGCTGTCGGCCGAGGGTGCGGGCGGCAAGTCCGACTACGCCAAGGCCGCGCAATGGTTCACCAAGGCGAGCCTGATGGGCGTGCGCGACAGCCAGTTCAACCTGGCGATCCTCTACGCGCGGGGTCTCGGGATCGAGCAGAGCATGATCGAGTCCTACAAGTGGTTCACGATCGCGGCCGGTCAGGGCGACGAGGATGCGGCCAAGAAGCGCGACGAGGTCGGTGCCCGGCTCGACCCCAAGGCGCTGGCCTCCGCCAAGGCCGCGGCCGACGACTTTAAGCCCCTCGCCCCGCTGCACGCCGCCAACGACGTTCAGGCCCCGCCCGGCGGTTGGGATGCGCTCACGCCAACCCATCCCTCGCCCGTGTCGGATGGTGCGCCGCGCGGATCGAACGCCCGCGTCAGCAGCATGTAGCAGGATCCAGGCGTCCAGAATTTTCGTCTGGTCCCGCCGAAGTCGCGGATAGCGCGTTTCCGGCGTGGCCGATCCCCAACCCGCGACACCATCGCGACAGTGTGAGCGCGTCCGAAGCGGGCGGGTCGCGGACCGGACGCGAGCGTCTCGCCGTGGTGGACTTCCGCATCGTTCCGGCCGACGACGGCGATGCTGTCCCTGGGTGTCGAGCCTGCCCGGCACGGCACGAAGCTGGCGTTCGGCACGGAGGCCGGCCTGTTCGCGCGGAGGCTGAAAACTCCCGCCCTGGTCTGCGGCCCAGGCTCGATCGAGCAGGCGCACGAGCCCGGCGAGTTCATCCACCGCGACCAGATCGAGGCCTGCGACCGCCTTCTGGATCGCCGTGTCGACCATCTCTGCGATCCAGCGTGACGCATCGGAAAAACTGAACCAAAGCCTCCGAAACCAATGCTTTTCCTGGGGCCGCCGCCGCGCGATGATGTGTTTAGATCCGCAGACCAGAGGGGCCTCGCCATGATCCGCACGGGCGCGCAATACCGGGAGTCCATCCGCGACGGACGGCAGGTCTACGTGGGCGGCGAGCGCGTGGCGGACGTCACCACCCACCCGATGTTCAAGCCGCTCGTCGACATCCGGGCGCGCTTCTACGACATGCAGCACGAAGCCGCGACGCGCGGGGTCATGACCTATGCCGAGGACGGCGAGGTCAACGCGGTGTCCAACAAGCTGCCCGTCACGCAGGGCGACTGGTGGGCCAAGCGCCGCGCCACCGACACGCTGCTCGAGGAGATCGGCGGCGTCGTGACCCGCGTGGGTGACGAAACGGTGGGCGAGGTCTGGTCGCTCTACGACGGCCAGGACGTGCTGGACGAGGTCGACCCGCGCTTCTCGGCCAACATCCGCGCCCACGTGCGGCGCGTGCTGCGCGGCGACCCCTTCCACGTGTCCGCCAACACCGACCCCAAGGGCGACCGCTCCAAGCCCCCGCAGGAGCAGGACCCGGACATGCTGCTCCACGTCGTCAAGGAGACCGACGCGGGCATCGTCGTGCGCGGCGCCAAGTACGAGACGGCCGCGGCCTACGCCAACCAGGCCTTCACCAAGCCCACCATCGCCAATTGGGGCGACGCCGCCTACTCGGATTACGCGGTGGGCTTCATCTGCGACCTGGGCTCGCCGAACCTCAAATTCATCTGCCGCACGGGCTTCGCGGGCCGCGGCTCGGCGGAGGATTACCCGCTCGCCAACCGCTTCGACGAGGTCGACACGCTGGTGATCTTCGACGACGTGCTGGTCCCGTGGGAGAACGTGCTGTTCTACCGCCACACCAAGGCGGCCCAGTTCATCCGCGCGACCCTGCACCGCTACTCGGCCTTCGCCTACGTGCAGCGCATCCTGAAGTTTGCCGACATGATGATCGGCGCGGCGCTGTTCAACGCGCGCCAGACCGGGCTCGACAAGCAGCAGGCCGTGCAGGAGAAGCTGGCGACGCTGGCGGTCTACCGCGAGGGCATCAACGCGCACCTCACCGCCGCGGTGGCCCTGGCGGAGCCAAGCCCCGGCGGGCTGCTGATGCCCAACCAATCGCTGCTGTTCGCCGGCCGCGTGATGGCCTGCTCGCAGTTGAACGCCATGATGCACGTGGCCCGCGAGCTCTGCGGCGGGCAGATCTGCGTCACCCCCGACCGGGCCGCCTTCGAGGCGCCCGAGACCAAGCCGTGGCTCGACAAGTTCTACACCGTCAACGAGAGCTGGGTCGCCGAGGACCGCCGCAAGCTGCTGGCCTTCGCGCGCGACCTGCTCAATTCCGACTACGCCGGACACCGGCTGACCTTCCAGCTCTTCGCCCAGGCGCCACCCTTCGCCCACCTCGCGGCCGTGTACCGGACGTTCGATTGGGACGGGCCGCTGGATTTCGTCAAGAAGTCCGCGGGCCTGTCGGACCGGGTCAGGCCCGAGGCGGTCCGCGCGGGCGGCGACGGGGCGGTCGGCCGCTGGTACGAGACGAACGGCGCCCGCATGGCCGCCGAATAGCGCCGGACCGGGACGCGAGGACACCATGGCCCACACGCGGCTGCGCAAGTTCAACACGCGGGACACCTACCCGGAGCAGAAGCTCGACAACGACCTGGCCCAGGTCGTGGTCGCCCGCGGCGCGACCGTGTTCTTGCGCGGCCAGGTCGGGCAGGACCTGGACACGCGCGAGTCCGTGGGCCTCGGCGACGCCGCGGTCCAGGCCGAGAAGGCGATGGCCAACATCGCGCTGCTGCTCGAGGAGGCCGGGTCGGCGCTCGACCACGTGTGCAAGATCACCATCTACCTCGTCGACCCGCGCTACCGCGAGGCGGTCTACCGCGTGGTGGGCCGCTGGCTGAAGGGCGTCCACCCCGTGTCGACCGGCGTGGTGGTCTCGGCCCTGGCGCGGCCCGAATGGCTGGTCGAGATCGACGCGACCGCGGTCATCCCGGACGGGACCTGACGCCTCGATGACCTTCTCCCTCGTCGCCCGCTGTCGCGCCACCGGGATGCTCGGGATGGCGGTCGCGTCCTCCTCGCCCGCGGTGGCGGCCCGCTGCGCCTTTGCCCGGGCGGGCGTGGGCGCGGTCGCGACCCAGAACGTCACGGACCCGAACCTCGGTCCCCTCGCGCTCGACCTGATGGAGCGGGGCGCCTCCGCGCCCCAGGCGCGCGACATCCTGGTCGCGACCAGGCCCCACATGGCCCACCGGCAGGTCGCGCTGATCGACGCCGCGGGTCGCACCGCGGTCTTCTCGGGCGCGCGCACCCTCGGCGTCCACGCGACCGTCGAGGGGGAGGAGGTCGCGGCCGCGGGCAACCTTCTCGCCGATAAACGCGTCCTGCGGGCGATGGTCAACGCCTTCACGGGGTCCGCCGGTCCGCTCGGCGACCGGCTGATCGCCGCGATGGGCGCCGCGGTGGAGGCGGGCGGCGAGGCCGGTCCCGTCCACTCCGCGGGCCTGCTGCTCGTCGACCAGGTTCCCTGGCCCGTGGCCGACTTGCGCGTCGACTGGGACGACGCGGACCCGGTGGGAGCGCTCGGGCGGCTCTGGGCCCTGTACCGGCCGCAGATGCAGGCCTACGTCGACCGCGCGCTCGATCCCGCGGCCGCCCCACGCTACGGCGTGCCGGGCGACGAATAGGGGTCGCGACCCGCGGCCATGCGGTTCACCTTCCGTCAGCTCGACTATTTCATCGCGGCGGGCGAGACCGGCAGCGTCACGCTTGCCGCCGAGCGGGTCGGCATCTCGCAACCGTCGGTCTCGACCGCCATCGCCCACCTCGAACGGGAATGGGGCGTGCAGCTCTTCGTGCGCCACCACGCGCAGGGGCTGTCGTTGACGTCCACGGGACGCACGCTGCTCGCCGAAGCCAAGCGGGTCGTGGCGCAGGCCGAAGCGCTGCACGCCCTCGCTTCCGACGCGACCGGGGAAGTGCGCGGGGACTTGGTGCTGGGCTGCCTCGTAACGCTCGCCCCCATGGTGCTGCCGGAACTCGTCCGCTCCTTCACGACCGCCTTTCCCGGCGCGCGCGTCCGGTCCGTCGAGGACGACGGGGAGCGCCTGCTGGACGGGCTGCGGCGCGCCGAGATCGATGCGGCGATCACCTACGACCTTCAGGTGCCGGCAAGCGTCGGCTTCACGCCGCTCGCCCGCCTGCCCGCTCACGCGCTGGTGGGGGAAGCGCACCCCTTCGCGGGCCGGGAAACCATCGGGTTGGAGGACCTCGCGCGCGAGCCGCTGGTCCTCCTCGACCTGCCGCTCAGCCGGGATTACTTCCTGGCCCTCTTCATGCGTCACGGATTGACGCCGGTCGTCGGGGCCCGGTCGGCCCACATGGAGGTCGTCCGCACGATGGTGGCGAACGGCTACGGCTACACGCTGGCCAACGTCCGCCCCCGGTCCGACGTCGCGCTCGACGGCCGCCGCCTGGTGCGGGTTGACCTGGCCGGAGAGCACCGCCCGATGATGATGGGCCTGGCCAGGTTGGCGCGACTCGGCCGGTCACGGCTGATCGACGCGTTCGAATCCCATTGCACGGCCTGCATCACCGATGCCTCCATCCCCGGCATGCTGGCGCCAGATGCGCAAGCCTGATCGCGGGGCGGTTCGTCATCGGACCCGCGACCGTCATGTCCGCTCGAATTCACCGTGGCATTCGCGTGCTCGAACGGCCTAAAACTTGGACTGGCGGATGCGGGATCGCTGACTTAACCTCTCCACCCGGAGGGATTCTGCTCAACGGAGAACCGCCCATGCGCTTCAAACCTTTAGGTCTCGTCCTGGCTTGTGCCGCCACCCTCCTCGTAGCGGCGCCCGCCTTCGCCTGCTCGTTCACGCAAGCCTCGTCGGATAGCCAGGCGCAGCAGACCGCGCAGGCCCAGCCGACGGATCAAGCGACCCGAACGCAGTAGATCGAGCGGACCCGGACCGTCCGAAGCGGTCCCTGACCCGCGGAGTCGCGACCACGCCGGTTGCGGGTCCGCCTCGCGAGCGGGCGCCGTGAAACCGAAGAAGCAGGTCGCGGCCCTTCCCGTTCTCTTCGTCGATGGCGCTTGGCACGTCCTGCTCATCACCTCGCGCGACACGGGCCGGTTCATCATCCCGAAAGGCTGGCCCATGAAGGGGCGCAGGGACCGCCGCGCCGCCGCGATCGAGGCGCGGCAGGAGGCCGGCGTGCTCGGCCGCGTCCATCCGGCGCCCGTGGGAACCTACACCTACTGGAAGCGCCGCGCCGACCACTTCGACTACTGCCGCGTGAAAGTCTTCCTGCTGGAGGTCACCGGCCAATTGATCCACTGGCGCGAGAAGGGCGAGCGCCGCGCCGCCTGGCTGCTGATCGAGGACGCGGCCGAACTGGTCGACGAGCCGGGCCTCGTGACGATCATCCGCGACCTGCCCGCCGTGCTGCCCCGCGAGCGGCCGCGAGCCACCCGTCGGTGAGGCGGGCGGGGCTTCGTCTTGGGATTGGCGCCGACCACTCCACGGGACTTACGCCGTTTTATCCGGCCACCGGCACAGGTCGCGCACGAGGCAGCCGGAGCAATTCGGGCGACGGGCCGTGCAGGTATAGCGGCCGTGCAGCAGCACCCAGTGGTGGGCGTAGCGCCGGAACCGCTCGGGCACAACCCGCATCAGCCCGGCCTCGACCGCGTCGGGCGTCTTCCCCGCGGCGAGCGGCAGCCTGTTCGAGACGCGGAAGACGTGGGTGTCGACCGCGATGGCATGCGTGCCGTGCAGCGCGTTGACCACCACGGCCGCGGTCTTCCGGCCCACGCCGGGCAAGGCTTCGAGGGCCGCGCGGTCGCCCGGCACGTCGCCGCCGTGCTCGCGCACGAGCGCCTCGCTCAAGGCCAGCACGTTGCGCGCCTTTGCATTGTAGAGCCCGATCGTCCGGATGCAGTCCCGGATGCCCGCCTCGCCCAGCCGCACCATGGCGGCGGGATCGGGCCCTTTGGCGAACAGGGCGGGCGTCGCCTTGTTGACGCTGACGTCGGTCGCCTGGGCGGACAGGACCACGGCCACCAGCAGCGTGAACGGGCTGGAATAGGTCAGTTCGGTCCTGGGTTCGGGCAGCGCCGCCTCGAACCGGCAGAAGATCGCCTCGACCCGAACCCGTTCCGCGTCGGGGACCTCCGCAAGCGGCGGGGTCGCGGCGCTTCGCCCCTTGCCGGAACCTCCACCGCGCCGCATCTTGACCGTGTCAGCCATCGATTCCGTTCCGTCCCCGGCATGCCAACGTCGCGAGGCGAGCCTTGTCCCACATGCCCGACCATCCCGCGGACGCGGTGATCTTCTCGGCCCGCCTCCGCCCGCACCGCTCCATGACGGCGGCGCAGTCCCGCGTCGTGCTGGGAGCGGTCGGCGTGGGCGGAGTGGTGACCAGCTTCCCGTTCTGGCTCATGGGAGCCTGGCCGGTCGTGGGCTTCATGGGCCTCGACGTTCTGGCCGTCTACCTGGCCTTTCGGGCGAGCTTCCGTCAGGCGCGCGCCTACGAGGACGTCAACCTCACGGTGCTGGAATTGCTGGTCGCCAAGGTCAGCCCGCGCGGCCGGCGCGCGGAATGGCGGTTCAACCCGTCCTGGGTCCGGCTGCGGCGCGACCAGCACGAGGAGTTCGGCACGCTGCGCATCGACGTCCTGTCGCGCGGCAAGGCGCTGGAGGTGGCATCGTTCCTGGGGCCCGAGCAGAAGGGCGCCTTCTACGACCGGTTCCTCGTGGCGCTGAACCAGGCCAAGAGTGGAATGCGGCTGCAGTAGCGGCATGCCGAAGGAGATCGAGGATGGCCGATATGCGCGTGACCCGTTCGGATGACAATCGCGTGTGGGTCGCGACCGAGGCGGGCGACGAGTTCGGCTTCGAGTTCACGACCCGCTCGGCGCTGATGACCGAAATGATCGGCGAGCCGGAATGGACGTCCGGCACGGCTCCGGCCGACGCCCCGGCGGTCATCGACCGGGCCAAGACGGCGGCCGAGGATTTCGCGCGCCGGCAGGGCTGGATCGACTAGGCGCCATGCGGACCGCGCACGTTGCCGCCCGCGCGGGGCGGGGCTAGATGGTCCCCACCCGCGAAAGGCGACCGCCATGAGTGACGTGCAGGACCTGACCCTCGATTCCATCGCCGACGCCGTCGCCGCGGTGGCGGCGGGCGAACTGGTGGTCGTGGTCGACGACACCGACCGCGAGAACGAGGGCGACCTCATCATGGCGGCCGCGACCGCCACCCCGGAGCGGATGGCGCTGATGGTGCGCCACACCAGCGGCATCATCTGCGCGCCGATGTCGGCCGAGCGGGCCGAGCGCCTGAACCTGCCCCCGATGGTGGCCAACAACCTCGACCCCCTGCGCACAGCCTTCACGGTCAGCGTCGACTACAAGGTGGGCATGACGACCGGCATCTCGGCCGTGGAGCGCACCAACACCGTGCGCGCCCTCGCGGGTGCCTCCGCGCGGGCGGCCGACTTCATCCGCCCCGGCCACGTCTTCCCGCTGATCGCGCGGGCCGGGGGCGTGCTGACCCGCTCGGGCCACACCGAAGCCGCTACCGACCTCGCCGTCATGGCGGGCCTGGCCGAGGTGGCGGTGCTGGCCGAGGTCGTCAACGACGACGGCACCGTCAAGCGGTTGGGTGAACTCGTCCGCTTCGCCCGGGAGCACGGGCTCAGGATCATCTCCATCGAGGACCTGATCGCCGCCCGCCTGCAGAACGAGACGCTGGTGCGGCGCGTGCAGACCGACACGGCGAGCGTGGCGGGCCAGGCCGTGACCGTGCACACCTACGCGGCGCCGCTCGACCCGTGGCAGCACGTCGCCATCGTGTTCGGCGGCGTTGGCGAGGGCGCCGACGTCCCCTGCCGCATCCACCGCGAGCAGCCCGTGCGCGACCTGCTCCACCCCGACCGCAACGGCCTCGCGCGCGCCGCCGAGGTGTTCCGCGGCGAAGGTCGCGGCATCTACATCATGCTCCGCACGCCGGAGGTGGCGCCCGTCCGTGCCGAGGCGGGCGAGGCTTTCCGCGACGGCGAGCAGCACGGCAGCGCGCGCACCCGCAAGGACCGCTGGCGGGAGATCGGGCTCGGCGCGCAGATCCTGCGCGACCTCGGCGTCCATTCCATCGCGCTGCTATCGAGCCAGGACCGCGCCTACATCGGCCTCGCGGGACACGGCATCAGCATCGCGCGGACCCTGCCGATTCCCGACTGAGCCGTCACGGCAGCCAGCGCCACGGGCCCGCGACGGGGCCGCCGGCCCGCGCGTGGGCCCAGGTCGCCACGAGCCAGAACACGAGGCCGCCGCCCAGCACGGCCGCGTTTGGGATCGCGGACCGCCACGACGCCCGGCCCGCGAGTTGCGCGCCGAACGGCCAGAAGGAGGTCTTGGCCTGCCAGCCCCGCCAAGCGTCGCCGAGCAGCCGCGCCTTCTTGGAGTCCTGGGCCCGCGAGCCGAAGAAGGCGAGCGTGCCGATGCCACCCGCGACGATGAGGTTGGCGGTCGACCCCCACAGGAGGGCGTGCATGCAGGCCCAGAGCGTGAAAGCCCACATCATCGGGTGGCGCGTGATCGCGAGGACGCCGCGGGCCCGGTCGGGCATGCGCGGCTTCAGGGTGGGGTCGACGGTGGCGGGGTTCCCCACCAAAGAGCCCGCGAGCAGGATTGCGGCGAAGAGCATGACGAGCGTCGCCCCGTCCCAGGCGCCCTGTCCGGCGATCCACCAGATCGGGCCGCCCGGTGCGCCGACGGCGGCCACGATGAACCAGGCGAACGTCGCGAGCGCTACGGCCGAGTAAAGCCCGGTGAAGCCCTGCTCGCCCAGGCGCGCCGTCAGCGGTCGCCGGAGCGGATGCGAGAGGAGGAAATGGCCGCCCACGAAGGCGATCGTGGCGGCCAGCAGATCGTTGCAGCCCTGCATGTCGTCGTCCCGCGCTAGGCGCGAAACCAGACCGCGCCTTCGCCTAACTTACCTCGCAAGGCCAGCGGGCGCGACCGTAAGCTCGGTTGAACGCGAGCGCCTGCCTTCGTCAGGCCGGGACGGGTGCCGCCGCTTCCGACTTCTTGGCGATCTCGCGCTTGAGCAGGCGGGCGTGCTGCGACAGTTCGGCCTCGCTGGCCTTGGCCAGGAAGGCATCCAAGCCGCCGCGATGCTCGACGCTCCGCAGGGAGGCGGCCGCGACGCGCAGGCGCACCGACCGGCCGAGCGCGTCGGAGATCAAGGTCACGCTGCAGAGGTTCGGCATGAACCGCGTGCGCGTCTTGTGGTTCGAATGACTGACGAGGTTGCCGCTTTGCACGGCTTTGCCAGTCAGTTCGCAGCGGCGGGCCATTGAGTGATCCTAACCTTGACCTTGCGGGCCGCCCGCACCGAACGCGAAAAACGACCGGTGGACCCGGCCTCCGCAGCCACGACGTTGAAACGAATGCCGGGGCGGGGCCGCGCGAGCCACCGTTCCGGAGCGCGCGGTATAGGTGGCGACCCTCGCAGCGTCAAGCTCAGGTACGGGACCGAGCTCGACCAGATCGGGTCGGCGGTGCAGCGCCATTGCGTCCCCGTCATGCGGTGAGCCGGGGACACCCCGGCCTTTGTTTCCCGTGACGGCCGTGTGACGGTTGTTCGCACCGGCTGGGCTTGCTATTCACCGCCCGCGTTCTCCGAAGGGGTCGCAACGGTCTTGGCCGGAGGGCGGGCATGGCGGGCACGATCAAGATCCTGGCCGGCAACTCGAACCCGCCGTTGGCCGAGGCGATCGCGAACTACCTCGGCGTTCCGCTCACGCGCCGCCATCTTCGGCGCTTCCCCGACATGGAGATCTTCGTCGAGATCCTGGAGAACGTGCGCGGCGAGGACGCCTTCATCATCCAGTCGACGTCGTTCCCGACGAACGACCACCTGATGGAATTGCTGATCATGACGGATGCGCTGCGGCGCGCCTCGGCACGCCGCATCACCGCCGTCCTCCCCTACTTCGGCTACGCGCGGCAGGACCGCAAGACGGGGCCGCGGACGGCCATTTCGGCCAAGCTCGTCGCCAACCTCATCACCCACGCGGGTTGCGACCGCGTGCTGACCGTGGACCTGCACGCGGGCCAGATCCAGGGCTTCTTCGACATCCCCACCGACAACCTGTTCGCCGCCCCCGTGATGGTGCGCGACGTGCAGCAGCGCGTTGGCACCGACGGGTGCATGGTGGTGTCGCCGGACGTCGGCGGTGTGGTCCGCGCGCGCGCGCTCGCCAAGCGCATCAACGCGCCGCTCGCCATCGTGGACAAGCGCCGCGAGCGGGCGGGCGAATCGGAGGTCATGAACATCATCGGCGACGTGGCGGGCAAGGTGTGCATCCTGCTCGACGACATCGTCGATTCGGGCGGTACGCTATGCAACGCCGCCGACGCGCTGCTCGACCAGGGCGCGCGCGAGGTCTACGCCTATTGCACGCACGGCGTGCTGTCGGGCGGCGCGGTCGCGCGCATCTCCGGGTCGCGGCTGAAGGAACTCGTCATTACGGACACGATCCGCCCCACCGAGGCCGTGCGCGTGTCCCGCAACATCCGCGTGATGTCGATCGCGCCGCTGATCGGCGAGGCGATCGCCCGCGTGGCCCAGGAAATGAGCGTGTCGAGCCTGTTCGAAACCTCGACGGTGGCGGGCGTCTTCGAGGAGAAGCCGTTGGGAGAGCAGACGAGCCTGCCGCTGGCGTTCCGCTCCGCGCTCAGCGCAACGTCCGAAGGATCCTCAGGCCGCTGAGGGCTCCCACTGCCCGACCCGTAGGCCCGGCGGATCATGCGGTGCTGATCGCCGGACGCTGCGAGCGGGCTCGGAATAGTCGTAACCTGCTCGAGAAGGGTGACGCGGTGCCCCTGCCGGGTCAGCGCCCACGCGCTCGCCAGCCCCATGATCCCGGCACCGACGATGGTGACCTTCATCCGCAGCGCCTTTCCCTCCCGTGAGCTTTGCGGAACGAAATCGGTCCGCGCCGGCGCAAGAACAATGCGACCGATGGCGACGCGCGTCCCTCGGGCGCCACGGTACAATCAACCGAAGACGCCCACCGCCTCCTCGATGATCCCCAGCATGCCCTCGAAGTGGATGTACAGCCCGATCCCCACGATCAGCAGCAGGTTGAGCGTCACGGACGCGGCCAGGGCGATCCGATACAGCCGGAGTTCCAACATCGGTGGCGATCTCCTCGGGATGGAAGCCGTGGTCCCGTTTGTGGAGGGGCAGTTTACGAAGTCGAACGTAGTCCGCTGGATCGAGAGCGGACCGCGAGGCTGTTGACGGCCCGACTCGCCTGAGTCCGCGATCGACCGATGCGAGTCACGGAGCCGGGTGGCATTCCTGCCGCGAGTCGAAGGGCCGGTACGCGCCCTGGCAGACCGGCGTTGGTCCCGCGGCGCAGCCGGCCAGAAGCAGAACAGCCGCGATCACGACGAGGCCTCGGACGGTCATGGACCGCGTCCTCAGATCCGTTCCAGCCTGCACTACTGACCGGCCCTTTGAGCCGCCCGTTCGATCAGGTCGGCTGTTTCCTGCGGATGCGACGCGAACGCGACGTGGCTGCTGGGGACCTCGACGACCGTGCTGCCCGACCGCTTCGCCATGAACCGCTGAAGGTCGGTGCTGAGGATGTGATCGCTGGTGGTGACGAGGGTGAAGCTCGGCTTGTCGTGCCAGGCGGCCACCGTGAGCGGCGTACCGAAGGCGGCAGCGGCGACGGGCATCTGCGATTCCGTCATGAAAGCTGCCTGATCCTTCGGCAGATCGGCGCAGAAATCCGCCACGAAATGAGCGGGATCCAGGAACAGGAACCCGTCCGGGCTCGGGTGGATGTCGTCGCTCGGGCCGGGCATGCTCATCACGAGCTTGCCGACGCTCTCGCCCTTGTCGGGCTGCAGGGCCGCGATGTAGACGAGCGCCTTCACCTTGGGGTCGGCGCCGGCCTCCGTGATGATCGCGCCGCCGTAGCTGTGGCCGACGAGGACGACGGGGCCGTCCTGGCGGTCCAGCACGCGCTTGGTCGCCGCGACATCGTCGGCGAGCGAGGTCATCGGCTGCTGCACGATGCTCACGGTGTAGCCGTCCTTCTCGAGACGGTCGGACACCGCCCGCCATCCCGACCCGTCCGCGAAGGCCCCGTGAACGAGGACCACGGTCTTGACCGGCGCCGCGACGGCCGGAGCCAGACCGATCGCGGCCAGCGAGATCAGCGCGGCGGCGGGAGCGGAAAAGCGCGAGAACTTGGGCATCTGCGACTCCGGATGACCGGGCCGCACGTGCGGCTGGACTGCCGCGTAGATAGGTCGGCGCAAAGCGAAAGCGCGCCGCACGCGACCAAAGGCCTGAGACCGAGGTGAGGGCGGCGCGCGCCCTTCGATTTACGGATGCGGCGCGTGACGGCTCTTTCGCACCGACGGCACCGCGCCGCTGCGACGTCGTCAGGATCGGCCGTGGACCCGCAGCAGGGTTTCGCGCGACGACCAGACCGGCCGGCGTTCACGGACCAGCTTGTCGCGCCGCAGGGCTTCCGGATTGTGGGTCCACACGAGCAGCCCGATGAGCACGTTCTCGAACGCGTCGTGAACCCGCGCCCTCGCCCCTTCGTCGACGTCCTCGAACCCCATGCGGTGGATGATGCGCGACACGCTCGCGTTCGAACCGCCGGCCCCCACGAAATTCACCTTGGCCCGGCAGGCCCGCACGTCCGCGAGGACTGGCGCCGTCAGCAGCGCACCGGCCAGCAGGCGGAGCGACCGTTTGAGGCCGGTCGAGGTCTTCTGCGCCCACGCCAGGTCGGGACCGCCTTTCGGCATCGACGCGACGCGGTCGTTCCAGCAGTGGATGTCGGCCACGACGTCGCCGGCTTTCACCTCGGTTCCGTCCGAAAGGGCGAACGTCCGCGGGGCGGTCGTCAGCGCGTAGCGCAGGATGCAGGACGGATCGTCGGTGAAGCGCTGAACGTTCTCCCTGCGGCTCAGGTGCTCGTCGAGTCCTCGCACGGCCTTGCGGAGCGTCGCCGTTCCCGCGCCGATGGTGCTCGGGAACCATTCGCGCGCGAACTGGGGCGGGTTGATCGACATGGATGTACGGCCGTTGGTAGCGCAAGGCGGGCCCGACTTGCGCTACTAACAATGCAGAGATCGTGCCTTCCGTTGCCGCGAGGCACCTGGGGGAATTTGGATAAGAAAACCGCGCGGGGTGTCTCGGCTCAGGTATCCTCGAGGTCGTAGTCGAGGATCGCCATCTGGAACGTGAACGACTTGCCCTTGGGGTCGTCGGCCGAGACGATTCCGAGGAACTCGTCGCCCATGCTGAGCTCGACCGAGTCGGTCTTCTTGGCGCGCGCCGCGACCCGGAACTTCTGGTTGTCGAAGAGCAGGCGCAGGTAGTCCTGGATCGCCGGACGCTCCACGGGAAGCTTCATCTCGAACGAGAACGAACGGTCCCCGTCCTCGTCGTCGACGCTGAGCTTGGCGATCTTGCGCTCGCCCAGCGACACGTCGGCGGCTTCGTCCTCGCGCGAGTGCGGCGTCACCTTGAGGAACGCGTTGCCCAGCGTCCGGCGCAGGTAGTCCTGCAGGCGGTGCAGTTCGGTCTTGTTCAAGCGGCGGTTCCTTCTCGCAAGCGATCCAGGTTAGGGGCCATTCCCGGCATCGGCGAGGCGGGGAATCCGCTGCCCCATGCTGCGGGCCGGCTCGGCGCCGCCCGCGGCCCCGACCACGCGGGCGGGGACGCCCGCCACCGTGGTGTTGGGCGGGACCGGCTGCAGCACCACGGACCCCGCCGCGACCCGCGAGCATTGACCGATCTCGATGTTACCCAGCACCTTGGCGCCCGCGCCGATCAGCACGCCGTGCCGGATTTTTGGGTGACGGTCACCCGTCTCCTTGCCGGTGCCGCCCAGCGTCACGTCCTGGAGCAGCGACACGTCGTCCTCGATGACCGCCGTCTGGCCCACCACGAGCCCGGTGGCGTGGTCGAGGAAGATGCCCTTGCCGAACGGCGCCGCGGGGTTGATGTCGGTCTGGAACACACCCGAGGCCCGCCCCTGGATGTAGAGCGCCAGGTCCTTGCGGCCGCCGTTCCACAGCGCGTGCGCCATGCGGTGCGTCTGGATGGCGTGGAAACCCTTGAAGTAGAGCAGCGGCTCGATGAGCCGCGTGCAGGCCGGGTCACGTTCGGCGACGGCCAGGATATCGGCCGCGAAAGCCTCGCGCAGGGCGGGATCGGCGGCCACGAGGTCGGAGAAGACCTGGGCCAGCAGCGAGCCGGGCACGTCTCGGTGATCCAGTCGGGCGGTGATGCGGTGGATCACGGCCCCCGCGAGGTCGGCGTGGTTGACCACGGTCGCCAGAATGAAGCCGGACAGCTCGGGCTCGTTGCGGACCACGGCCTCCGCCTCCGCCCTGATGCGGCCGAAAAGGGGATCGTGGCCCGCGAAGCCGACCACGTTGGTGGCGAATGTGTGCACGACGACGTCCTCGCGTTTCGGCAAGCGGCGATCACGGTGCCGTTCGCGCCCAACAGATACGGCAACGGGCGTCCGGCACAAGGGCCACCCGCCAGGCCGGGACGGGTCGCGTCAGGGACGCGCCTCCAGGAAGGCGAGCACGCCGCGCTTGAACAGCTTGTCGCCGACCGCGAAATTGTGGTCGCGGTCGGGGATGTCGAGCGCCTGCCCCCGCGGCAGCAGGGCGGCGAGCGGTCCGGCCGGACCGCCGATGCCGTCCTTGGTGCCGACCGCCACCAGGGCGGGGCACGCGATGGTGGCGGCCCGCTCGGGCGTGAGCTGCTGGCGCGAGCCGCGGATGCAGGCCGCGAGAGCGACGAGGTCGCTCCCGTTGGCCTCGGCGAAGCGGCGGAACATCCGCTGGGTCGGGTCGGTGAGGTCGTCGAGGCTGCGGGCCTCCATGGCTTCCGCGATGCCGGGCGACAGCCCCTCCCCCTGCACGAGGTGAAGGCCCAGGCCGCCCAGCACGATCGAGCGCGTCAGGTCGGGACGCGCCAGGGCCAGGAACGCGGTGATCCGCGACCCCATCGAATAGCCCATGACGTCGGCGCGCGCGACGCCCTCCTGGGCGAGCAGGCGCGCCACGTCGGCCGCCATCGCGGCGGTGTCGTAGCGGTCCGGCTCGTGCGGCTTGCCGCTCGCGCCGTGGCCGCGGTTGTCGAGCGCCAGCACCCGCCGTCCCGCGTCCGTCAGCGTCCGCACCCAGAGCGTGTTCACCCAATTGACAGCGGCCGTCGACGCGAAGCCGTGCACCAGCACGACCACCTCGCCCCGCCCCTCGTCCAGGTAGGCGATCTCCACGCCGTCCGAGTCGAACCGCTTCATCGCTTCGCATCCCCTCCGCGCCCCCGTGCGCCGCCTTGACCCTACCAAACGGACGCGCGCATCCCTATGGTGCCGCCGCCGTCCAGCGCACCGTTTCAGCCGGAACATCGATCCATGGCCGTCCATTTCGGAACCCCGCACTTCCACAACCAGCCCGGCGTGCCGCACGTGCGGATCGGGGTGCGCGAGTTCATGTGCACGGGCGCCCTACCCCCGTTCGACCACCCGCACGTGTTCATCGACATGGGCTCGAGCGACGACGTGGTCTGCTCCTACTGTTCCACCCACTACGTCTTCGACATCACCCTCGGGCACGGCTGCGTGCCGCCCGAATGCGAGTACACCCCCGACACAGCGCCCTAGGGCCGCTCCGCCGCGTCGTGCCCGACATCGCTGTCGCGGGCGCCGGCATCGGTGGCCTGACGGCCGCCCTGGCGTTGTCCGCGACGGGCGCGCGGGTTGCCGTCTACGACCGGGCGCCTGCGCTGCGGGAAGCCGGGGCCGGACTGCAGCTCGCCCCCAACGCGACGCGCGTCCTCCGGCGGCTAGGCCTGCTCGACCGTGTCGCGGCGGTGGCGACCCGGCCGGAGGGCGTACGGATCAGGCGCGGGCGGGACGGCGCCGAGGTGGCGCGGCTCGACTACGGCGTAGACGCGGAGCGGCGCTACGGCGCGCCCTTCCTGACCGTGCACCGGGCCGACCTCCAAGCGGCGCTGCTCGACGCCGCCCGGACAATCCCCACCGTCACGATCGAGACCGGAACCCGCGTGACGTCGGTCGCAGCCGAGGGTCGGCACCGCGTATCATTGACGCTGGAAAGCGGACCATCGGCGCGCGCGGTCTCGGCCGACGGTTTGGTGGGGGCCGACGGGCTTCATTCCCAGATCCGCTCGCTGATGGCGATGACGGGCGACGACCGCCGGCTGTCGAACACGACGGCGTGGCGGGCGCTGGTGCCCGCCGACGCGGCGCCCGAGGCGGCCCGCCACCCCGTGACGACGCTGTGGCTCGGGGCCGGCCTGCACCTCGTGCACTACCCCGTGCGGACCGGCGGCCTCGTCAATGTGGTGGCGGTCGTCGACCAGCCCTGGACGGGCGGCTCGCCCGACGACCTTTGGGCGGTGCCGGGCGAGGCGTCCGTCCTCCGCGCCCGGTTTGCCCCGTGGTGCGCGGAAGCGCGGGCCCTCGTGGAGGCCGCGCCGGACTGGCGCATCTGGCCCCTTGTCGACCGCGCGCCGCTGCCCCGCTGGTCGCGCGACACGGTGACGCTGCTGGGCGACGCCGCCCACCCGATGCTGCCCTTCCTGGCCCAGGGCGCGTCCCAGGCCATCGAGGACGCGGGCGCGCTCGGCGAGGCCGTCACGCGCAGCCCGGGCGACCTCGCGGCGGCCTTCGCGGCCTACGAGGCGGCGCGCCGGCCGAAGGCCGCCCGGGTGCAGCGGGAATCGAGGCGGCAGGGCCTCGTCTACCACCTGCCCGCGCCGCTGGCCTTCGGCCGCGACTCTGTGATGCGGGTGCTCGGGCCCGCCCGCATGCTCGGCCGCTACGACTGGCTCTATCATCCCTGATTCATCTCGCTGCCGTCACGATTGTTTGTGATGGCCAGCCGACACCACCCCGCCCCTTCCAACGTCTCTTCTGCTTGGCCGCGAGGCCTCGATCCGACCCGCTGCGGCCGGAACAGGAACCCGTTTCCCGCATCATGACACCTGCCGAAGACCAGCCGGACCTGCGCAGTGCCCACGTGATTGTCGTCGCCAACGAGAAGGGTGGCACGGGCAAGTCGACGCTCTCGATCCACATCACGGTGGCGCTGCTCAAAGCGGGGCACCGCGTCGCCACCGTCGACCTCGACACGCGGCAGCGCACGCTGACCCGCTTCTTCGAGAACCGGCAGTCGTGGGCCGCGAGCGGCGGGCACGCGATCGAGATGCCCTTCCACCACGCGCCCGACCGGGGCACCTCGTCGGACCTGGCCGAGAACGAGACGCGCGAGTTCGCGGGCTTCGCCGACGCCATCACCCAGGTGGAGCACACCCACGAGTTCGTGGTGATCGACACCCCGGCGTCCGATAGCTACCTGATGCGGCTCGCCCATTCCCTGGCCGACACGCTGGTGAGCCCCGTCAACGAGAGCTACATCGACGTGGACGTGCTGAGCCGCGTCCACCACGACCGGGCGCGCCGGGGCCAGGTGGCCCACTACGCCGACCTCGTGCTCGACGCGCGCCGCAAGCGGCGGCAGGCCGACGCCGGGCTGATCGACTGGGTGATGGTGCGTAACCGCATGGGCACGCTCGCGTCCAACAACGCGCGGCAGGTCGCGGTCAGCCTGGCGCGGCTCGCCCCGGAACTGATGTTCCGCGTGGCGGAGGGCCTGCACGACCGGGTGATCTTCCGCGAGCTGTTCCCCATCGGGCTGACGGCGCTCGACCCCATCGAGCAGAGCAGCCGAACCGGCGCGCTCAGCGGCTCGCACCAGGCGGCCCGGGGAGAGATCGCGACGCTGATCGACACCCTGCAGCTGCCCGAGCGCGCGCCCGGTCTCGACCACATGGAAGCGCGCCACCGCTGGTTCCAGCGCATCTCGGCTTTCTACGCCGACTTGGCCGCCGGCCGGGGAAGCTGAGGACGGTCGGTCGGCGCGATGCTCCTCGCGCGCCGCATGCCAGTCCCGCGCGGGGGATCGAAACAGCCCCGCCCCCCGTTCCCGTCCTCGGGCCGGAGGGGACCTGAAGACCCATGAAGCTGTTCGAATGCCAAGCCTGCGGGCAGGCGCTCTATTTCGAGAACACGACGTGCGAGAAGTGCCACCGCAGGCTCGGCTACGTCGCGGAAGACCGGCGGCTCCTCGCGTTCGACGAGCGCGCTGACTTGCAGGACGGCCCGTGGCAGGTGGCGGGCTCGCCCGACCGGCATTACCGCTTCTGCCGCAACGCCGCCGACGACGTGTGCAACTGGGTGGTGCCCGCCGACTCGACCGAGCGGTTCTGCCGGGCCTGCCGCCACAACCGCACCATCCCCGACCTGAGCAGGCCGGACAACCGGAAGTTCTGGCAGCTCATGGAGCAGGCCAAGCACCGGCTGTTCTACACGCTGATGGAGCTGGACCTGCCGCTCGTCACCCGCGGCGAGGACCCGGACGAGGGACTCGTCTTCGCCTTCCTGCAGGACGGCGCGCAGCACGTGCTGACGGGCCACGATTCGGGAAAGATCACCATCAACATCGCGGAGGCGGACGACGCCGAGCGCGAGAAGCGCCGCTCGGCCATGCACGAGCCCTACCGGACGCTGCTGGGCCATTTCCGCCACGAGATCGGTCACTGGTATTGGGACCGACTGGTGCGCGACGCGCCGACGCTGTCCGCCTTCCGCTCCGTGTTCGGCGACGAGCGGGCGAACTACGGGCAGGCGTTGCAGCGCCACTATGCCAACGGCGCGCCGCCGGACTGGCGCGAGTATTCGGTGAGCGCCTACGCGACCAGCCACCCCTGGGAAGACTTCGCCGAAACCTGGGCCCACTACCTGCACATCGTCGACACGCTGGAGACCGCCAATGAGTTGGGCATCAACGTCCACCCGCGCTTCATCAGCAATGCCGCGGCGCTGTCGACCGACATCGACCTCGACGCCTCGCACGCCGCCAGCATCGGACCGCTGATCGAGGCCTGGCTGCCACTGACCTTCGCGGTCAACAGCCTCAACCGCTCCATGGGCCAGTCGGACCTGTACCCCTTCGTCCTGTCGCCCGCGGTCGTGGACAAGCTCGGCTTCATCCACGACCTGATCCACGGCAATGTCGGCAGCACGGCGCTGGCGCAACCGCGGGTCGTCAGGGCGGTGGGGCCGCCGCGGGATGACGTGGGGTGAGCAATGACGATCTGTTTCCAGCGAGATGATCGGAGTTGGTTCAAGGTCAACTAACTATTAAGGTTGAGGAGGGGCGGCGATCACGAGCCTTGCAGCGACCCGCTCGTCGATGCTTGATCGTCCTCAAACGACGGATTGAGCGATTGTGACGGTACGCAAAGCCTTCGGACCGGAGAGGATCGGCTTGGCGCTGGTCCTGGCGACGAACGTGTCCATGGCTTGCGCGCAGCAGGTGGATGTCGGCGGCATCATCGGCACGCTGATGCAGGGCGCGATACAGGCGGAGCAGCTGCAACGCTCAAACCAGCAACGGCAGCATCAACGCGACCGGGATTTTGGCGCAAGAGGGCAGGACGACTATCCCGCGCCGTCATACGGCAACCCTCTCCACCCAGATCGCAGGCAGGCACCGCCGCCGGTTGCCTTCGCACAATCCTCGGGACCCTTCACGCTGGATGGTCTTGTTCTGGGCACCACCGTCGGACGTAATGCGCTATCCGATGAATACACTTGTAAACCGAGCGACGACTTTCCAGGGTTCACTTGGTGTCGTCGGAGCCGACGCGAAGGGGCGGGTCTCGTGGCGACCGCGATGCTCACGTCGCGAGACGCTCGGCTCGCCTACGCGAACAAGGTTGTCAGCCCGGCCCTGTTCGGCCCCAACGAGATCACGCAGGAAATCAATCGGCTCACGGTGAAATTCCACGTCGCCCCCCATGTGCTGACGATGCCGAGCAGGGCTGGACTGCCAAACGCGGTCATCGTCACTTGGGGGGCGATCAGCCTCGACCCGGTCGGCCCCGAAGCCGCTAGGCTGCTTGCGAACGGAACAAGCACCGAAACGGGAATCCTCCTCGATTTCCTGGGGGACTACCGGATGTCGGCTCAGCAAGGCGAGCCGATTTACCGGATTGGAGGCGGCGCCGGCTTTCTTTGGGCGGCCAGCTACGACCGGACAGGCCGGGGAAATCTCCGCTTCGGTGCGGCAGACGCTTCCATGTTCCAGCCGAGACCCGCGCTCACCTCCGACGCGATGGCGAACGCCGCGCCTTTCGATCCTTCTCAAGTGGCGGGAGGCAGTGGCTCGCCACCCGGAACGACAGACGGACCCGCGCAACCGGCGGGTGGTGGCTTCATCGGACTGGCTGGGAGCGCCGCCGCCGCCCCGCTGGCCGCAGCACCTTCCATCACGGTCCCGGCACCCGCCTCGACCTCGCTGTTCGCTGCGGGCCAAGCCGCTCCGGGGCAAGCGTCGGCTTCCCCGTCGAGCGGAGGGCCGTCGACCAGGACGGTGGTCGTTGAGGGTCTGGGTACGGACCTCGAAAGCGCGGCCAAGAACGCCGCCGAGAACGCGCTCACGCAGGTTGTCGGATCGTTCATCGACTCCAACACCATGCTGACAAAGCACGCCGTCATCGCCGACGGTATCAAGAAGGAAACGAAGGACGTCAGTTCGACCGTCCGCGAATATTCTCAAGGGGCGATCCAGGATATTGCCCTCGGGCAACCAACACTTGAGGCGGGGCTGATGCGCGTGACCGCGACGATCACAGTGCGCATCGAGGACTTCAAGGCTTATATCCAGAAGACAGCGATCGGCGAAGCGCCAATGGGAGCCGGACTTTTCGCCCAGATGGCCTCCGCCCAAGACAATCAGAAGAGCCTCGAAGCGATCCTCTACGACAAGATCGTACATCCCATCCTGTACGGGGAAACGGTGCGGGTCGCTGTCAGGACCCCCGTCCCTTTCAACCAATCAGGCCTGCCGAGCAATCTCATCGGGCAGTGGAACCCCGCGGCGACGGTGGTAATCCCGGTCGAGCTAGCTTTGGACAGGAACTTCCTCGCCAACCTCGGACAGACGTTGGACTCGGTCGCATCAGGGCGGGCGCAGCTTCCCTATGCTGAGAACAGGACGGACTGTGAAACAGCCTTGGGAACGTTCGACCGAGCGTCCGATGTAGGGCTGAGCTTCATGAGTGATCAGCGAATGTTTTCGGCCGGGCAGAAATCCTTTTATGGTAAACCGATGTCCACCTATAAGTTGTCGGGCATCCGCAACCAGCATCTCGATGACGAGACAAAGCTCGACATCCAGATCCTGGACGCGAGCGGGACGACCCTGTTCGAAGCTATTAGGTCGGAGAACTTCAGAGATCCGAGGGCTACTGCGTTGATTGAGTCAACTTCATCGGGAACGCCGCCTTGGCGATTGGTGAAACAGAATGGTCAGTGTATCGAGATAGCTACCGATAGCAACTTCTACGTCGCCATGCAGCTTGATGAAAATACATTGCGCAATGCTGCAAAGGTTTCCATCACCATCAGAAAATGAGCGGAATTTGGAGAGGATCATGCTGAAAATTTTGAATATCGCTATCCTTACTGTTGTAGCCTGTCAGCCGGTGGCGTTTGCTGCCACATGCCAGGATTATCCTAACAGCGAAGGCATAAACGTCGAGAATGTTTCGAACGGTATCAAAGTCGTGTCGACCAGTGCAGCCAGCGTTTTGATGGACGACGTCGATTCCATTCGAGACGCCAGGACCGAAGCCACGCTCCAGGCCAAAGCCGAAATATCGAAATTTCTCTCCGAAGGTATTCAGAGCGCCGATGTCGTCGATAAAGCTGTGCAGGAGACAAAGTCCATGCAGGGATCGTCGAAATCGGCCATGCGCAAAGAGGTGGTAGACCGCCTGACGCACCTTTCCTCTGTCTCCGCCGCCCTTCTGAGGGGCGTCATCGTCCTCGGCGAATGTTATACGCCCGGGCGAGAATTTCGAATCAGTGTCGGCCTGAAGCCCGAGACGCTTCAGGCTGCTGGTGATCTTTCCGGTCAGATCGATAATGGGATCTTGGCTGGGTCGCCTTCTGTGCCCGTATCGCACCCGCTAAACGGTGTCGAAGGCTTCAGTCATACCGATGCTTTAAAGAAATTCTGATCACCGGGAGCAGCCAAGGATTGCGTGAATGCGATGGTGTGATCTGTACAGATTCACGTCTCTGTTCCTGATTACAGTTAATTCTGCGAATGCTAGCTGTCCGGATCATGCCATCGGCATCGAGCGTAGAAACGTCGATGGTGGTGTCCGCCTAGTCGCCACGGCTCGGTCAACCTCGTTTTCCAGCGACGCCGACGACGTTAAAAATGCTCATGCCTCGGCCAGATTGGCGGCCCTCTTGCTCCTCGACCATGCGGAAGGATCACCGCATCGCGACGGCCGGCTGGTGGGTGTCTTACCGATCGCAGCTTGCGAGATCGGCTTGACGGTTTTCGAAACCATCGCGGTCGACCCCGTCCAGACAAGAGAGGCGGACGGCTTAGCGGACGCATTGAAACGTTCCCTGGCAAACCATCAATAGAGTTCAACCGCGACGCTCAGCGCCTATCCAGTTCAGGCCCGGATCTCGTCGGTTCAGCAAGTCGCAGAAATTAGCAAGACTCCTCCCGGAATGGATCACTGCCGCCACACCGGTTTTCCCGGCTTGCCGCAGGGCACGCGATTTGCAAAACCGCCTCGCGTGGCGCGGACGGCGCCTCGGAGCGAGCCCCATGAACGCACCCCTGCCCGCCTCCACCCTGGACGGCCCGGCCAAGGACGAGCCGCTGCTCCGGGACATCCGCCTGCTGGGCCAGATCCTGGGCGACACGATCCGCGAGCAGGAGGGTCCCGCGCTGTTCGACCTCGTCGAGCAGATCCGGCGGCTCAGCGTCGCGTTCCGCCGCAATGCCGACGCCGGCGCGGGCCACGAGCTGGACCTGCTGCTGCGCGGCCTGACGCCGGCGCAGGGTGTGGTGGTGTCGCGCGCCTTCACCTACTTCGCCCACCTCACCAACATCGCCGAGGACCGCCACGTGGTCCGACGCCGCGCCCTGCACGAGGACACGGGCGAGGGCGCGCGGCCGCAGGACGGCAGCCTCGCCCGCGCGTTCGAGCGGTTCGCGGCGGCCGGCATCGCGCCCGAGCGCGTGGCCGCGACGCTGGCGACCGCCTGGGTGTCGCCCGTGCTGACCGCCCACCCGACCGAGGTGCAGCGCAAGAGCGTGCTCGACGCCGAACTCGCGGTGGCCGACCTGCTGGCCGCCCGCGACGGTCTCCGGAGCGAGCGCGAGCGCGCCGGCAACGAGGCCCTGCTGCGCACCCGCATCGTCCAGCTCTGGCAGACGCGCATCCTGCGCTACCGCAAGCTCACCGTGCGCGACGAGATCGAGAACGCGCTGAGCTACTACCGCACCACCTTCCTGCGCGAGATCCCGAAGCTTTACCACGAGCTCGAAACGCTGCTGGGCCGCCCGGTGGCGCCCTTCTTCCGCATGGGCAACTGGATCGGCGGCGACCGCGACGGCAACCCCAACGTGGACGCGGGGACGCTGGAGGTCGCGCTGCAGCGGCAGTGCGAGACCGCGCTGCACTTCTATCTCGACGAACTGGTCCAGCTCGGCGCCGAGCTCAGCATGTCGCTCATGCTGGTGGGCTGCAGCGACGGCTTGCGCGCCCTGGCCGAGGCCTCGGGCGAGGACAGCCCGCACCGCGACGACGAGCCTTACCGACGCGCGGTGCTCGGCATCCACGCGCGGGTGGCGGCGACCTTGTCCGCGCTGACGGGAGCGGCGGTCCCGCCCCGCACCGCTAGGCCCGCCGCGCCCTACCTCGCGAGCCCCGACCTGCTGGCCGACCTGCGCGTCGTGGAAACATCCCTGCGCGAGCGCTTCGGCGGCCCGCTCGCCGATTTCCGGCTCGGGCCGCTGGTCCGGGCCGTGGAGGTGTTCGGCTTCCACCTCGCCACCGTCGACCTGCGCCAAAGCTCGGACCGCCACGAGGAGGCCCTGGCCGAACTCCTCGCGACCGCCGGGGTTGAGCTCGACTATTCGGCGCTCGACGAGGCCGCCAAGCAGGCGCTGCTGCTTCGCCTGCTCGGCGAAGGCCGCCCGCTGCGGCTGCCCTACGCGGCCTACGCGGAGCGCACGGCGGGCGAGATCGCGATCTTCGAGGCCGCCCGCACGCTGCGCGGACGCTTCGGCCCCGAGGCCATCCGCCACGCCATCATCAGCCACACGGAAAGCGTGAGCGACCTGCTCGAAGTCCTGTTGCTGCAGAAGGAGTTCGGGCTGCTGCGCGGCACGCTCGGCGGCGGGGACGCCATCGCGGACCTGATCGTCTCGCCCCTGTTCGAGACGATCGAGGACCTGCGCAACGCCGAGCCCATCATGCGCGCCTTCTACGCGCTGCCGGGTATCGAGGCGCTGATGGAGCGGTCCGGCGGCCAGCAGGACATCATGCTGGGCTATTCGGACAGCAACAAGGACGGCGGCTTCTTCACGAGCAGCTGGGAGCTCTACCGGGCCTCCACCGCGCTGGCCGCGCTGTTCGCGGAGAAGCCCGGCATCACGCCGCGCCTGTTCCACGGCCGCGGCGGCACGGTGGGGCGCGGCGGCGGCCCGAGCTACCAGGCGATCCTGGCCCAGCCGCCCGGCACGGTGGCGGGACAGATCAGGCTCACCGAGCAGGGCGAGATCATCTCGTCCAAATATTCCAACCCGGAGATCGGCCGCCGCAACCTCGAACTCCTCATGGCCGCGAGCCTGGAGGCCACGCTGCTGACCGACGGCGCGCGGCCCGATCCCGCCTTCCTGGACGCCGCCGCCAAACTGTCGGAAGCGGGCATGCGGGCCTACCGCGCCGTGGTCTACGAGACGCCGGGCTTCACGGACTACTTCTTCTCCGCCACGCCCATCGCCGAGATCGCCGACTTGAATATCGGCTCGCGCCCCGCCTCGCGCCGCTCCACCCGCCGCATCGAGGACCTGCGCGCCATCCCCTGGAGCTTCTCCTGGGGGCAGAGCCGGGTGACGCTGCCGGGCTGGTTCGGCTTCGGCTCGGCGGTCGAGAGCCTGATGGGGGAGGACCGTGACGCCACCCTGGCGCTGCTCGCCCGCATGAACCGCGACTGGCCCTTCTTCCGGGCGCTGATGTCCAACATGGACATGGTGCTGGCCAAGGCCGACCGGGCGGTGGCGCGGCGCTACGCCGACCTCGTGCCCGACCGGGCGCTGGCGGGGCGGATCTTCGCCGCCATCGAGGCCGAGTGGGACCGCACGGTCGCGGCGCTCGACGCCATCACGGGCACCACGGAACGATTGCGCGACAACCCCACGCTGGCGCGCTCGATCAGCCACCGTTTCCCCTACATCACGCCCCTCAACCACCTTCAGGTCGACCTGATCCGCCGCTGGCGCGCGGGGCAGACGGAGGAGAAGGTGCAGCGCGGGATCCTGATCTCCATCAACGGGGTGGCGGCGGGCCTGCGGAACACGGGGTGACGGGGGGACCAGGTGCCCTTGGTTCGTTTGACAGCCTTGCCGTCCCGTTGCTAGCCCCGCTCGGACGGCCGCTGGCCGGGTGGGAGAACGCGGAAGCGATGAACGGAGCCGACAACCTCACCGAAACGCTGCTCGCGACCGGGATCGACACCTGCTTCGCGAACCCCGGCACCTCGGAGATGCACTTCGTCGCCTCGCTCGACCGCAAGCCCGAGATGCGCTGCATCCTCGGCCTGTTCGAGGGCGTCGTCACCGGCGCGGCGGACGGCTTCGGGCGCATGGCGGACCGCCCGGCCGCGACCCTGCTGCACACCGGGCCGGGCCTCGCCAACGGGCTCGCGAACCTGCACAACGCCAAGCGGGCGCGCTCGCCGATCGTCAACATCGTCGGTGACCACGCCAGCCATCACCTCGCCTTCGACGCGCCGCTCACCAGCGACATCGATGCGCTGGCCGGCACCGTGTCGCAGTGGGTGCATCGGGTGGCCGGGCCGGAGGACATCGCTCCCGCGGCGATCGAGGCTCATCGGGTGGCCTGCTCCACCCCGGGGATCGCGACGCTGATCCTGCCGGGCGATGCGGCGTGGACCGAAACACCGCCGGTCGCGGCACGTCCGGCTCGGATCGCGCGGCCCACGGTGTCCGACGAGAGGGTGCGGGAGGTCGCCGCGGCCCTGCGGCAGGCGAGGGGGCGGTGCGCCCTCGTCTTGAGCGGCCCGAGCGCGCGCGAAGCCCCGCTGGCGACCGCCGCCCGGATCGCCGCCGCGACCGGGGCTCGTCTTTTCGGCGACATGCTCATTCCGCGCATGGAGCGGGGCAGCACCCGGAGCCCGGTCGAGCGCATCCCCTACCCCGTCGACCAGGCGGTCGAAGCCTTCCGCCATTGCGACGTGCTGGTTCTCGTCGGTGCGTCGGAGCCGGTCGCGTTTTTCGCCTACCCCGGCAAACCCAGCCGGTTGTGTCGCGACGACGCGCGCGTCGTCGTGTTGGCCTCGCCCGGGGAGGATGCGGCTCAGGCGCTGGACGCGCTCGCCGACGAGCTCGGGGCGTCCAGGACCCTGCCCGCCGCGGGCCGGCCGGCGCTTCCTGCGGGGCGCCCGACCGGACCGCTCACGGAAGACGTCATCTCGCGCATCCTGGTCCAGAGCCTGCCCGAGGACGCCATCGTCGTGGACGAGGCCCTGACCTCGCTGCAATCCTTCTACGCGATGGCCGCCGGGGCGCCCCCGCACGACTACCTCATGGCCTGCACGGGGGGCTCGATCGGGGCAGGCCCGCCCCTCGCGACGGGCGTCGCCGTGGCCTGCCCGGGTCGGAAGGTACTCTGCCTCCAGGCCGACGGCAGCGGCATGTACACCGTGCAGGCGCTCTGGACGCAGGCGCGCGAGCAGCTCGACGTGGTGACGCTCGTCTTCGCGAACAGGGCCTACGCCATCCTTCAAGGGGAGATGCGCGCCGTGGGCGTCGAGCGGTTCGGGCGCAACGCGGAGCGCATGCTGAGCCTCGACGATCCCGCGCTCGACTGGGTGTCCCTCGCCGCCGGCCTGGGCGTCGAGGGCAGGCGCTTGGAATCCGCGGAAGACCTGGCCGCCACGCTCGCTCGGGCCCTTGCGGGCCGGGGACCCTTCCTGATCGAGGTGGTGCTGTAAGGCCTGCGACGCCACCAGCACGGGACGGGACCTGTGGCGGACCGCACGCATTGGCACGCCGGGACAGCGTTCGATGATCGGACCGTCCGAGCGGTCCGGCGCCCTGGCCTGCTTCGTGCCGCCGCTGAGGGCGTTCGACCTTAGAGAACCCCGTGCCGCGCGAGGTGCCGCATCAGGTTGGCGGCCCCGAACGTCCAGGGCGAACAATCGGGGCTGAGCCGCATCGTGTTGCGCAGCCGCCCGAGCTTGGGCGTCGCCACCGTGACCACGTCGCCCACCTTGTGGAAGCATCTGCGCAACAACTCCACGCTGGCGCGCTCGATCAGCCACCGCTTTCCCAACATCACGCCCCTCAACCACCTTCAGGTCGACCTGATCCGCCGCTGGCGCGCGGGGCAGACGGAAGAGGAGGTACAGCGCTGGATTCTGATCTCGATCAACGGGGTGGCGGCGGGGCTGCGGAATACAGGGTGATGTAGAAGGAAATATTGGACCGAGGATCGATGGGATTACGGACTTGGGTCCGGGATGGGCCGGGAAGCGGTCCTCAGCTCCGCTGCTGAAGTCGGACATTCAGGCGACAGCAGGCGGTTCCTCGTGAGTATGCCCGATCAGATTGGATTGAGGCAAAAGGTCCACCCTTTCCCTGCTTTTCAGCCGCAATTCGGCAGCCGGCACCTTGCCGTCGAAGCCTCACCGGTCAGCCGGAGCTTTCAGGGACGGTACGGCCGATGAGGCACTCGCGGCTTTTGCCCATGCAATAACATGCATTTTGGAGATCAGAGTAAAGTAAAGATCAGATCATCAAACTGTAACTGCGCTTGCGGCCAAGGGCGTTGTACGCCCCAGTGTACCAGAAGGCCGTGGGGTCGATCACGCAGCGCTTTGAGCGCTTACTGCGTCACTACTTTGTGAACGCGCGACATTTGAATCCAGCGCAGGGATCATCGCCTGGTAAAATCCCGGATAGGCAGCCTCGAAGGCATCCAGAGTTGTCCCGCTTGAATGCATCTCTATAAACGACGCTGCAGCGGCTCTCTTCAAACGCATCACTCGGCTAGTCAAGCGATTAACCGCAACCACAGTCCCCTGGCCATCGTTCGGTTGAAGCATTGCGAAAAGATCACTAACCGTCGCATTGCCCTTTGAGCATGCTCCGTCTATGAAGCTACCTGCTTCGTCTATGAGCTGTATTGGAGTCAAAACCGACAAAAGGTAAAGGAGGTGTTCACGCGGTATCCAGGCAACGGCTCGAAACTTTGGAACATCGTAGAGTGACTTGTTAAATTTTTGCATCCAGTCGGATGCCGAGCGAGCCGATAAACCATTTTTAGCCTGATATGTGTAATATACACTATGCCCATGTTCGACCTCATCGATTGAGAGATCAAAATCCGCAAGGTGTTTGAAGATAGGAGCGTTGTGCTCTAGCGAGAAAGTACCACATCCCACTGAACCAAAAATTTCTTGATTAGAGAACACGAAATTGTAGGTCTCCTCTGCCTCTGACGTAGTTTCTGTGGGAAACCCAAAAAATAGGAAGCTATGTGTCCAAATACCGGCACTTGTAGCGTCCGTGAGATTCCTCCTGATTATGTCTATGCTATTCGGTTTTTTCATCGCCGATAGGACCCGCTCGGAGGCGGACTCCATGCCCACATAAAGAGATCTCATCCCAATTTTGTAAAGATTTTTGAAATCCAGCGCCTCATAATACTTTTCAAACTTGAATAATGCCGTAAAGTACCACCCACTTTCAGAGGACTGCGGGAAGACTAGCCCAATCTGTCGAGCAAGTTTCGGTGGCAGCGCCTCATCGTTAAAAGAGAAATGATTGACTCCGTATTTTTCGGACAGATCATTCACGCACTTCAGCAGCTGGTTTATTTCGTAAGCGGAATACTTTTCACCATAGACCATACCATGATGACAGAACTCGCACTTTCCCCAATAGCAGCCGCGTGACGCCAAAATAGGCAATGTCACCGCAGGCGACAGGTATCGATGTAGCGGGAGGCCGTCGAAGTCCGGGATGGGTACTTCCCTCGGCGTTAGTGGCGAGCATGGAGCAGCATTGTGGATCATCCCTTCTTTCATGAAGACAATGCCTGAGACATTCTCGTCGATTGAACGCCCCGCTCTCAAATTGATTAGCATTGCCTGACAAGGGGCTTCTCCCTCGTTCTTCACAACGATGTCGAAAAACTCCCCAAACCATTTGACCGGTAAAGATCCACGCTCAAATATTGTGCCGCCAACAATCACCGGGCGCTTCGATCGTTGCTTAAACAGCGCGCCAATGAGCAGTGTGAAATAAAGCTGTTCCTGCCCGATACAAGAAAAACCGACTACGTCATCGTCCGCGGCGATGAGCTGATCGACGATCAGCTCTGCATAACGTCTCAGTAACCGCGGTGAGCGGGCCAACAGCTGCATAGCGTCGAGATTCTCGAAGCACGACTGTTTTATTTGAAACCCGTAAGGAGTAATCTCGAAATCGGACGAGCATTTCGACACAGCGCTCAGGTAGGTCTCAAGTAGTCTCACGGCATCATGATGCTCTCGCAGATTTTCGTCGTCACACCTAGCACTCTCTTTTCTGGCGCTATTTTGTGAGCGGAGCCGATCGAGGGCACTTCGGATGTCGTCTCTGGCTCTTATTAAAACGCTTATTCCTAGGCGCTCACCATCTGAGGTCGATGTCTCATACAGCGACTCCAAAAGCAGGTGTTCACAATCTTCAGAGAGCAACCAATCATAGAAGAGAATGTTACCGTCGGTGACACTGACCTCGAATCCGGCTCTTCGCAGCCAAGCGGCAAGAGCCGGAAGCGAAAGCGGCGGCTGAAATGGGCTCCATTGAGGAGGAAATATTATAGATAGCTCTGCCATTTCAACATCACCACCGTTATAATACTTCTTCTAGAACTTAACCGGTCCAGGATGCGGATCGTTGTGATTATTGTTATTGTTGTTACCCATAGGCCTGATCTGACCACCAGGGAGAACCTCTTCGACATCATCTGGATGAGGCAATACAGGCGGATGACTTGGGTCGGGAGGCGGCTTGTCCGGTTCTATACTAGGGGTTGGTGGGTCGGGAAGCATGTTACCACTCCTCATGAAGTTCCAACAACTGGGTTAGGAGACGAAAAAGTCCCCAATCAAACGCTATCACAGGACCTTTTTGCCTGTACATCCCAGGGCGACCCTCGGCGCCCCTTATCGGGCTGCTGGGAAACGATTACGGCTCGACGGCCAAACGACCCGGCGCTTCGCGGTGTGGGAGTCTCGAACGGTCGGACCGGGTGCCGGGCGCGCACGATCTGGCTGTTCGGGAGAAGCTCACCAAGGCCGGGGGGGGGGGGGGGGGTCGGGCCGCTGTTCACGCGCTTCGATGCGACGCTGCGGGCGGCGGGGTAGCGGATCAGGCCGAAGCGGCGGTCGATCGCAACGGGGTTGCGGTAGCCGAAGGCGCTGCGGCAAGTGGAAGGCGGGGGTACACATCGACTTGCGGACCGACTTGCCCGACGGCTCCCCCGAGAAGTTACCGGGGGCGGCACACCCACTGCAGCGCCTTCGTGGCCGCGGCGGCCGACGACTTCGGCATCTACATTCTTCGGCCGCCTGAGTACGGGCAGGTGCTTCTTGCCAATGCACAGAACGAGTGGCTGGCCTCGGCTGGACCGGCGGAGGGCTGGCGGCCGTTGCCAGACACCGGCGCGGTACAGGATTTCGCCAATCGCGGATCCCTCGTCATAGCCGGCTACCACTCGCGATTCGATGACCGGCCGGGTCACGTCGCCATTGTGCTGCCCGGCGACAAGGCCGCTGCCACTCTCGCAGCCGAAGGCCCCGACGTCATGCAGGCCGGCATAGTCAATAGTGCGAGCGTCACTCTGCGCGAAGGCTTTTCGGGCCATCCCGGAGCCTTTTTGCGAAACCGCATCGCATTCTACGCCCATGCCGTTCAGGCCGAGCAGTAAGACGGGCGGGCAAGGCCCGCCAGGGTCCTCACACATTCGATAAGAAAGAGCGGATGAGGATCGAAGATCAAATGTCCTGCAAAGGATCGAAAGCCGACGAAACTGACCTTGAGCGCTACCCGACACTCACGACTTCTCGAGGTGCCCAACGCTATTCATCGCCTCGCGTATATTCTCGCGGTGTTATCGATTTCAGAGATATCCGTACCGCGCGAGGTGCCGCATCAAATCCGCCACCCCGAACGTCCACGGCGGACAATCCGGGCTGAGCCGCATCGCGTTGCGCAGCCGCCCGAGCTTGGGCGTCGCCACCGTGACCACGTCACCCACCTTGTGGGTGAACCCCTTGCCGGGGGTGTCGCGGTCCTCGATCGGGGCGAACAGGGTGCCCAGGAACAGCACCGCGCCGTCGGGATACTGGTGGCTCGGGCCGATCATCTCGGCCACGAGGTCGGCCGGGTCGCGGCTGATCTTGCTCATGCTGCTCGACCCTTCGAGGCGGTAGCCGTCCTCGCCCTCGACCGTCAGCGTGATGTGCAGCGCGCGCACGTCGTCGAGCGAGAAGGTGTCGTCGAACAGGCGCAGGAAGGGCCCCAGCGCGCAGCTCGCGTTGTTGTCCTTGGCCTTGGACAGCAGCAGCGCCGAGCGGCCCTCGAAGTCGCGCAGGTTCACGTCGTTGCCCAGCGTCGCGCCGACGATACGGCCGCGCGACGACACGGCGAGCACGGCCTCGGGCTCCGGGTTGTTCCACTCCGACTTGGGATGCAGCCCCGCCTGCATCCCCGTGCCCACGGCCGACAGCGGCGGCGCCTTGGTGAAGATCTCGGCGTCCGGCCCGATGCCGACCTCCAGGTACTGCGACCACGCCCCCTTGGCGACCAGCACCTCCTTGAGGTGCATGGCCTCGGGCGAGCCGGGCTTGAGCTTGGAGAAGTCCTCGCCCACGAGGCCGGTGATCTCGGCGCGCAGGCCCGCGGCGGCCGCGTAGTCGCCGCGCGCGCGCTCCTCGATGACGCGCTCCAGCATGGACACCGCGAAGGTCACGCCCGCGGCCTTGATGGTCTGCAGGTCGATGGGCGCGAGCAGCCAGGGCTCGCCCACGTTGCGCACCGGCTCGGGCGTGTTGGCGAGCACGTCGGCGAGGGTGCCGATCCGCTCGCCCGCGGCGGCCCGCAGCGCGGTCGCGGGGTCGTCCGCCTCGCACAGGTCGCGCACGGTCGGGAACGCGCGGGTGACGTCGTAGAGCCCGTCGTCCCGTACGGCCGCGACCGCCGGGCCGCCGCCGTCCGGGCGCCAGACCCGCGCCGCGAGGGTTCCGGCCGTGCCGTCGTCCGGCAGGGTGTCGGCAAGGGACAGGGGCATGGAGCGCCTCGCATCGCGGGAGTGCATCTGCCCAAACCGTTGGCACACTCCATTGACCCGCGCCAGCCCGGCTCCTACGCTTCCGGGACGCGCACGAGCCGCCGCGTCGCGCCCGCGACCGCCTCCGGCCCTCCGCCCTGCCCCGGACCCGCCATGTCGCTCCTCGCTCCAGCCGCCCGCACGCTCCGCCTGCAACCCGAGGACAACGTGGTGGTGGCGGTCGACACGCTGGAGCCCGGCCGCGAGAACGGCGCCGGGGTAGCGCCGCTGACGCGGGTGCCGAAGGGGCACAAGATGGCGGTGCTGCCGGTGGCCGAAGGCGCGCCGATCCTGAAGTTCGGGCAGGTCATCGGTTTCGCGACCCGGAACATCGCGCCCGGCGACTGGGTGCACGAGCACAATGTCGGGATGCGGGACTTCGCCCGCGACTACCGCTTCGCGGAAAGCGCCAAGCCGGAGCCCGTGCTGCCCGTCGAGCAGCAGGCGACCTTCCAGGGGTTCCGCCGCGCCAACGGCCGAGCGGGGACGCGCAACTACCTCGCGATCCTCACCAGCGTGAACTGCTCGGCTTCCGTGGCGCGCTTCATGGCCCGCGAGGTGGAGCGGTCGGGCATGCTCGACGACCATCCCGGCATCGACGGCGTGATCGCGCTGGTGCACGGCACGGGCTGTGGCATCGCGTCCAAGGGCGAGGGGTTCGACGCGCTCAAGCGCACCCAGTGGGGCTACGCCAGCAACCCCAACATCGCGGGCGTGCTGCTGGTGGGGCTGGGCTGCGAGGTGTTCCAGATCGGCCGCATGAAGAGCGAGTACGGGCTGCGGGAAAGCGAAAGCTTCCGCACCATGACGATCCAGGACACCGGCGGCACCCGCAAGACGGTGGAAGCGGGCGTGGCAGCCCTGCGCGACATGATCCCGGCCGCGAGCCGGGCGCGGCGCGAAACCCTGCCCGCCTCGGAACTCGTGCTGGCGCTGCAGTGCGGCGGCTCGGACGGCTATTCGGGCATCACCGCCAACCCGGCGCTGGGGGCCGCGGCCGACCTGCTGGTGCGGCACGGCGGCACCGCCATCCTGTCGGAAACGCCCGAGATCTACGGCGCCGAGCACCTGCTGACCCGCCGCGCCGCGACCCGCGAAGTCGGCGAGAAGTTGGTCGCCATGATCCGCTGGTGGGAGGACTATACCGCGCGCGCCGGGGGCGAGATGAACAACAACCCGTCCCCCGGCAACAAGGCGGGCGGGCTCACCACCATCCTGGAGAAGTCGCTGGGCGCGGCCGCCAAGGGCGGCACCACGACGCTCGCGGGCGTCTACCACTACGCCGAACCCGTGACCGCCAAGGGCTTCGTGTTCATGGACACGCCCGGCTACGACCCCGTGTCCGCCACGGGCCAGGTCGCGGGCGGCGCCAACGTGCTGTGCTTCACCACGGGGCGGGGCTCGGCCTACGGCTGCAAGCCGACGCCGTCGATCAAGCTCGCCACCAATTCCGACATCTACCGCCGCATGCGCGACGACATGGACATCAACTGCGGCGACGTGCTCGACGGGGTCACCATCGCGGACAAGGGCCGGGAGATCTTCGACCGCGTGCTGGCGGTAGCGTCCGGCGAGCGGTCGAAGTCGGAGGAGATGGGCTACGGAGACGCGGAATTCGTCCCCTGGCAGATCGGCGCCACGATGTAGGGCTCAAGCCGTCGCGCGCCGGAACTCGTGCACCTCTCGTCCGACGGAGCGGTTTTTCTGAAACCAGCATAGCGGCGGACCGGTGCGGAGTAGGGTGCGATCTGCTTCGGAATGATGCCAACAGCACGGGCCTGGTGACGGCACCGGCCCGTGAAATCAGATGAGGACCGCATGCGCTACCGCAAGCTCGGCAACAGCGACCTGACCGTGTCGGAGATCGCCTTCGGGTCCTGGCTCACCACCTCGGGGGGCGTCGCGAAGGAGCAGGCCATCGCCTGCGTGCGCCGCGCCCTGGACTGCGGCATCACCCTGATCGACACGGCGAACGCTTACGGCCGTGGCGCCGCCGAGGAGGTCCTGGGCGAGGTGCTCGCGGACGTCCCGCGCGACAGCTACGTGCTCGCCACGAAACTCTACTTTCCCATGAGCGACACCGACCGCGGCCTGTCGCGCGTCCAGGTCGAGAAGCAGCTCGACGCGTCGCTGCGGCGCCTGAAGGTGGATCACGTCGACCTCTACCAGTGCCACCGCTACGACGCCGACACCCCGCTCGAGGAGACCATGGCGGCCCTGACCGACGCGGTCCGCGCCGGGAAGGTGCGCTATCTCGGCTTCTCGGAATGGCCCGCCGACCGGATCGAGGCGGCGCTGGCCTTGCCCGACGTCGAGCGCTTCGTGTCCAGCCAGCCGCAATATTCGCTGCTGCACCGCGCCCCGGAAGAGGCGGTGATCCCGCTCTGCGCCCGCTCGGGCATTTCGCAGATCGTCTGGTCGCCGCTCGGCCAGGGCGTACTGACCGGGAAATACGTGCCGGGCGCCGCGATCCCGCGCGACAGCCGGGCGGGCAGCGACGACATGGGCACGTTCCTGCCCCGCCGCTGGCTGGAACGGCCGGTGCTCAAGGCCGTGCAGAAACTGAAACCGCTGGCGGCCGAGGCGGGCCTGAGCGTCGCGCAATTCGCCCTCGCCTGGGTGCTGCGGGAGCCGAACGTTGCGGCCGCGATCATCGGCGCCACCCGTCCCGAACAGGTCGAGGAGAACGCCGCCGCGTCCGGAGCGGAGGTGCCCGCCGAACTGTTCGCGCGGGCGGAGGCTATCCTGGCCCGGGCGGCGTAGGGCGGCTTACACCGACTTGCGCTGATCGAAGCTCGTCAGACCCTGGTTCGTCATCGCGAGCGAAGCGTGGCGATCCAGCGGCTCCGTCCAAGCTCAAACACCGGATGTCCGAACCCGGGACCCCGGATCGCCACGCTTCGCTCGCGATGACGGGTTCCGCGGTCCGGTCCCGTCCAGTGCATCTTGGTGTCAGGCGGTTTCCGGCAGGGCCGGACCCGGCGAGCCGCGGCGCATCGCGGCCTCGACCCCGCCGCCGAGCGGAACGGGTTCGGCCCGCGTCACGATGCACGTCCAGGACCCGGGTTTCAGGCGGGCGCGGACGCGCTCGCCCTCGACCGTGACGTCCGCGGTCGCGCGTGGCGCCACCGTGTCGGGGGCGTCCCTGGTGTTGACCGCCTTCAGATTGGGGTGGTGAAGGTCGACCGCCTCCACGAGGTGGCGGTCGCGCCCCAGGCCGCGCAGTTCGACGTCCAGCTCCATGGGCTCGGTCATGTCGCGGTTGAGCGCGAGAATGGTGCAGGTGCCCGTCGCGGGGTCTTCCGTCACGGCGGCCAGCAGGTGGGGCACGTCGGGCACCGCCTTGGTCGAATAGCCGCCCGTTTCCACCTTGGTCTGCATCACCCGGCCCTGGGCGTGGCGCGCCGCCAGCGCGAAGGGGTGGAAGATGGTCTGCCGCCAAGCGGGGCCGCCCGTCTCGGTCATGATCGGGCCGATGACGTTCACGAGCTGGGCGAGGCAGGCGCATTTCACCCGGTCGGCGTTGTTGAGCAGCGTGATGAGGGCGCCGCCCACCACGAGCGCATCCTCCATATTGTAGATCTCCTCGTTCAGCGCGGGGGCCAGCGGCCAGCCGGGCTTACGCATGTGCTCGATGGTGTGCGCCTTGTACCAGACGTTCCACTCGTCGAAGCTCAGCATGATGCGCTTGCGCGAGCGGCGCTTGGCGCCCACCGCGTCGCAGATGGCCACCACCTCCTTGATGAAGGAGTCCATCTGGTCGATGACCGTAAAATACTCGCCGATGTCGTCCGCCTTGTTGGCGAAGTAGGTGTGCAGGGAGATGAAGTCGACCTGGTCGTAGCAAAGGTCGAGCACCTCGTATTCCCACGCGCCGTAGGTCGCCATCTGCCGGTGCGAGGACCCGCAGGCCGACAGCACCAGCGTGGGGTCGATCCAGCGCATCACCTTGGCGGTTTCGAGCGCCACGCGGCCGTAGTCCCCCGCGGTGCGCTGGCAGATCTGCCAGGGGCCGTCCATCTCGTTGCCCAGGCACCAGAATTTGACGTCGTGCGGCGCCTCGTGGCCGTGGGCGCGGCGCAGGTCGGCGAAATGGCTGCCGCCGGGGTGGTTGCAATATTCGAGGTATTCGCGCGCCTGGTCCGGCCCCCGCGTGCCGAGGTTCACGCCCAGCATGGGCTCGACCGCGGCCGCGCGGCACCAGTCCATGAACTCGTTGGTGCCGAAGGTGTTGGGCTCGGTCGAGAACCAGGCGAGGTCGAGCTTGGCGGGGCGGTCCGCCACGGGGCCCACGCCGTCCTCCCAATTGTAGCCCGACATGAAGTTGCCGCCGGGATAGCGGACGATCGTGGTGCCGAGTTCCTTGGTCAGCGCCAGCACGTCGGAGCGGAAGCCCTTGGCGTCCGCGCTCGGGTGCCCCGGCTCGTAGATGCCGCCGTAGACGCAGCGGCCGATATGTTCCACGAAGGTGCCGAATACCCGGCGGTCGAGGTCGGCGAGCACGTAGTCGCGTTCGGCGATGAGCTTTGCTTTGGCCATGGCGTCATCCAAGTCCTTCGGGGGAAGCGGCGCGGGGTCAGCCCTTGATGCCGGCCGAAAGCATGACGGCCTGGGTCACCTTGCGCTGGAACAGGAGGTAGGCGACCGCGACCGGCAGGGCCGCCACCACGGCGCTCGCGAGATTGCGGGCGTATTGCACGCCAAAATTCTCGTGGACCTGGGTAATGCCCACCGTCACCGTCATGCTGCGGTCGGAGTTGGCCACCAGGAACGGCCACAGGAAGTTGTTCCAGGCGCCGATGAAGGTGATGATGGCGAGCGCGGTCGTGACGCCCCAGTTCATCGGCATGTAGATCTGCCCGAAAATCTGGAACTCGCTGGCGCCGTCGAGCAGCGCCGCCTCGCGGAACTCCTTCGGGATCGAATCGAAGAACCCCTTGTAGACGATCACCGTCACGGGGACGATCAGTTGCGGCAGGATCACGCCGAGCCAGGTGTCGATCAGGCCGAAGTCGTTCATCAGCACGAAATTGGTGATGATGAGGGCCTGGATCGGCACCATGAAGCTCGCCAGGATGAGCCCGTACAGCAGCCCTTGGCCGTAGAAGCGGAGCTGGGACAGCGCGTAGGCGCAGCCGGAGCTCAGGATCAGCACCAGCGCCGTGACCGCGACAGCCGTGCCCGTCGAGTTCGCGTACCAGCGCAGCAGCGGCGTGTTGGCGAGGATGTAGCGGTAGGCGGCGAGGGTCGAGTGCCGGGGCAGGAGGTCGACCGCGGGCCGCACCACTTCGTCCTCGGGCTTCAGCGAGGTCACCACCGCCCAGTAGATCGGGAAGAACCAGAGCACCGCGGCCGCCAGGGTGAGGGCCGTCAGGCCCGCGCCGGTGAGCGTGAACCGCCGCCTCACGCGGGCCTCGCGCGCAGCACCTGGAACTGCAGCACCGACAGCGCCGCGATGGCGGCGAACAGCGCCACCGCGACCGTCGCGCCGTAGCCGCCGTGGTTCGACTGGAAGGCCTGCCTGTAGATGTACTGCACCACGACGTAGGTGGAGTTGAAGGGGCCGCCCTGGGTCATCAGGTAGACCTGGTCGAAGATCTTGAGCTGCAGGATGAGCTGGATGGTGAGCACCAGCGCGGTCACGGGCCAGATCAGCGGCCAGGTGATGAAACGGAAGCGCGTCCAGGTCTGGGCGCCGTCCAGCGAGGCCGCGTCGTGGACGTCCTGGCTGATGCCCTTCAATCCCGCGATGAACAGCAGCACGTTGAACCCGTTGGTCCACCAGATCGTGATGAAGGCCACGGTCGGCATGGCCCAGAGCGGGTCCGACCACATGGCGACGGAATGGCCGAGCAGGAGGCGAACCGGCAGCTGGGCGATGCCGAACTGGGGATCCAGCACCCATTCCCAGATCCGGTACACCACGGTGACGGGCAGGATGTAGGGCAGGAAGAAGGCGGCCAGCACGACGCTCTGCAGCGCGCCGCCGAGCCGCGTAACCATGAGCGCGATCCCCAGGCCCAGCAGGGTCGTGGGCACCACCGTGAGCAGCACGAAGTAGAGCGTGTGGCCGACCGATTGCCGGAACAGCGCATCGCCGGCGAGCCGGACGTAGTTGCTGAGCCCCACCCACCGGCCGGTGCCGATCAGCGGCGCGTTGGTGAAGCTCAGCGCCGCCATGCGAACCGTCGGGTAAACGAACAGCACCGCGTAGGCGACCGCGAAGGGGCCGACGAACACGGCCGTCGGCCAGAGTTTCGCGCGCTTGCGCAAGGGAGGCCGACCCGCCGCGAGGCGCCTATTGCAGGTCGTTCTGCAGCTCGTCGCGGATCTGCCCGGCGCCGGTCGCCGCGTCGAGCTGGCCGTTGACGACGGGTTCCATGACGTTGGTGGCCTCGTCGTAGAGCGGCGACGCGGCTCCCGCGATCACCGACCTGGGCTCGAAGACGGCGGTCTTGGCCACCCCGGCGTAGTCCGAGTTCGGCTTCAACTCGGTGAAGGCGGGGCTGTCGGTGATGGGTTTGAAGGCCGGGATGTGCCCGGCCGAGGCCCAGCCAAGGCTGTGGTGGTTGATCCAGGAAATCACCGTCAGCACGGCCTTGAGCTTCTCGGGCGAGATCTCGTTGCCCTTGCGGGCGGGGATCGCGAAGGCGTGGCTGTCGGCCCAATTGGCCTGATGGGCGAACAGGGCCGGGATCTGGACGACGCCCCACTCGAAGCCGAGCTTGTTCTGCTTGGCCAAGTCCACCATGGTCGGTACCTCCCACACGCCGTTGATGTGCATGGCGGCCTTGCCCGAGGTGAACAGGGCGATCGATGCGGGATAGCTCATGTTCTTGGGCGACCAGCCCTGGGCGACCCAGTTGGCCATGGTGCCGAGCGCCGTCTGCGCCTTGGCGAGGTTGTCGCCGTCGAGCACCTTGCCGTCCGTCAGGAAGGTGCCGCCCTCCTGGCTGAACAGCGTGTAGAACAGGCGCCACACGGAGCTGCCGTCCGGCTGTCCGTCGTGGATCGACAGGCCGTACTGCCCCGTCGCGGGGTCGGTCAGCTTCTTGGCCGCCGCGTTGAAGGCGTCGAGGCCATCGAGGCCCTTGGGCTTGCCGTCGTCGCCGAGCAGCCCGGCCTTCTTCAAGATGTCCTTATTATAGTACAGGACGATGGAGTGGATATCGAGCGGCGCGGCGTAGATCTTCCCGTCGACGTGGGCCGCGTCCCAGTCGGACGCGAAGTAATCGTCCTTGGTCAGCCCGACGCTCTTCAGCTCGTCCTCCGAGAACGGGCGCAGCGTGCCGGTGGAGACGCCGAGCGGCAGGCGGGACAGGTGGTAGGTCATGATGTCCGGGCCCTGGCCGATCGCGGCCGAGGTCTGCACCTTGGTGTAGTACGGCACGCCCCATTCGAGCGTGGTGGCGTCGATCTCGATGTCGGGGTTGTCCTTCTCGAAGGCGCCGATGAGCGCCTTCATGCGGATGCCGTCGCCGCCCGACAGGAAATCCCACCAGACCACCTGCGTCTTGGCCTGCGCCGCCACTACCGACCCGAACGTCAGGGCGGCCAAGGCCGAGGCCATCGCGAAACGCTTCACCCTGCTCCTCATGCATTCCTCCCCACCTGTTGCCGTCGCGGGCGGTCGTGCCGCCCGCGTTCCGGCTTGTCACCCGCGTTGCCCGGGGTGACGCCCAACCTACGACAACCGGGGCGTCTCACGCCCGAATGAGTGGGGCGTTCTCGCTTCTTTCCGACTTTCGTATTATCTTATGCTGATTATCATGTTGGCGGTCGAGCGGCTTGTCAATCGCCGCACGCCGTCCGGGCCGTCGAGAGCCCGCGGCAAGGAGGATCGGGCGGGAGATGCTGGAGCGCGAGATCCTGCCCGTCGGCACGCTGTCGGCGCAGATCGCCACCATCCTGGGCTCCCGCATCGTGTCCGGCGAGTTCCGGCCCGGCGACCTGCTGCCGATCGAGGGCGAGCTGTGCCGCCATTACGGGGTCAGCCGCACGGTGGTCCGCGAGGCCGTGAAAGACCTGTCGGCCAAGCGCCTCATCGAGGTGTCGCCCAAGGTCGGCACCCGCGTCCTGCCCTTCGCGGATTGGAACCTGCTCGACCGCGACGTGCTGGCCTGGCGGCTCAACGCGCAGTTCGACGCCAAGATCGTGCAGGACATCTTCGAGATGCGCCTGTGCTTCGAGCCCCGCGCCTCCTTCCTCGCGGCACGTGACGGCACGGACGTCGACCGCGCCGCCATCGAGACCTGCTTCCGCGGCTTCGCGGCCTGCGTGGGCGAGGCCGCCCCGATCGAGGCCGCCTCGCAGGCCGACCTCGATTTCCACCTGGCGATCATCCACGCCTCGCACAACGGCCTGTTCATCACCGTGGGCGGCGCGCTGAAATCCGCGCTGCGGGTGTCCTCGCGCATGCTGGCGCGGCACGCCGCCGCCCCGGTCGAGGACCTGGCCCTGCACGACGGCGTCCGCGCCGCCATCTCCGGCCGGGACCCCGACGCGGCGTCCCGCGCCATGACCGGCCTGCTGGAGGCCGCGCGGGCGAGGGTGCTGCCCTACGCGACCGGCGCCGTGCCGTGACCCAGGGATTTGCGGGAATCCAGCGACGCGGCTTCTGCCGCTCGACAGGAGGATGAGAACGAGCATGCCGGACACAGCGGGTGAACGCGCGACCCTGACGCTCGATGGCGTCTGGGATTTCAAGCACGAACGCCACGAGGCTTGGCGGAGCATCACCGTTCCCGCGCCCTGGCAGGCCGAGTGCCCGGACCTGCGTGACGTGGGCGGCCGCGCGACCTACCGCCGGTCCGTCCAGATCCCGGACGCCTGGGCGGGACGGCAGGTCAGCCTGCGGTTCGGAGCCGTGGCCTACGCCTGCGCCGTGACGGTGAACGGTCGGGAGGTCGGACACCACGAGGGCGGGTACCTGCCCTTCGAGATGATCCTCGCACCCGACGTCCTGCGGTCGGAGACCGTCGTGGAGGTGGCGGTCACGGCGCCCACCAGCGAAGCGGATCTCTACCCCGATCATCCCTTTCCCGAGATCCCGCACGGCAAGCAGAGCTGGTACGGCATGCTCGGCGGCCTCTGGCAGTCGGCAAGCCTGGAAGCTCGGGCGGCGCAGCACGTCGCCCATTGCGCGATCGCGGCCGACGGGGGGAGCGGGCGGGTGGAGGTCCGCGTCGAGCTCGCCCAAGCGTCCGGCGCGACCCACGTCCGGCTGCGCGCGACCGATCCATCCGGGGCTTTAGGGGGTGAGGTGACGGCCGAGGTCGCGGGGCCGGAGGTCAAGGCCGCGCTGACCATCGCCGAACCGCGAGCCTGGTCGCCCGACCATCCCGACCTGTACCGCCTCGCGGTGGAGGTGCTCGACGGCGAGGTCGTCCTCGACAGGCTCGCGGACACGTTCGGGTTCCGCACGATGGAGGCGCGGGACGGCCGGCTGTTCCTCAACGGGGAACCGCTCTACCTGCGCGGCGCCCTCGACCAGGACTACTATCCCGAGGGTATCTGCACCCCGCCCTCGCTCGCCTTCCTGGAAGACCAGCTTCGCAAGGCCAAGCACCTCGGCCTCAACTGCCTGCGCTGCCACATCAAGGTGCCGGACCCGCGCTACTACGAGGTCGCGGACCGCCTCGGCATGCTGATCTGGACCGAGATCCCCAACGTCGAGCGGTTCACGCCCGCCGCGGCGGGTCGGCTGCGCGAGACGTTCGCGGGCATCCTGCGGCGGGACGGCAACCACCCCTCCATCGTGATCTGGACGGTCATCAACGAGGACTGGGGCACGCGGCTCGTCGAGGACCCCGAGCACCGCGCCTGGCTGCGCGACACCTACGACTGGGTCAAGGCGCTCGATCCCACGCGGCTCGTGGTCGACAACTCGGCCTGCCATTCGAGCTTCCACGTCAAGACTGATATCAACGACTACCATTATTACCGCTCGCTGCCCGAGCGGCGCGACGAGTGGGACGCGCTCACCGACGAGTTCGCGTCCGGCCCCGACTGGACCTACACGCCGAACGGCGACGGCACCCGCACGGGCCGCGAACCGCTGGTCCTGTCGGAGTTCGGCGTGTGGGGGCTGCCCCATCCCGACAAGCTCGCCAACCCCGACGGCAGCGAACCCTGGTGGATGGAGTACGGCGCCTTCTGGGGCGACGGCGCCGCCTACCCGCACGGGATCAGGGCGCGCTTCGCAACCCTGCGCCTGGAGCGCGTGTTCGGGACCTTCGACGCCTTCATCGACGCCGTCCAGTGGCAGCAGTTCCGCAACCTGAGCTACCAGATCGCCTCGATTCGCGCCCATCCGGCGATCCAGGGCTACGTCATCACGGAGCTGACCGACGTCCATTGGGAGGGCAATGGCTTGCTCGACCTGAACCGCAACCCGCGCGTATTCCACGATCGGTTCGCGGCCGTCAACGCCGACACGGTCGTGGTTCCGAAGCCGGTGCGGCGGGCCTTCCGGTCGGGCGAGGTCGCAACGGTCGCGGTGGCGGTCGCGGCGGGAGGGCGGCCCGTGGGGGACGGTGCGGTGCTGGCCTGGAGCCTCGGCGACCGGACCGGGCGCCTTTCCGTCCCGCCGGTGCCGCCGGTCTCCGTCTCGCCCGACATGACGGTCGAAATCGCCCTCCCCTCGGTGGCACGCTCGACCATGGGCGCGCTCGACCTGACGCTCCAGGATGCGACAGGCGGGACGCTCGCGCGCACGACCGTCGATCTGGCGGTCCATGCCCCCGCGCCGAGGAGCTACACGGTCGCGGCCCGCGACCCGGAGCTCGGCGCCTACCTCGGGGCGCTCGGCTACCGGGTCGTGGCGGCGGGCGACGCCGACGTGGTAGTGTCGCGCGGCCTCGACGCCGCGGACGTCGAGGCCATCCGCCTCGGTCGCCGCGTCCTCGTCCTCGCCGACGGTGACGCGAAGCGCGGCACCCTGCGGCTCGACGACGTGCCGCGAGAGCCGCCCGCCACCCTGCGCGTCGTCGACGCGCGGCCCGGCATGCCGCCGCCCACGCACCAGTACTTTCCCGGCCTCGGGCTGACCGACCGCACCGGGACGATGTGGCGGGGCGACTGGATTTCGAGCTTCGGCTGGGTGCGCCGCTCCGGCCCCTTCGTGGCCCTGCCGGGCGGCCCGTTGCTCGACCTCAGCTACGACCGCGTCGTGCCGACCGCGGTGCTCACGGGATTCCAGCCGTGGGAATACGAGTCGCGCGTCCACGCCGGGGTGGTGGTGGGCTGGGTCCACAAGCCGGCCGCCACGATCGGCGAACGGTTCTTCGGGCGCGGCAAGATGGTCGCGACGACCTTCCGGCTGTTCCGGGACGTTCCGGGCGCCGACCCCGTCGCGGCGGCGCTGCTCGACGCGCTCGTCACCCAAGCGGCCGTTTGACGCCGATGCGGGACGTCGCGCGGCGCGAGGTCCTGGCGGGGGCGGCCGCGGGCGCCGCGGCCCTGGCGCTCGGGCCGGCGGTAGCCGGAGGTGAAGCGCGTGTACCACGAACGGGCTGCAACTTCATCCCCTCGACCGCTGTCAACCAGCTGGAGATGTGGCAGGCCGACACGTTCGACCTCGCCACGATCGACCGGGAACTCGGCTTCGCGGCCGCTCTCGGGCTGGACGCCGCCCGCGTGTTCCTGCACGACCTCGCCTGGCACGCGGACCCCGACGGTTTCCTGCGCCGGTTCGACGCCGTGCTCGCATCCGCGGCACGACGGGGGATCGCGGTGCTGCCGGTGCTCTTCGACTCCTGTTGGGACCCGTTCCCCCGCCTCGGCCCGCAGCCTCCTCCCCGGCCCGGCGTCCACAACTCGCGCTGGGTGCAGTCCCCCGGGGCTGCGGCCTTGGGCGACCGGGCGCAATGGCCGCGGCTGGAGGCCTACGGGCGGAGCGTCGTGTCGGCCTTCCGGGCGGACGCGCGCGTGCTCGGCTGGGACGTGTGGAACGAGCCCGACAACCTCAATGGCGGTAGCTACGGCGGCTCGGAGCCGCCCGACAAGCTCGACCGCGTGCTCGACCTGCTGCCGCGCGCCTTCGACTGGGTCCGCGCCGCGGGACCCGCGCAGCCGCTCACCAGCCCGCTCTGGCAGGGCGACTGGACCTCGCCCGACCGGCTCGGCCCGGTGCAGCGGGTCCAGGTCGACCGCTCGGACGTCCTGTCGTTCCACTGCTACGACCCGCCCGCCGCGTTCGAGCGCGCGGTCGCGGCCCTCCGGCGCTACGGTCGCCCGCTGCTCTGCACCGAATACATGGCCCGGCCGCGCGGCAGCACGGTCCAGGCCATCCTGCCGGTCGCGCGGCGGGACGGCGTGGCGGCCTTCGCCTGGGGGCTCGTGGCGGGGAAGACGCAGACCATTCTGCCGTGGGACACGTGGCAGCACGCGGCGACGGTCGCGCCGACGGTCTGGTTCCACGACTTGCTCCGGCCCGATGGCCGCCCCTACGACGAGGCGGAAGCAGCGACTCTCAGGCGACCGGACTCGGGCGCACCGCCCTGAACGCCTGCTGCGCGAGCAGCGCGTCCGCTGCCGCCACCCCCGTCTCGTAGGCGCCGTGCGCGGTGCTGTAGCGGGCACGCGAGCAGGCCTCGCCCGCGAAGAACAGCCGATCTCCGACCGGGGCGGCCAGCACGGCCCGCCGGTCGGAACAGCCCGGCCGCGCGTAGGAATAGGCGCCGCCGAACGCCCGCGTGCGGCCCCAGGCCGACATCGGGCCCGGGGCAAGGCGCGCGGGAAATGCGGAGCCGAAATACGCCGCCAGTTCCTCGGCCGCGAACGCGAACGCCGCTTCGGGTCCGTCGCGACCGAGATCGCGGGCGAGCTCGCCGCCGAAGTAGCACTCGATCACCGGGCGGCCGAACGGGCGCAGCTGGTAGGCGCCCGTCGCGACGCGGGACGGCGAGCCCAGGCAATGCCCGTCGACCGGCAGGTCGAGGGGGTCGGCAACGGTGACGAACAGCTTCTCGACGTGGCCGAGCGGCAGGCCGGCCGCGGCCTCCACCTTGTCGGGCAGCGGCGGGTCGAAGCGGATCATCTCGCTCGCCAGCACGGTCGTGGAGGCCGTGATCACGACGGCACGGGCCGACAGCGTGCCCCGGTCTGTGTGCAGGCGCACCGGACCCGCCCCACCGTGCTCCACCCGCGTCACGGCCACCCCGGTCACGACGGCCACCTCGGCCCCGAACCGGGCGACGAGGTGACCGTAGCCATCGCGCACACGCCAGTCCGGCGAGGGACCGGGATCGTAGCGCGCGTAATCGTGGACCGAGGCGCGGTCGAGTTCGGCGCCGTTGATGTAGGTCGCGATCGCGCCGATCAGCGCGTTCCAGCGGTTGCCGGGTTCGAGCAGCACGTCGAAGGGCAGGTCCGGCTCGCGTTCGCCGTAGTCGTCCGCGCGGGCGAAGAAACGCCCGGTCGCGGCGTCGCTGTCCTCCCGGTCGGCGCCGGACAGGCCGAGGTCGCGCCCGCCACGATCCCACGGAGCCGGCGTCTCGTCGACCGCGAAGCCGAGGTCGCGCGCGATGCGGGTCCACGCATTCGTGCGGGCGCCGTGCAGCCAACCGCAGCCGAGATCGAGGGGCAGGTCCGGCCGGGGCGTGACGGAATGGGCCCGTCCGCCCAGGCGCGGGCCAGCCTCGAGAACGAGGACGGACAGGTCGGGACGGGTGTCCATGACGTGCCGCGCCGCCGCGAGCCCCGCCGCTCCGGCTCCCACGATGGCGACGTCGACCTCGTGGCCGGTCCAGGTCACGACGGCCACCTCAAACCACCCCGTAATAATCACGGAACCAGTCGACGAAGGCCGGGATGCCGACCTCGATCGGCGTGGAGGGAACGAAGCCCGTGAGCGCCCGCAGCAGGCCCGAGTCGGCCGCGGTCCGTTCCACGTCGCCGGCGGGCAGCGGTTTGTAGACGTATTCGGCCTTGCGCCCGGTCGCGGCCTCGATCGCGGCGACGAAGCTCGCCAAGGTCGCGGGCTTGCCTCCCCCGATGTTGACCAGCCTGTAGGGAGCGACGGGGCTCAGCGTGTCTCCGTCGCAGATCGGCCGGCCCGGGTCCGCGGTCGAGGAGCGGGGCACGCAGTCGACCAGCCTCACGATGCTCTCGATCAGGTCGTCGATGTAGGTGAAGTCGCGCTCGCTCTCGCCGTGGTTGTAGAGCTCGATCGGCTGTCCCTTGAGGATGGCGTCGGTGAACTTGTGGGGGGCCATGTCGGGCCGGCCCCACGGACCGTAGACCGTGAAGAAGCGGAAGGCCGTGGTCGGGATCGCCCACAGGTGGGCGTAGGAATGGGCCATCGCCTCGCACGCGATCTTGGACGCCGCGTAGATGGTGAGCGGAAGCACGGCGCGATCGATCTCGCGGAACGGCATGGCCGTGTTGCCGCCGTAGGCGGAGCTCGTCGAGGCGAAGAGCAGGTGGCGCGGCGGGTGCGCCCGGCAGGCCTCGATGAGGTTGAAGGTCCCGACCACGTTCGCCTCGACGTAGGCGCGGGGGTTCTCCAGGCTGTAGCGGACCCCGGCCTGGCCCGCGAGGTGGACCACCACCTCCGGACGGAACCGCCTGAACAGGTCGAGGAGAGCGGTGGCGTCCTCCAGCGCGAACTCGTAGGTCTGGAACCCGGGGTGGTCCGCCAGAATGGCGTGCCGCCGCCGTTTGAGGGCCAGGTCGTAGTAGGGCGTGAGGACATCGACGCCCGCGACCTCGTGCCCGTCCACGAGCAGCCTCCGGGCCAGATGGAAGCCGACGAACCCGGCGGTTCCGGTCACGAGAAAGCGCACTGTCCTTCGCTCCGTGCCAGGACCACGCCTTGCGCATAGCACGATTTGGCGCGGAGGCGTTCCCCTTGGCAAGCCGCGCGCGATGGTCGGGCTGAGCACTGCCACCTTGCCTTCGAGCCGGATGGAACCGGCGTTCCCCCCGCGCGGCGATCGTGCGAGAAGCGCGCATGACCTCCCCCCGTCCCAGCCTGCTGCTCATCACCGTCGACCAGTGGCGGGGGGACCTGCTGGGGTCGGCCCGCCACCCTTTCGCCCGCACGCCCAACCTCGACGCGCTGGCGCGCGAGGGCACCCGCTTCGCGAAGCACTATTGCCAGGCCTATCCCTGCGCACCCGCTCGCGCCGGGCTGGTGACGGGCCTCTACGCCCACAAGCACCGCGCGATCACCAACGGCACCCCGCTTGACGCACGCCACCCGACGCTGTTCCAGGACCTGCGCCGTGCCGGCTATCTGCCGACCCTGTTCGGCTACACCGACACCACGCTCGACCCGCGCGGCAAGGCCGACCAGGACCCCGACAACGCCGACTACGAGGGCGTCTGCCCCGGCATGGCGGTCGACACGTTGCTGGTGGAGCGCTCGACGCCCTGGCTCGCCCACCTGCGGGGTCGGGGGATCGAGGTGCCCGACCCGGACGCGGGGCGCGACGGCATCTACGCCCGGGCCGGCTTCGGCGAGCCCGCGGTGTTCGCGGCGGCCGACAGCGAGACCGCCTTCCTGACCGACCGTTTCCTGAGCTGGCTCGGAGTCGCGGGTCGCGGTCCCTTCTGCGCCCACCTGTCCTATATCGCGCCTCATCCCCCGTTCGCGGCGGCCGCGCCCTACGACCATATGATCGACCCCGCGGACGTGTCGCTGCCGGTTCGCGGCGCCTCGCCGGACACGGAAGCCGCCCAGCACCCCCTCGTGAAAGCGCTGTTCGACGCCATGGAGATGGCGTCCTTCGCGCCGGGCCTGCGCGGACCGTCACGCGCCGCCGACGAGGCCATCATCCGCAAGGTGCGCGCCATCTACGCGGGCCTCGCGCACGAGGTCGACCACCACCTCGGGCGAGTGGTCGCGGCGCTGCGGGACAGCGGCCGGTGGGACGACACGGTGGTGGTCTTCACGGCGGACCACGGCGAGCAATTGTTCGACCACTGGATGCTGGGCAAGGCGGGCTATTTCGACCAATCGGCCCACATTCCCCTCATCGTCCGCGATCCGGCCCCCGCCTCGGACCGCGGACGCGGGCGCACCGTGGAGCTGTTCACCGAGTCGATCGACCTGATGCCGACGCTGCTCGCGCGGGTAGGCCTGACCCCACCGCGCAATTGCGACGGCCGCAGCCTGCTCCCCTTCCTGGCGGGCGAGACGCCGCCGGGCTGGCGCGACGAGGCGCACTGGAGCTACGACTTCCGCGACATCCGCTCCAGGCGCATGGAGCGGGCGCTGGGCCTTCCCTCCAGCTGGTGCAATCTCCAGGTCGTCCGCACCGACCGGCTCAAATACGTGCATTTCGCCGGCCTGCCGCCCGTCCTGTTCGACCTCCGCGACGATCCGGACGAGTTGGTCAACCGCGCCGGCGACCCGGCTTGCGCCAATCTGCAGCTCGAAGGACTCGACCGCATGCTGACGTGGCGCCAGCGGTTCGAGGAGGAAACGCTGACGGGCTACCTGCTGCGCGGCGGGTTCATGCAGGACCATGCCCGGCCCTGAGGCGCCCTGCCCTGAATCTATCTGCCGGAACCGTGCGACCCGGTCCGCATTGGCCAGGGATATCCGGTTTGGAGGCACGATCATGCGACGGTTCATCATGGCGGGGCTGCTGGCCTTGGGCCTGTGCGGCGCGGCCTCGGCGCAGTCGAGCGACGCGGCGAAGCCCGCGACCGACGTGGGCAGCCAGGGCGGCACGCTGAGTGAGAAGCTCAGCAGCACGGGTGGCGTGATCCACCCGACCGAGCAGGTCGATCCCAAGATGCAGAAGCCCGCGCCGTCCACGGGCAACACTCCCGTCATCCCCGCGCCCGGCAGCCCCGGATCGGACCCCGACGTTCAACCGAAGTAGGCACGGAGCTCGGAAGGAAAGCGTCAACCACGACCGGGCTGCCGCGGCGGCGATTTCGAAACTGAAAGTTAGCGACGGCCTGCCAAGACTGACGGGGTCGGGCATCGTGGCTGGTTCAAGCGGCGCGGCCGGACGGCGTGGAGAAGCAAAGAAGTCCGTCGCATGAGGCTGGTTCCGAAGCTGTCGATGAGGTGGACGATCAAGCGACGGATCGGTGCCGCGTTCGTGGCGATGAGCGCCGTGACGCTCGCGCTCGGCCTCATGTTCGTCAACGGAGCGAACCTCGCGGGGCGGCTGGTCACGCAGACCTTCGACCGCACCGTGAACACGACCGTCTACGCGCGCGCGGCCTCGACGGACTTTGCCAGCATGCGGGCCGAACTGGCGCACGGGTTGCTGTCCAAGGACGCCGCCCGGCTCGACGCCATGAACCGGGTCCAGGTGCTCCACCAATCGTTCAAGCAGGATGTCGCGACCGCGCTGGAAACCTGCGGCTGCCCGGAGATGGCCGCGGTGGCCGATCCGCTGCGCGTCGCCGAAAGCGAGTGGCTCGCCTTGAGCCACACGGTGTCGACCCATTTCGACCCTGAAACGTGGCGCGAGATCGAGGACAAGGCGCACGTCGTCGAGCGCGGCATCGAGTCCATGGTCGGCAAGGTGGCCGACGACGGCTTCGCGGGACGGCAGGCCGCGCAGGCCAGCGTCAGCCGCAACACCGGCCTGGCCTTCGGCGGCATGACGGTGGCGATCTTCATCTGCGGAACCGTGGCGTTCGTCCTGTCGCGGCGGATCAGCAAGCCGCTGTCCCAGGTTTCGCGCTTCGCCCAGGAGATCGCCCAGGGCAAGCTCGACGGGGACACGCCCCCGGACGGGTCGGACGAGATCGGCGACCTCAACCGCGCCATGGTGTCCATGCGGCAGGACATCCGGTCGATGCTGGAGCGGCAGACCGTCCTGCAGGCGCAATCGCAGGCCCGCGTGGCCGAGGCGCTCGACGGGTCGAGCGAGGGCGTCGTCGTCGTTCAGGCCGACGGGGTCGTGCAACTCGTCAATGCGCGGGCCCTCGACATCCTGGGACTGGCCCGCGCCGATGTTCCGGACGGCGTGACGGTGGACGGGCTCGGCAAGGCGCTGCGCAAAGGCAGCGACGACAGGAGCGGGCTCCTGCAGATCGGGCAGGTCGGTGCGGAAACGGACGAAACGCAGCTGCCCGACGGTCGCTGGATCCGTCATAGCCGCAACCGCACCGCCGAAGGCGGCCTCGTGGCGCTCTACACCGACGTGACCGCGATGCGGGCGCAGCGGGACGCGCTCGCGGCCGCGAATGTCAACCTCGACGGCGCCATGGCCAACATGTCGCAGGGCTTGGCGATGTTCGACGGACGCAACCGTCTGACGCTCGCCAACCCGCGCTTCTGCGCCGTCAGCGGCCTCAGCGGGGACGAAGCCGTTCCCGGGGCCGACTGCGCCGCCTTGCTCAGCCTCGCCGCAGTCCGGGCAGGCGCCGACAGCGCGGACGTCGCGCGGCTGCAGCGGCAGATGCGCGTCGCGGTGAAGCGGCGGCGCCACGTCTCGACGACCGCGATGCTGGGCGGACGCACGGTTGCGTTCACCTACGCGCCGAACACGGCCGGCGGCTGGCTCGCGACCTTCGAGGACGTGACGGAACGCCGGGAAGCCGAGCGCCGCATCGCCTTCCTGGCCACCCACGACGACCTGACCAAGCTTCCCAACAGGACGCTGCTGGCCGAGCGGGTCGGGCAGGCCATCGCGCGCGCGAAACGAGGGCCCGGGTTCGCGATCCACTGCCTCGACCTCGACCATTTCAAGCAGGTCAACGACACGCTGGGCCACGCGCTGGGCGACGACCTGCTCCAGCAGGTGACCGAACGGCTGCGGCGTTGCGTGCGCGAGGCCGACACGATGGCCCGCCTCGGCGGGGACGAGTTCGCGGTCCTGCAGGCCGACACGGAGGACGAGGTGGAATGCTCGGCCCTGGCGCGGCGCATGATCGAGGTCCTCGGCAAGCCCTATCGGGTCCAGGGACAGGACGTGGTGATCGGCGTGAGCATCGGCATCGCGCGGGCCCCGAGCAACGGGCTCGACTACGGCAAGCTGCTCAAGAGCGCCGATGCCGCGCTCTACCGCGCCAAGGACGACGGACGCGGCACGTGGCATTTCTTCGAGGACGCCATGGAACAGCGGCTGCAGGCGCGTCGCGAGATCGAGCACGACCTGCGTCAGGCGACGGCCAACGGCGAGTTGGAGGTCTACTACCAGCCCCTGCTCGACGTGGCCTCGATGGAGATCCGCAGCTTCGAGGCCCTCCTGCGCTGGAACCATCCCGTCAAGGGCATGGTCTCGCCCGGTGCCTTCATCCCGATCGCCGAGGAAACGGGCGTCATCAACGAGATGGGCCGCTGGGTGATGCGGGCGGCCTGTCGGCAGGCCCTGGACTGGAACCCGGACGTCCGCATCGCCGTGAACGTGTCCGCGGTGCAGCTGCGCGACTCGGGGTTCGTGACGATGGTGGAATCGGCGCTGGCCGACACGGGGCTGCCGGCCGACAGGCTGGAGATCGAGATCACCGAATCGGTGTTCATGGCCGACAGGGCCTCGGCCACCGCGAAGCTGCTCGCCCTGAAGGCGATCGGCATCCATTTCGCAATGGACGACTTCGGCACGGGTCATTCGAGCCTGTCCAACCTGCGATCGTTCCCCTTCAGCAAGATCAAGATCGACCTGACCTTCGTGCGCGACCTCGGCCAGAAGAACGGCGCCGAACAGATCATCAAAACCATCGTGATGCTCGGCAAGACCCTCGGCATGAAGGTCACGGCGGAAGGAGTGGAGACCCGCAAGCAGCTGAAGTTCTTGGAGGACGAGGGTTGCGACACGATCCAGGGCTACCTCGTGGGCCGTCCCTCGCAGGCCGCTCAGGTCCCCGAGATCCTGAGCCAGTACAACGCGGGACGGTCCGACCTGCGGCCCGCGGCATGAGGTCTCCCCGGATCGTCGGCGGGTCGCGATGAGCAAGGTCATGCTGTTCCTCGCGGGACTGGTGTCCGCCGTCACGATGACGGCGGGCGTCCAATCGGTGAGCGAGTCCGGTCCGCGGCGGGAATCAACCTATGCGCTGATGACGGGAAGCGACTTCGGGATGATCCGACGCGAGGTCCTGTCCGACCATCCGATCGGCTCGAAGATCGCCGACGTGGCGGACGCGATCGGCAAGCTCGGCTTCACGTGCCGCTACCGGCCGCACCTGATCGAGAACACAACGGCGCCCACGGTGCTCTGCCATTCGTCGGGCCGCGGGGACACGGTCGCGTCGCGGCTCGACGTCGTCCTCGTCGCGCGCAACGGGACCCTGACCGACGTCGCGATCTCGGACGGGTTCGACGACCTGGTCGCGAGCGCCATGACGCCCGATCCGAACCCCGGAGGCCAGTTGCCGGAGCCCGCCGCCGCGCCGGTCGTGTCCGACCCCGAGTGGGACGCCATCCTGACCGCCGCCGGCAAGCGCTACGCCAGCCCACCGGCGAGCAAGCGGGCCCTCGCGGGCATCAGTCCCGCGCCGCATCCAGGATCCGACGGCAATCCGACAAACTAGCCAGAACCGCGCGCAGACGGGACACCGGGTCGCCCGGGAAGGCTGCGGTCTCGGGCGCCTCTCCGGTGCTGCGGGCAGCGCCGTTCCCCATCGTGTCGGCCGACCCGGGACCGGCGGTCGGCCCTGATGACGAAGCAGTCCCGTTGTCGGCGGCCGTCGCGGAGCGGGAGCTCGCCACCTCCCCCCCGTCGCGCGCCAGGACGGCCACGGCCCGCGGCCCGTGCTCGCGCAACAGGCGCTGCACGCCCTTGATGGTATAGCCTTCGCCGTAGAGGAGTTGCCGGATGGCCGCCAGGAGTTCGACGTCCTCGGGCCGGTAGTAGCGGCGGTTGCCGCCGCGCTTCATGGGCTTGATCTGGACGAACCGCGTTTCCCAGAACCGCAGGACGTGCTGAGGGAGCTTCAGCGCCTCGGCGACCTCGCTGATGGTCCGGTAGGCCTCCGCACCCTTCTCCCGTCCGGTGCTAATCGTCATCGGCCGGCGCCGGCTTTCCGTTGATGCGGTTCTTCAGCACGTTGGAGGGTTTGAACACCATCACGCGGCGCGGCATGATGGGGACCTCGACGCCCGTCTTCGGGTTGCGGCCGATCCGTTCGCCCTTCGACCGCACCACGAAGGAGCCGAAGGACGAGAGCTTCACGGTTTCGCCGCGCGCGATCGCGTCCGACATCTCGCTCAGCACGTGCTCGACGAGTTCCGCCGATTCGGTGCGCGACAGCCCCAGGCGCTGGTAAACGGCTTCGGACAGGTCGGCGCGCGTCACCGTCTGGGATTTCGCTTCGCCGACGTCCTTTCCGTTGCCCAGGTCAGAAGGCTTCTTGACCAACTCACCCACCCTCATCAATCCGCCGCTCGGGACGGGACGCTAGCCCATTGCACCACCCTTGTCTGCCGCACCGCGACCACAGGTGAGGCGTTTCGGAGTCACCAGCGGATCAGCGCGCTCCCCCAGGTGAAGCCGCCGCCCATGGCTTCCAGCATCACGAGGTGGCCCTTGCGGATGCGCCCGTCCGCGCAGGCGGTCGCGAGCGCCAGGGGAATGGAGGCCGCCGACGTATTGGCGTGCAGTTGCACGGTGGTGACCACTTTTTCGGGTGCGATGCCCAGCTTGGACGCCGACGCGTCGATGATGCGGCGGTTGGCCTGGTGGGGGACGAACCAGTCCAGGTCGGAGGCGGTCGTGCCGGAGGCCGCGAAGGCGTCGCGGACGACGTCCTCCACCATGCCGACCGCGTGGCGGAACACCTCGCGGCCCTGCATGCGCAGATGTCCGACCGTTCCCGTCGTGGACGGACCACCGTCAACGAAGAGCTTGTCGCGGTGCGACCCGTCGGAGCGCAGGTGCGTGGAGATGATGCCACCCGCCTCCAGCGCCGCGCCGCCGTCCTCGGCTTCCAGCACGACGGCGCCCGCTCCGTCGCCGAACAGCACGCAGGTCGTCCGGTCCGTCCAATCGAGCAGCCGGGAGAAGGTTTCCGCGCCGATCACCAGGGCGCGCCGGTGCGAGCCCGAGGCCAGGAACTTGTCCGCGGTCGCGAGGGCGAACACGAAGCCGGAGCACACGGCCTGCAGGTCGAACGCAACCCCGTGCCGGATCCCCAGCATGGCCTGGACCTGCGTGGCGGTTGCGGGGAACGTGTGGTCCGGCGTCGAGGTCGCGACCACGATCAGGTCGATGTCGTCCGGGTCGCAGCGGGCGCTGGCGAGCGCCTCGGTGGCGGCGCCGAAGGCCAGGACCGCCGTGGTCTCGTCCGGACCGGCGATGTAGCGCCGCGTGATGCCGGTGCGCTGGACGATCCATTCGTCCGAGGTGTCCAGCTTGGCCGCTATCTCGGCGTTTGACATGCACCGCTTCGGCAGACAGGCGCCGACGCCGCGCACCACCGATCTCCAGCGAAGGTTTCCAGCCGTCACAATCCGTATCCGATCACCTGAAACCGAACGCACGAGTCGTCCCAGCCCCTGCTCCGCGCCGATGCAGGGGAGCAGTCCCGACCCCGCCCGTCGCGCCGATTCCGATGCAACACCACCCGTCAGCCTTCATCGTGGCGGGGCGGCCGGGGCTTGTCCCGCGACCAGGGACGCGCGGTCGTCCTGCAGGAAGGCCAAGGACTCCCTGATCTTGCCCAGCAGCTCGTGCCGGACCATGTCGTAGGCGATTTCGATGGCGCCCGCATAGCCCAGAACGTCCGCGCCGCCGTGGCTCTTGATCACGACACCGTCAAGACCCAGGAACATGCCGCCGTTGGCGCGGCGCGGGTCCATCTTTTCCCGGAGGTCCTGAAAGGCGGACCGGGCGAACCAGTAGCCGATCCTGGACATGGCCGTCCGCCCCATCGCCTCGCGGAGGTACTGGCCGATCTGCTTGGCGGTCCCCTCGGCGGTCTTGAGCGCGATGTTGCCCGTGAAACCCTCCGTGACCACGACGTCCACCGTCCCCTTGCCGAGATCGTCGCCCTCGACGAAACCCTGGTAGTCGAGGCCGGGGGGAGCCATCTCACGCAGGATGCGACCCGCGGCCTTGACCTCCTCGAGGCCCTTGATCTCCTCGACGCCGATGTTGAGCAGCCCCACCGTGGGACGGTCGATATTGAACACGATCCGCGCCATGGCCGAGCCCATGATGGCGAGGTCGACAAGATGGTGGGCGTCGAACCCGATGGTGGCGCCGACGTCGAGCACGATCGATTCGCCCCGGATCGTCGGCCACAGGGCCGCGATCGCGGGCCGTTCGATCTGCGGCATGGTGCGCAGGCAGATCTTGCTCATGGCCATCAGCGCGCCGGTGTTGCCGGCCGACAACGCCGCATCCGCCTCACCGCGCTTGACGGCGTCCAGCGCCATCCACATGGACGACACGCGGCGGCCGCTGCGCAGCGCCTGGCTCGGCTTGTCCTCCATCCGGATCGCGACTTCCGCGTGCTGCAAGGTCGTGACCGCCTGCAGCGCCGGGTGACGGGCCAGCAGCGGTTCGAGGGCCGACCGGTCCCCCGCCATCACGAAACTCAGGTCGGGCCGCCGTTCGAGCGCCAGGGCGGCGCCCGGCACCACGACGCTCGGCCCGTGGTCGCCGCCCATGGCGTCGAGCGCGATCCGAACGGGTTTGGTCATCGCGCTTCCTTTCGAGACCCCTGAAAGGGTCTTTGCACGCACGGGTTCAACCGAATAGCGGCTCGACCCCGCAACGCAAGGGGCGGCGGTTCGATCGACATCGCGGGTCCGTTTTGCTCATTCCGTGTTGTTTTTGAGTGCCTTCAGGGCCGCGAAGGGCGACGCGTCCGGGTCGGCGTCCCGCGGAGCCGGTTCGGCGAACCGGGCGTCCGGCTTCCTCGGATAGGGATCGAGGCCGAGCGCGAGATGCTCGGCCGTCAGGGCACCGAGGTCGATGCGGCCATCGACGATGGGATCGGGCTCGTCCGGTTCCAGGTCGAGCGCCTCCGGCGACAGGTCGGCGCGCGCGGCACGCTCGGCCGCCAGCGCGGCCTCGGGCAGGAAGTGGACGTCCACGCGTTCGACCACGTCCGCGTCGAACGCGTCCAGGCTGACGACGCAGACCTGCACCACGCTGGCCCGGACCTCGCCCGTGACCCGGACGCCGCCGCGCCGCTCCGACCGGAGATGGTAGGTGGCGCGCAGCCCCTTGACCTCGGGAAGCTTGTTGAGGCCGGCCAGGGCCCGGCACTCGTCCGGGGCGGCCAGCACGGTCGCGTCGAGCCCCTCGCCAATCGACGCGACCTCGACGGTGCGCGACAGAACCGGCCGGACCGGGGTGGGAGAGGGACTCATCGGGGCTGGCACGAATCGAGGAAGGTGGATGGGTCCGGGAACGGAAGCGGCCCGCTCAGGAAGCGGCCGAGGTCGCAGTCGTTCAGCAATGCGGCGGCGGCCGCGACGTAGCGCGCGAGGTCGCCGGCTGGGCGAGCGTCCGCGAACACATTGCGCGACAGGGCCTGGGCGAGGCTGCCAACGTCCGCGGTCCGCAGGGCGGCGTCGTAGGCGACGGATCGGCCGAGGAAGGCTTCCGCGAGCCGTTTCATGCGCTTGGGTACGGCGACATCGCCGACGCCGAGCTCGCGCATCGCGGGGTCGAGGTTGCGGAACACCATGTCGATGACATCCTGGGCCACGGCGGGACCGGGCGCGTCGAGCGCCCGCAGGCGGCGCACCACCAGGGCGGTGTGGATCACCAGCATCTCGAACCTGCCGTTGAACGTGTCGGCCACCCCGCCCGCCTCGTAGAAGGCGGGACGCCGCAGGGCCGCGACGATCTCGTCGTTCAGGCGGCCGATGACCTTGCGGTTGGCGGCCGCGCGGAACCGGCCGAAGAGAAACGCCATCACCATCCAAACGCGCGCGGGAGCCGGGCCGCTGTTGCGGTCGCGTCCTTGCTTTTACCAGACCCGGGGGTTAGGCAACGCGGCACGGCGATGCAAGGGAAAACCGTTTCGGCGCCGAGATCCGGGCCGCGTCGGTGGACCTCGGATGGCCGGGCGATGGGGTCGGAGTGAGGTGAATGCGGCTATCGGCTCGGGCGGGATCGCGGTGGACCGGGTCCGCCGCCGTTGCGGCGCTGGCGCTGGCGCTCGCCGGCTGCGTGGGCTCGGAGCTCGGGGCCAATCTGGGCCTGGGGGGCTACGACGGCGAGTTCAGCCGCGGCTACGTGCTCGACCAGGGCGCACTGGACCAGGTCAAGGTCGGAGCGTCCTCGGCCGAGCAGGTGCTTGTGCTCCTCGGAACGCCGTCGACCACCTCGACGATCGGCGGTAGCGCCTGGTACTACATCAGCCAGAAGGTGAGCCGCGCCTTCGCGTCAGCGCCCCTGACCGTGCGGGACCAGCGGGTGCTGGCCGTCTACTTCACGCCGCAGAAGAAAGTCGACCGGATCGCCAATTACGGCGTGAAGGACGGCAAGGTCTTCGACTTCATCAGCCGCACCACGCCCACCGGCGGCGCCGAGCAGGGCTTCGTCAAGAACCTCTTCCGCTCGTTCCTGTCCTTTACCTGAAGTCGGGCGGCCCGTAGCCGCGTCCGGCATTCCCACATCGATGTCGTCCCGGCCCTCGAGCCCATAGGCGCCAACTTACCGAGTTGCCCTGAGCGAACCCTGTTTCTAGACGCCGTCATTGCGAGCGCAGCGAAGCAATCCAAGGGGGCCGGGCTCATGGGCAGACTTTTGCGCTTGGACGGACCGGCTGGATCGCCGCGCTTCGCTCGCGATGACGAACCGGGATCCGATGAGGTTTGATCGGCGCAGGTCGTTTAAGTTAGCGCCTATGGGCCCTCGAGCCGGGACCGACCGTGCTGCGGCCCGATGGGTCCCGGGTCTTTCGCTTTCAGCTCCGCCCGGAACGACGGACCCTTCTCCCGCATCGCGGGAGAAGGGCGGAACCGGCTTCAGTGCGCCAGGATGGCGAGCAGCAGCAGCGCCACGATGTTGGTGATCTTGATGGCCGGGTTGACGGCCGGGCCGGCGGTATCCTTGTAGGGGTCGCCGACCGTGTCGCCCGTCACCGAGGCCTTGTGGGCGTCCGACCCCTTGTAGTGGCGGACGCCGTCCTTATCCACGAAGCCGTCCTCGAAACTCTTCTTGGCGTTGTCCCAGGCGCCGCCGCCCGACGTCATGGAGACGGCCACGAACAGGCCGTTGACGATGACGCCCAGCAGCGAGGCCCCGAGCGCCGCGAACGCGCTGGCCTTCGATCCCGACAGGGCGAGCACCCCGAAGTAGACCACGAAAGGAGCCAGCACCGGCAGCAGCGAGGGAACGATCATCTCGCGGATCGCGGCGCGGGTCAGCATGTCGACGGCCCGTCCGTAGTCCGGCCGCGTGGTCCCCTGCATGATGCCGGGCGACTCGCGGAACTGCCGACGCACCTCCTCCACCACGGCACCGGCGGCGCGGCCCACGGCCGTCATCGCGATGCCGCCGAACAGGTAGGGAATCATGCCGCCGAAGATCAGGCCCGCGACCACGTAGGGGTTGGACAGGTCGAACGAGACCGGCCCCACGTCCTTGAAATAGGGGACGGTGTCGGCGTGGCTCGAGAAGAAGGCCAGGTCGTTCGAGTAGGCCGCGAACAGCACGAGGGCGCCCAGGCCCGCCGATCCGATCGCGTAGCCCTTGGTGACCGCCTTGGTGGTGTTGCCGACCGCGTCGAGCGCGTCGGTCGAGTGCCGCACCTCCTCGGGCAGGCCCGCCATCTCGGCGATACCGCCCGCGTTGTCGGTCACGGGACCGAACGCGTCGAGCGCCACGATGATGCCCGCGAGCCCCAGCATGGTGGTGACCGCGATCGCGGTGCCGAACAGTCCGGCGAGCTGGTAGGTGAAGATGATGCCGCCCACGATGACGAGGGCGGGCAGCGCGGTCGATTCGAGCGACACCGCGAGGCCCTGGATCACGTTGGTGCCGTGGCCCGTGACGGAGGCCTGCGCGATGGACACGACCGGGCGCTTGCCCGTGGCGGTGTAATATTCCGTCACCACGATGATGAGGCCGGTCACGACCAGGCCCAGGATACCGCAGCCGAACAGGTTCAGCCCCGTGATGTCGCGCCCCGCGACCGTGCCGAGCGAGCCCCAGCCGGTGACGAACTGCGTGGCGATCGCGACGCCCGCGATCGACAGCACGCCGGTGGCGATCACGCCCTTGTAGAGCGCGCCCATGATCGAGTTGTTGGCGCCGAGCTTGACGAAGAAGGTGCCCGCAATCGACGTCACGATGCAGGTGGCGCAGATCGCGATGGGGTAGATCATCGCGGCGCGCAAGGTGGGCTGCCCGGCGAAGAAGATCGAGGCCAGCACCATGGTGGCCACAACGGTCACGGCGTAGGTCTCGAAGAGGTCGGCCGCCATGCCGGCGCAGTCGCCCACGTTGTCGCCGACGTTGTCGGCGATCGTTGCGGGGTTGCGCGGGTCGTCCTCGGGGATGCCGGCCTCGACCTTGCCCACGAGGTCGGCGCCGACGTCCGCGCCCTTGGTGAAGATGCCGCCGCCGAGCCGCGCGAAGATGGAGATGAGGGACGCGCCGAAGCCCAGCGCGACGAGCGAATCAACCACCTCGCGGCTGTCGATCGGCAGGCCCAGGGCGCCGGTCAGCACCGCGAAATAGCCCGCGACGCCCAGCAGGGCGAGGCCCGCCACCAGCATGCCGGTGACGGCGCCCGCCTTGAACGACAGGTCCAGCCCGCCCGCGAGCGACTGGGTGGCGGCCTGGGCGGTCCGCACGTTGGCGCGCACCGACACGTTCATGCCGACGAAGCCCGCGGCCCCCGACAGCACCGCGCCGATCAGGAAGCCCACGGCCACCGACCACGAGAGCAGGAACCAGAGGCCGATGAAGATCACGGCGCCCACGATGGCGATGGTGAGATACTGGCGCTTGAGGTAGGCCTGCGCGCCCTCCGCGATGGCGCCCGCGATCTCCTGCATGCGGAGGCTGCCGACGTCGGCGGCGAGCACCTCGCGGATCGTATAGGCGCCGTAGGCCAGAGCCAGCACGCCCGCCAGCAAAATCAACGACATCGAAACCATGAACAGACTGCCCTCTTCGCTTCGCCATCCCGCGACGGGCCGGTCCTTAAGATGCCGGCCATTCGATCGCTTGTACCTCGACCTTGTGGCAGAAACCACCGAGGGCCGCAACGCGGGCGCCCGGCTGCGACGCTCCTTCGCCCCTCGGCCTCGAGCGGTCAGGCGTGAGCGTAAGAGCCGCGGGGGAACACGCGTGGAAGCCCCGATGCGTCCAGGACCGAGAGTGTCGCATTGCCGGCCCGCACCTCGCCGATCCGCGTGACGGGCACGCCCGCCCGCGCGGCTTCCGCCTCGAAAGCTGCAGCCTTTGTGGGCGGCACGGTCGCCAGGATCTCGTAGTCGTCGCCTCCCGTCACCGCGAGGTCGAGGGTGGCGGGGTCGAAGCGCACGACCGCGGCGGCGGCCTCCGACAGCGGCAGCGAGCGGAGGTCGAGCGTGCCGCTCACGCCCGATGCGCGGAGCAGCTTGGCGGCGTCACCCACCAATCCGTCGGAGACATCCATTCCACCGGTCGCGTGGGCGAGCGCATGCCGAAGCGCGAGCCGCGGCCGCGGGTGGAGGTAGCGATCCGCGAGGTGTTGGCGATCCGCCGCGGAAAGCACGACGGCCCAACCGGAGTCGCGCCTCGCGCGGAGCCCGAGGGCGGCGTCGCCGATCGTGCCCGACACGTAGATCCGGTCGCCGGGCCGCGCGCCGGTGCGCGGCAGCATGCCCCCCGCCGCGACCTCGCCGAGCGCGGTGATCGACAGGGTCAGCGGCCCGGGCGTCGCAACCGTGTCGCCGCCGATCAGCGGGCAGGCGTGGGCGCGCGCATCGTCGCCCAAGGCCCCCGCGAAGTCGCCGAGCCAGGCCGCCGTCCAGTCGGGCGGCAAACCAAGCGTCAGCAGGAAGCCCAGGGGCCGGGCCGCCTTGGCGGCGAGGTCGGACAGGTTGACGCGCAGCGCCTTCCGGGCGATCGACCCGGGCGGGTCGTCGGCGAAGAAATGCACGCCCGCCACCAGCGCGTCGGCTGTTAACACGATCTGGCAGCCGGGCCGCGGTGTCAGGAGCCCGGCGTCGTCGCGCAGGCCGAGCGAGTCTGGCCCCGCGATCGGCCCGAAAAAGCGGGCAATCAGTTCGTCCTCGGTGGGCCGGGTCACACCGCCTCGACCGTCACCACGCCCGGCACGGCCTTGAGCGCGCCGGCGATCTGCGGCGACAGGGCGAAGCGGCCGGGCAGCTTGACCTCGACCTCGCGTCGGCCGCCGTCCATCGCCACGACGATCGAGACCTCGCCGTCGCCCCTGCGGTCGAGCCGGCTCGCGATGGAAGACAGCGGGTCGGGGTCGCGCAGGTGGATGCGCAGGCCCTTCTGCATGCGGTGCGCGGCGCTGTCGAGCGCCTCGGCGGCGATCACGCGGACGCGGACATCCTCGCCGTCGGCGCTCGCCTGCACGGTGACGAGCACCGCCCTGCCCTTTTCGAACAGGTCGCGGTGCTCGTTCAACGCCTCCTGAAACATGATGGCCTCGAACTGGCCGGACGGGTCGGACAGGTTGACGATGCCGAGCTTGTTGCCGGACTTGGTGCGCCGCTCGTTGCGGTCGAGCACGGTCACGGCCAGCCGCGCGCTGGTCTCGCCCTCCTTCACGGCGCGGGAGAACTCGGCCCAGCGGCGGACGTGCAGCCGCTTCAGGATGGCCTCGTAATCGTCGAGAGGGTGGCCGGACAGGAAGAAGCCGACCGCGTCGAACTCCCGGCGCAGGCGCTCGGCCGCCGACCACCCCGGCACCGCGGGCAGCTTGAAGGCCGAGCGGACGTCGTCCGCGCCGAACAGGCCCACCTGCCCGGCCCGCTGGTCTTCGCCGGCCTGGGCGGACAAGCCCATCATGGCCTCGACGCTCGCGAACACGCGGGCCCGGTCGGGTTCCAGGGCGTCGAAGGCCCCGGCCGTCACCAGGCTTTCCAAGACCTTCTTGTTGACGTCGCGGGCCGTCACCCGCAGCGCGAAATCGGCGAGCGAGGCGAAGGGCTGGTCGCCCCGCGCCTCCACGATGGCGCCGATCTGCCCCTCGCCCGCCCCCTTGATGGCCGACAGCGCGTAGACGATGGCGGCGGGCTCGGTGCGGGTGACCGCGAAGTCCACGCCCGACTCGTTGATGGAGGGAGGCTGGACCGTGATGCCGAGGCGGCGCGCCTCCTGTCGGAATTCCGAGAGCTTGTCGGTGTTGGCCTTGTCGAGCGTCATGGAGGCCGCGAGGAACTCGACGGGGTAGTTCGCCTTGAGATAGGCGGTCTGGTAGGAGATCAGCGCGTAAGCGGCCGCGTGGCTCTTGTTGAAGCCGTAGTCCGCGAACCTTGCCAGCAGGTCGAAGATCTCGTCGGCCTTGGCCTTGGGGATGTCGCGCGCGACGCATCCCTCCACGAAACGGGCGCGCTGGGCGTCCATCTCGGCCTTGATCTTCTTGCCCATGGCGCGGCGCAGCATGTCGGCTTCGCCCAGCGAATAGCCCGACAGCATCTGGGCGGCCTGCATCACCTGTTCCTGGTAGATGATGACGCCGTGCGTTTCCCGGAGCACCTCTTCCAGCTTGGGGTGCGGGTATTCGGGCTTCTCCTCGCCGAGCTTGCGGGCGCAGTAGACGGGGATATTGGCCATCGGGCCAGGCCGGTAGAGCGCCACCAGCGCGATGATGTCCTCCAGTCGGTCGGGGCGCATGTCGACGAGCGCCTTGCGCATGCCGGCGCTTTCCACCTGGAACACGCCCACCGTCTCGCCGCGGGTCAGCATCGCGTAGGTCTTGGCGTCGTCGAGCGGGAGCGCGGACAGGTCGAGGGTGATGCCGCGCAGGGCGATCAGCGCCACGGCGGTCTGCAGGGTGGTCAGCGTCTTGAGGCCGAGGAAGTCAAACTTCACGAGGCCGGCGGGCTCCACCCACTTCATGTTGAACTGGGTGGCGGGCATGTCGGATTTCGGGTCGCGGTAGAGCGGCACCAGCTCGTCCAGCGGGCGGTCGCCGATCACGATGCCCGCCGCGTGGGTCGAGGCGTTCGAGTAAAGCCCTTCGAGTGTCCGCGCCACGCTCAGCAGACGGGCCACGCGCTCGTCGGAGGCCGCCGCCTCCTGCAGCCGCGGTTCGCCCTCGATGGCTTCGTTGAGCGTCACCGGCTTCGCGGGGTTCTGGGGCACGAGCTTGGCGAGCTTGTCGACCTGGCCCAGCGGCATCTCCAGCACGCGGCCGACGTTGCGGAGCACCCCGCGCGCCAGGAACGAGCCGAAGGTGATGATCTGCGCCACGCGGTCGGCGCCGTAGCGCTCGCGCACGTAGGCGATGACCTCGTCGCGGCGGTTCTGGCAGAAGTCGATGTCGAAGTCGGGCATCGACACGCGCTCGGGGTTGAGGAACCGCTCGAACAGCAGGTTGAAACGCAGGGGATCGAGGTCGGTCACGGTCAACGCGTAGGCCACCAGCGATCCCGCGCCGGACCCGCGCCCCGGCCCGACCGGGATGCCTTGCGCCTTGGCCCACTTGATGAAGTCCGACACGATCAGGAAGTAACCGGGGAACTTCATGTCGACGATGACGTCGAGCTCGAAGGCGAGCCGCTTCCGGTAAACATCCGGCTCCACGCCGGGTGCGGTTCCGGCCGAGGCGAGCCGCGCCTCCAAGCCCTGCTCGGCCTGTTGGCGCAGGGCCGCGACCTCGTCGAGCGGCGTGCCGTCGAGCGAGGTGAAGGTGGGCAGGATGGGCTTGCGGGTGCGCGGCCGGTGGGAGCAGCGGCGCGCGATCTCCAACGTATGGGCCGCGGCTTCGGGGATGTCGGCGAACAGGTCCAGCATCTCGGCCCGCGTCTTGAAGCGATGCTCGGCCGACAGCCTGCGGCGATCGGGGGTCCCAAGCACCGCGCCTTCCGCGATGCAGATGAGCGCGTCGTGCGCCTCGTGGTCCGCCGGGGTCGCGAAATAGGGTTCGTTGGCGGCGACCAGCGGCAGGTCGTGCCGGTAGGCCATGTCGATCAGGCGCGGCTCGGCCCGGCGCTCCTCGTCGAGGTCGTGGCGCTGCAGTTCGACGTAGAGCCGGTCGCGGCCGAACACGTCCACGAGGCGGGCGAGACGCGCTTCGGCCGCCTCTTCCCGATCCATGCCGATCAGCCGGTCGAGCGGACCCGCCGGGCCGCCGGTCAGGGCGATCACGCCCTCGTTCCACTGAGCCAGCCGGTCCAGCGGCACGTGGGGCAGATCGCCCGCGCCGGGGTCCAGGTAGGCCCGCGACGCGATCCGCATCAGGTTGGCATAACCCGCTTCGCTGGCGCCGATCAGCACCACGGCACCTCTCCCGGCCCGCGCCACGTCGAAGCGGCCGCCCAACACCGCGCCATCGCCGAAATCGACCGTGATCTGCAGGCCGACGATGGGCTGGATGCCTTCCTTGGCGAGCTTCTCGGAAAATTCGAGCGCGCCGAACAGGTTGTTGGTGTCCGTGATCGCCAGCGCGGGCATGCGATCGGCCACCGCCAGCTTCGCGAGCCTGGCGATCGTCAGGGCGCCCTCGCGCAGGGAGAACGAGCTGTGCACATGGAGATGCACGAAACCTGGTCCGTCGACTTCTGCCAATGCGCGCTCCTTGAGCGCGGCACTGTCCTCCCGGGACCGGCGCGCGTCGAGTCCGGCGCCGCATGATTCACAGGCAAGGCTCAGCCGAGCGAGGCCGCGAGCCCGTGGCTCGCCAGCAGAGCGAGGCCGGCCAGAAAAGCACCAAGGCACAGCAATTCCACCACGTCCTCGACCAAAGCCCGCATCGCGACCTCCTCCCCACTGACACCAAGCAAAGAATGTTCTTGTTTTGTTCTTACGTCAACCCAAAACCGTCGCCCGAATACGACGGTGGCGCGAAGACGTGGGGACAGGTCGCTCGAACGGCGGCCACCTTATTGCCCTGGCGGTCGGATTGGGGCAGGCAAAGGCCCGATCTAGGGGCTGCGGTGCCAAAGCGCGCCGCGAAGCGGAGCGGATCATGTCGGTTGCCAACTGGGCCGCGGGTTTCAGCCTGATCATGACGGGCGTGCAGCTCGCGAGCACGACGATCGCGGGACTGCGGTGCCCGGAGCGCGAGGCGCCGCTGCCGCCTCCGGACGACGCCCCTCCGGTCAGCCTGATCCGGCCCGTGCGCGGGGTCGACCACCACGACGAGGAAACGCTGGGATCGAGCTTCCGGCTCGACTACCCGCGCTACGAGGTCCTGTTCTGCGCCGCGCACGCCGACGATCCGGCGCTGCCGCTGCTGCGGCGCCTAGTGGCCGCCAACCCGCAGGTGCCGAGCCGCATCCTCGTGGGCGACGACTGGATCAACGCCAACCCGAAGCTCAACAACGTCGCCAAGGGATGGAAGGCCACGGCGCACGACTGGGTCGTGATGGCCGATTCCAACGTGCTGATGCCGCCCGACTACCTCCAGCGCCTGCTGGCGGCCTGGCGTCCGGATACGGGGCTCGTGTGTTCCACCCCCATCGGGTCGCGTCCGGCCGGGTTCTGGGCCGAAGTGGAGTGCGGTTTCCTCAACACGCTGCAGGCCCGCTGGCAATACGCCGCCGAGGCGATCGGCATCGGCTTCGCGCAAGGCAAGACGATGCTGTGGCGCAAGCCGATCCTGGACGGCGCCGGCGGCATCGAGGCGCTCGGCGCCGAACTCGCCGAGGATGCGGCCGCCACCAAGCTGGTGCGACGCCTGGGCTTGCGCGTGCGGCTCGTCGACAGCCCCTTCGAGCAGCCGCTCGGCCGCCGCACGATGGGCGAGGTCTGGGCCCGGCAAACGCGCTGGGCCCGGCTGCGCCGCGTGACGTTCCCGCTGTTCTTCGTGCCGGAATTGTTCACCGGTTGCCTGTTCAGCGTGATCGCCTCCGCCTACGCGGCCTCGGCCAACGGCTACAACCCGGCGCTGGCAGCCGTCTTGATCGCGGCCACCTGGATGGCCGCGGAGGTGCAGCTCGCGCTCGGCGCAGGCTGGCGCCTCACCTGGCTGTCGCCCGTGGCCTGGCTCGTGCGCGACCTGATGCTCCCGGTCATGTTCGTCAACGCGTGGCTCGCCAACGACTTCGTGTGGCGCGGCAACGCGATGGACGTGAGCGAAAGCAACCAGACCTGACGCTTCGACCTTTCTCCCGGGACGCGGAAGACGGGCGGAACCGCCCTATTCCGCCGCCACGGCGGGCGCCGTGCCGACGACGGCTTCCCGTTCCACCTTCAGCAGTTCCGCCACCAGGAACGCCACGTCCAACGCCTGGTCGGCATTGAGGCGCGGGTCGCAATAGGTGTGATAGCGGTCGCGCAGGTCGGCTTCCGAGATCGCGCGGGCGCCTCCCGTGCATTCGGTCACGTTCTTGCCCGTCATCTCCAGGTGGATGCCGCCCGCGTAGCTGCCCTCGGCCCGGTGCACGGCGAAGAAGCTCTTGATCTCACCCATGATGCGGTCGAACGGCCGCGTCTTGTAGCCCGTCGCCGCCTTGATCGTGTTGCCGTGCATGGGATCGCAGGACCACACCACCGAGCGGCCCTCGCCCCCCACGGCCGGGACGAGGGC
>CAXTFJ010000001.1:0-20771 GCA_964243405.1 uncultured Lichenihabitans sp. | reverse complement strand
CGACGCCCACGGTGACGGGGCCGATTTCGGCTTCCACGGCGCGGACCAGGGCGGGCAGGTGCTGCTCGACCTTGTCGGCTCCGAACCGGCAGATCAGCGTCAGCCGGCCGGGCGTGTTCTCCGGGTTGAGCGCGTCGATCAGCCGGAGCAGGTCGGAGGGCGTCAACGACGGCCCGCACTTGAGGCCGATCGGGTTGCGCACGCCGCGGCAGTATTCGACGTGGGCGTGGTCGAGCTGGCGCGTGCGGTCGCCGATCCAGATCATGTGGCCGGAGGTCGCGTAGTGGTCGCCCGAAGTGGAGTCCACCCGCGTCAACGCCTGCTCGTAGCCGAGCAGCAGCGCCTCGTGCGAGGTGTAGAAGTCGGTTTGGCGCAGTTCCTGGTGCGATTCCGGGTCGAGCCCCACGGCCCGCATGAACCCGAGCGTTTCGGTGATGCGGGTGGCGATCGCCTCGTAACGGCCGCCCTGCGGCGAGTCCTCAACGAAGCTCAGCATCCAGCGGTGGGCATTCTCCAGGTTGGCGTAGCCCCCGGTCGCGAAGGCGCGCAGCAGGTTCAGCGTCGCGGCCGACTGCCGGTAGGCATCGATCTGACGATGCGGGTCGGGCGTGCGGGACGCGAGGTCGAACTCGATTCCGTTGACGATGTCGCCCTTGTAGCTGGGCAGGTCCACGCCACCGATGGTCTCGGTCGGCGTCGAGCGGGGCTTGGCGAACTGGCCCGCGATGCGGCCGACCTTCACGACCGGCAGCGCGGCCGCGAAAGTCGTCACCACCGCCATCTGCAGGAAGACGCGGAAGAAGTCGCGGATGTTGTCGGCCGCGTGCTCCGCGAAAGCCTCGGCACAGTCGCCACCCTGCAGCAGGAAGGCGCGGCCCTGGGCCACCTCGCCCAGCGCGCGGGTCAGCTTGCGCGCCTCACCTGCAAAAACGAGGGGTGGAAAACCCGCGAGCTTGCCCTCGACCTCGGCGAGCGCGGCGAGGTCGGCGTAGACCGGCACCTGCTGGATCGGTTTGGAGCGCCAGCTGTCGGGCGACCAGCCGGTCGGCCTTCTGGGGGTGGAGACGGAGCGGGGCTCCGGCATCGATGCCGTCCTCATCAAAGAACCTTCGCAAACCCTGGACCGAAGCTGTGACCATGGCGAGGGACAGGCGGCTTATACACCGCCGAGCACGCGCGTCCATCGCGCGCGCCACCCGTCGCGGCTCGCACAGGACGTGCACGGTGATCGAAACGAAGGCGTCCTAACGCGGGCGGAGCCGTCGAGACCAGCGGCCCAGTCTCGACGTGGCCCTGGGATCCATTACTTGCGCCGCGAGCCGATCACGCTCCGCCGTGAGGCTCGCCACCTTCGTGTCCAAAGCTTGCCGTTCGACCGTGATGGTCGCTGCTTGTGCCGCCAGCCCATCGCGCTCCGCCGTCAGGCTCGCGACCGTCCCGTTTAGCGCCTGCCGTTCAGCTGCCGCGTCAACCAGTTGCGTTGCCATGGCGTCCCGCTCCGCCGACAAGCCCGCCACCGTCGCATCCGAAGCTTGCCGCTCGACCGTGATCTCCGCTGCTCGTGTAACCAGTCCATCGCGCTCCGCGGTCAGGTTCACCACCGTTCCGTCCAGCATCTGCCGTCCATTTACCGCCTCGACCAACTGCGTAACCAAGCCGTCCCGCTCCGCCGTCAAGCTCGCGACGACTCCCTCCAACGCGTGCCGTCCCGCCGTCGCATCGCCAAGCTGCCCAGCCAAGCCGTCCCGCTCCGCCGAGAGGGCCTCGACCTGCGCGCGCGCGTCGTCCCGGGCTTGCGCGATTTCACCGCGATCCCGTTGCTGATACGCTCTCGTTTGCCTTGTAAAAAACTCGTGGCGGTCCCACTCGGACAGGGTCTCCGCGGTCAGCTTTCGAACGAAGGTCTTGCTTGCTTCCGTCGTGCAGGACCCGACGATGTACTTCGTAAACTGGTCGACCGTGTCCAGGAAAGCCCTGGGCGACGTCACGTGCAGATCGGACAGTTCGAAGTTCGAGCGCGCATCCGCGAGGCTGATATCGGAACGGACCAGGGCCGATAGAGTCTGCTCGACCGAGTGCCTGAGGTCGGCGTCCGTCGCCAGCGCGGTGGCGTCTACGGTCAGGTCTGCCGCGTCGTACGCGTGGGCGTAAGTGTAAAGGTGGAGGAACAGGAAAGCCAGGAACGTCTGCTCGTCCCGGGTGGACATGGTCCGGGACGAAAACCAGTCGTCGACGGATCGCAGGAACGGATCGTGCCGAGAGGCTTTGATGATCCGGTCTGTCACGTCCATGAAGTAGGTGTTCCCGTCCGCCACCTGTCCGCAATACGACGCCCATTGGTGAAAAAGATTACGGTACAGGAGGATGTGCGTTCCGTTGAAGGCCCGCTTCAGGGCTGTCACGCGCCCCAGCACGCGCGTGCAGGTCAGGACGGGAATCTTCTGGTTCGCCGCGGCGTGATCGATGAGCAGGCGCACATAGCGCTCCTCGTCGCAGCTCAGGTGACCGCCGACTCCATCCGCCGGAATGAAACGGTCGTACGCCATCGCAGCGTCGAAACCGGGCATTCCCCCGGTTGGCTTGAGCAGGTGCAGGTATTCCAGGAAGTAGGGCGCCGATGATGGATGATTGGTTCTCCAATGCGTGCCGGGCACCAGACGGGCGCCCTGCACGTCGATCGACGACAGAGCCTCGTGGAAGATTTCGCAGTAGGCGATCGTGTTCGGCGCCCCCCGCAGCTTGTGCCACAGCCAAGTGCTCGACGTGCGATAGCTCGAATGCACGAACACCGGCTGAGCGGTTTTATGCGACATCGTTAGCGTCCGCGGCTCCGGTCGAGCCGACACGTCGCGAACGGGAACGCCCGCGTCCAGAACGGAAACCGCCCGGCCCGCGGCCGGGGCCGGCTTACCGCGGGCCCTGACCTTTTCCTTCCCGACCGGCCCAGTCATCAATCCCTTCCCTTCGCGAAGGACACGACCGAACATTGTCGGCGCGACCTCGAGCAGGTTGGCCAAATCTCGAGACGGTCTGCTCGCCCTCGCTCGGTTTCGCCAGCTTCATGTGAACGCCACGCGACGGCAAGTGGCGAATTCCGATCCCGCTCCTTGGCACGCAAGATCGACCCGCGCGCGCGGGGAACGCAAGGCTTCAACCAACACCCTCCCGCAGGTACCGCGCCGTCCGCGTCCGCATCGTCACCAATTCCTCGGCCGCGGTGGGGTGGACCGCCATCGTGGCGTCGAAGTCGGACTTGGTGGCGCCCATCTTGACCGCGATGCCGAGCAATTGCGCCATCTCGCCCGCGTCCTCGCCCAGGACGTGGACGCCCAGCACGCGGTCGGTCGCGCCGTCGACCACGATCTTCATGATCGTGCGGCCCTCGTGGCCCGACACGGTGGCTTTCAGCGGACGGAATGCCGCCCTGTAGATGTCGACCACGTCGTGGTCGGCGCGCGCCTGAGCCTCGCTCAGTCCGACCGTGCCGATCTCGGGCGTGGTGAACACGGCGGTTGCGACCGCGTCGTGGCTGACCGGCGTGGGCTTGCCGGCGAACAGCGTGTCGGCCAGGGCGTGACCCTCGCGGATCGCCACGGGCGTGAGGTTGAGACGGTTCGTGACGTCACCCACCGCGAAGACCGAAGGGACGGAACTGCGGGAAAAGCCATCCACCTCGACGGCGCCGTCGGGATCGAGCTTCACACCCGCCTCCTCCAGGCCCAGGCCCCTCGTCTTCGGGCGGCGCCCGGTGGCGAGCAGGACCTGGTCGGCCGTCACGGTCGAGCCGTTGCTGAGCCGCGCCGCGAGCCCGTCCGGGCCGCGTTCGATCGCCTCCAGCGTCGTGTTCGGGAGGAGGCGCACGCCCGCCGCCGCCAGCGCCCCGGCGAGCCCGTCCTGCATGTCCCGGTCGAAGCCGCGCAGGATCCGCTCGCCCCGGAATGCCACGGTGACGTCGGAGCCGAGCCGGGTGAAGATGGAGGCGAACTCCAGCGCCACGTAGCCCGCGCCCACCGCGAGCAGGCGCTTGGGGAAGACGGGCAGGTCGAAGATCTCGTCGGAGCTGATCGCGAGATCGCAGCCCGGCACGGCCGGGCGGTGGTTCGGTTCGCCGCCCGTCGCGATCAGGATATGCTCGGCCTCGATCCGCCGGCCGTCGTCCAGCACGACCGAGTTCGGGCCGTCGAGTCGCGCGCGCGCCTGGTGCAGCGTGACGCCCGCCTTCTCAAGATTGGCCCTGTACAGGCCCGAGAGCCGGGTGATCTCGCGCTCTTTCGCGGCGACGAGGCGGTTCCAGTCGAAGACCGTTTCCGGCCGCGACCAGCCGAAGGCCTCGGCCTCGGCGAAAGCGTCCGCGAACCGGCTCGCGTAGGCCATGATCTTCTTGGGCACGCAGCCGCGGATCACGCAGGTGCCACCGTAGCGGCCGTCCTCGGCGAGCGCGACCCGGGCGCCGTGTCCCGCCGCGATCCGCGCCGCGCGCGTCCCGCCCGACCCCGCCCCGATCACGAAGAAGTCGACCGCGTCCTCGCCAGCCATGCGCCTGCCTCGCCGCTCGCGGGATCGATCAGAAGTCGGGGTGACCCTTCTTGACCATCTCCTGGCGCACGCGAAGCATCATGGTGTTGGACAGCTTCTGCGTCCACGACTGCATTTGGACCACCAGCTGGTCCAGCATGAGGGGCTGGACCTTGACGTACTGCTTGCCCGCGGCAGAGTCGAAGAAATCGGCCGTGGCCTTCAGGTCGGCCTCGCTCATCTGCTGCGCGTAGATGTGCGCCGCGATGTCGGTCATCTCGTCGGCGTCCTTGGTGAACTCGGGATGGAGCTGGGTCAGCACGTCCTTGAGGTCGCCGACGAGTTCGGGACGGGTCCGCGTCATCAGCGGAAGGATCTGACCTTCGAGCTCGGGTTCCATGGGCTCGAAGGAGCGCGACATGCCCGAAGAGGTCACGACCTGGCGGGCGATGGCGATCTGAGACGGGCTGGGTTCGGGCAGCGAGGGGACGGTGGGAATGGGCGCGGGCGGGGCCGCGGGGGCAGCGGCGTCGGCCGGCGGGGCGGCCGCGGTCTGGGCGAAGGCGGGCGTGCCGGCGATCAGGGCCAAGGCGAGAGCCACCGGGCCGAGCCCGGCCCGTACGGTGGAGAACGGTAAGAAAGACATGAACGCGTCCTATGGAGAATGGAACTGGGGCGCCCGCTCGATCACGCGCGCGGACCCGTCGTCCGCATTGGTGACGACGGCGCTGGCGAAGCCGATGAAAAGGCCGTGTTCGACCACGCCCGGAACGGCGGCGAGCCGGTCGGCGAGCGCCTGCGGGTCGCCGATCGGCCCGAACCGGCAGTCGAGGATATAGTGGCCGCCATCCGTCAGAAAGGGTGCGGCACCACTCCCCCGCAACGTGTGTTCAGGGTTGAGGCCCAGCGCGCGGGCGACCGCCTCGACCAGGCGGCGCGTCGACCCGAGCCCGAAGGGGTTGACCTCCACGGGAACAGGAAACGCGCCGAGCCGCTCGGACCCTTTGTTGCGGTCGGCGATCACCACCATGGCGCGCGAAGCCGCCGCCACGATCTTCTCCCGCAGCAGCGCACCGCCTCCGCCTTTGACGAGGCGAAGCTCGGGATCGAACTCGTCGGCGCCGTCCACCGTGAGGTCGAGTTCGGGAAGCTCGTCCAGCGTCGTCACGTCGAGGCCATGGTCTTCGGCGCGGATCCGGGTGGCTTCCGACGTCGGAACGCACCGCACGTGCAAGCCCGCCGAGACCCGCTCGGCCAGCAGGTCGACGAAGATGCTGGCCGTGCTGCCGGTCCCCAGGCCGAGCAGCATCCCGTCCTCGACGAACGCGAGGGCCCGTTCCGCGACCTGGCGCTTCAGCCTGTCCTGACCGGGTTCGTCCATGAACGCTTTCGCTGGTTCCTGACTGGGACACTGTGACCCGCCGCGCCGGGCGCCATCAGGTAGCGACTCGGACGGCAAAACGCAATCGCGGGTCCCATCCGCGTCGCGACCGCACGGCAAGGTGAACGCAAGCTGACGCGACGGGTCACGGGGCGTTCAGGGCTGCCCGGGTACCAGGGAGGACAGCGGAGGTGGTCACCGTCGCGGCGAGCCCGGTTTCCGCGGCTCCGAACAGTGGAGGGGAATAATGGCGCTCCTGAAGAAGAGCATGACGGCGGGCCTGGTGGCCCTGACGCTCGCCACCGGCGTGGCAGCGACCGCCACGCCCGCGTCGGCCTGGTACCGCGGCGGCTGGGGTGGGCCCGTCGCGGCCGGCGTCATCGGCGGCCTCGCGGCCGGTGCCATCATCGGCAGCGCGGCCCGACCCTACGGGTATGGTTACGGCTACGGTCCGGTCTACGACGGGTGCTACCGCGTGCGCCGCCCGGTCTACGACGTCTACGGGAATTTCGCGGGCTATCGCCTGGCGCGCGTCTGCAACTGAGCACGGCGGGGCCGGCGAACCGGCCCGTCAGGAGTTCGGCCGCGCTTCCCGCGTGGCCGACGGAGACCCTCCGGTTCGCGCCCCACCGGAGGGTCTCCTCACGTCTTCACCGCGCGGGCGGCGTGCACACCACCTTGTCCTTAAGCACGTAGCAGATCGACATGGTTCCGGACCGCACGTCGACCCGGAAGACCCCGCTCTCCCCGACGTGGTGGGAGGCGATCAGCGCGTATTCGCTCGGCGCCTGAGGACCGGCTCCGTCGCCCTGCTGGTAGCACAGGGTGACCCCCACCGACTCGCTGTCGACCAGGCCGTACTGACAGGCCCCGACCTCACCGGTCGCCTTGTCGAGCCGGAAAATCCGGTTGAGATTGGTTTCCGGCGCGGCCAGGAACTCGTAATCGACGGCGTAGGCCTCGGACCCGGCGGCCAGCAGGCCCGCGACAGCCCATCCGGCAATCCACCGCCACGCATCCATGCCCGCCCTCTCCGGTCCCGCGAATCAACCCGATCATCGGCAAAAGCCGGCCGTGACACAATTTCCGCGCGACGCTCCGCCGCTGGACGTGGCATGGTGATGTCCCACCCGCCTCCACCGACATCGTCCGGATTCCTCATGGCCGCTCCGCCCCTCGTCGTTTTCGACCTCGACGGAACCCTGGCCGAAACGGCGGGCGACCTGATCGCCACGTTGAACGTCGTGCTCGCCGGCGACGACATCGCCCCGCTCGCGGTGGACCAGGCCCGCGTGCTGCTCGGCGCGGGCGCGCGGGCGCTCATCGAGCGCGGCTACGCGTCGGCGGGCCGCAGCATCGATAAGCCGAAGCTCGAGCGCAGCTTCCGCGACTTCCTGGCTCATTACGAAGCGCACATCTGCGACGACAGCCACCTGTTCCCGGGCGTCCTCGAGGCGCTCGACCGGCTGCAGGACGCGGGCTACGCGCTCGCGGTCTGCACCAACAAGATGGAGGGTCCTTCGGTCAAGCTGCTGCGGGCGCTCGGCGTCGCTGACCGGTTCGCGGCCATCTGCGGGCAGGACACGTTCCCGACCTACAAACCCGACGCCCAGGCCCTGCTGCGGACGGTCGCTAAGGCGGCCGGCGATCCGGGGCGCAGCGTGATGGTGGGGGATTCCATCACCGACATCGCGACCGCCAAGGCGGCGGACATCCACGTGATCGCGGTCGACTTCGGCTACACCGACAAACCGGTCGCTGAGCTCGGTCCCGACCGCGTCATCTCGCATTACGATCAGCTGTTCGACGCCGTCCGGGCCCTGGTTCCCGCAACCGGTTGAGCGCGTCAGACGGCCGCGACGGCGTCGGGCTGGGCGGGCGTGATCGCGACGCTTTCCCCGCACCCGCAGGCGGAGGTCTGGTTCGGGTTCTCGAACACGAACTGCGCCGACAGCTTTTCGGTCCGGAAGTCCATGCGCGTGCCGAGCAGGAAAAGCACCGCCTTGGGGTCGATCAGGATGCGGACACCCTTGTCCTCGATCACCTCGTCGCGCGGGTTGGGGGCGTCGGCGAATTCCATCGTATAGGCCATGCCGGCGCAACCGCCGTTTTTGACGCCCACGCGCAGCCCGAAGGGCGTCTGCTCGGCGCCGCTCATGATATCGCGCACGCGCTCCGCCGCGGCATCGGTCAGCGACACGACTTTGAAGGCGGCAGCCGCCATGGGTCCAAACTCCTCGCGCGGGGACAAAGGCCGGAACGTCCCGCGTCGCCAACGTAAGCCTTTCGGCGCGCCGCGAACAGACCGCATCGGGGCCGCATGCGGAAGATGTGGCATTGCGGTCCCCGATCGTGTTCTAGTCGGGCCGGTATCGTTTCGAGGGCTGACCGTCCACCATGACCGACATCTGGAATCCGAGGGTCGCCAAATTCGGCATCGGGCAGGTCGTCAAGCACCGCCGCTATCCCTTCCGCGGCGTGATCTACGACGTCGATCCCGTGTTCGCCAACACGGAGGAATGGTGGCTGGCGATCCCCGAGGACGTGCGTCCGCGCAAGGACCAGCCCTTCTACCACCTGTTCGCCGAGAACGCCGAAACCGAATACGTGGCCTACGTGTCGGAACAGAACCTCGTGCCCGACACGTCCGGCGAGCCGCTGCGCCACGCGCAGCTCGACGAGGTCTTCTTCCGCACCGACGCTGGCGAGTACAAGGCGAAGGCGCCCACCCGGAACTGATCCCGGGCGGACGCTCAAGCGCAGTGGGCGGGCCCGCATTCCCGCGAGCCCAGCGAGGTCGAGACCCTACTTGGCGGGCGCGGGGGCGGGGGCCACCGGGGCAGTGACGCCGCCCTGCTGCTGCTCGAGCGCCTGGCGCGCCTGCTTGGCCTTCTCTTCGAGCTGCTTCTGCAGCTCTTCCTGCTTGGCCTGGAGCACCTTGGGGTCGATGGCGGGCCCGTCAAAGGCCTTGCCGAAGCCGGCGAGCGGCAGGTTGAAATCGACCTCGTTATTGACCGAGTTCTTCACCGCGACGCTCATGGTCGTGCCCTTCTTGAGCTGGTCGACCGAGATGCCCTTGATCTTGGTTTCGGCGAAGCAGCCGTTGGGCATGCAGATCTCGAAGGCGCCGTCGATCTGCGGCCCCTTGTCGACGGTGACGCGGAAGCCCGGCTTGAGCAGCAGGCCCACCGGCATGAGGAGCCGCACGATGCGGGTGTCGTCGCCCTTCACGTCGTAGACGGCGAGCGCGATGGCGGGGGGCTGGGTGGGATCGGCGCTGTAGTCGCGCGTCGTGTAGCAGATCTCCTTGTTGTTGCCCTGGTCCTTGCCGCACACCTTGGTCCAGTCGGGCTGGGAGGGCTTGAGGTCGACCTTGATCGGGCCCTGCGCCTGCTGCCCTTGCGCGGGAGCGGGCTGGGCCTGGCCGGCGGGAGCAGCCGGAGCTGGTGTCGGCTTCTTGGCCTGGGCGAAGGCGCCGGGTGCCGCGCCAAGAGCGGCCGCAAGGCTCAGGCAAGCAACCAGGGCGGTGGTGCGGTCGCGCCCGGTGAGGAAAGTCATCGGCTGGTCCTTCGTTTGGCGCCGGCATCGCGGATGCCGGATCTCGGTGCAGGGAACGTGCGGCTCGACGACCGTGCGGCGCCTGTGGCATCACGAGGTCGACGGCGATGGGGTTGGTGATCACCGTTGATTGAGGCGACAGGTTGGCAAGGCTTCCCTTAACCGCTCTCGCCCGCGGGCGCCAGACCGCAGCGGCGCTCCTGCTCGCCGCGGGTGCGCTGCTGGTGTCGACCGCCGCCGCGCGGGCCGATCCCGCGGGCGCGCTGGCCATGCACGGCGCCCCGGCCCTGCCCGCGGACTTCACCAGCCTCCCCTACGCGCGCGCGGACGCACCGAAAGGCGGCCACCTGTCGCTCTGTTTCCTCGGCGCGTTCGACAGCCTCAATCCCTTCAACCTCAAGGCCGGGTCGACCGCGCAGGGGTTGAACACCGCCGTCTACGAGACGCTGATGGCCCGCTCGGCCGACGAGCCCTTCACGCTCTACGGCCTGCTCGCGCGCACCGTCGACACGGACGCCGCGCGGGACTGGGTGACCTTCCACCTCGATCCCCTCGCCCGCTTCTCCGACGGCAGCCCGGTCACGACCGACGACGTGGTCTTCACCTTCAACCTGCTCAAGGCCAAGGGCCGGCCCCAGCAGCGCGCGGCCTTCGCGCTGGTGAAGGGCGTGTCGACGCCCGATCCCGGTACCGTCCACTTTGACCTTGCCGGGGCCAACGACCGCGAACTGGCCCTGTTCATGGGCCTCATGCCCGTGCTGTCGCGCGCCCACACGGACCCGGCCACCTTCGACGACACGAGCCTCACCCCCCCGGTCGCGAGCGGGCCCTATCGCGTCACGGGCGTCGTGCCCGGCCAGCGCCTCACGCTGACGCGCAACCCCGACTATTGGGCGCGCGACCTCCCGGTCCGGCGCGGCCTGTTCAACTTCGACAGCGTGACGATCGACTATTACCGGGACGGCAACGGCCTGTTCGAGGCCTTCAAGGCGGGCCTGTGCGACTACCGGATCGAGGACAGCCCCACGCGGTGGCTGACCGGCTACGACAGTCCAGCTGTTCGCGACGGGCGGCTGGTCAAGCAGGACGTGCCGTTCGGCCTGCCCAAGGGCATGGAGGGCTTCGCGTTCAACACCCGGCGTCCGCTCTTTGCCGACGTGCGGGTGCGCGAAGCGCTGAGCGACATGTTCGACTTCGAATGGGTCGACGCGAGTCTGTTCGGCGGCCTGTACCGGCGCACCGACAGCTTCTTCGCCGACAGTCCCCTGGCCTCGACCGGACAGCCGGCCTCCGAGCGCGAGCGCGCGCTGCTCGCCCCCTACCCCGGCGCGGTCCGCCCCGACGTGCTGGCCGGCACGTGGCGTCCCGAGGCGACCGACGGCTCGGGACGCGACCGCGCCCCCGCCCGCGCCGCCTTGGCGCTGCTCGGGACGGCGGGTTACCGGCTGAGCGGCGGCACGCTGGTTTCCGCTCGCGACGGGCAGCCGCTCGCCTTCGAGATCATGGTGACGACGCACGCGCAGGAGCGGCTGGCCCTGGCCTATGCGGAGAACCTCGCGCGCATCGGGATCGCGGTGCACGTGCGCAGCGTCGACGAGGTGCAGTACCAGCGTCGGCGCCTGGCCTTCGACTTCGACATGATGCCCGGCACCTGGACCGCCACGCCTTCGCCGGGCGCCGAGCAGCGGTCCCGCTGGGGCTCGGCGAGCGCCGACCAGCAGGCCTCGTTCAACCTGGCGGGCGCCCGCTCCCCCGCGCTCGACGGACTGATCAACGCCATCCTCTCGTCAAACGACGAAGGCGATTTCCAGGCCGCCGTCCGCGCCTACGACCGCGTGCTCCTGTCGGGATTCTACATCATCCCCCTCTTTCACGCGGACGAGCAGTGGATGGCCTATTCCGCGACCCTGCAGCACCCGGCCCGCTTCCCCGCGAGCGGGGTCAACAACGTGTCACCGTTGGAAACGTGGTGGCGGCGGCCGGGCTGATCCCGCCGCGAAAGGTTAGGAGTCACGTAAGCTTCGCGACGCAGGATGACGACTCGTCCGAAAGGAGACACCGGTGGCCGACTACACGCTCGAAGGACCGCGCTGGGGAACGGGCCCCCTCGGCACCGCCGGCGGCACGATAACCTGGGCCGTCGATGCATCGGTGCCGGCTTCGTTCGACAGCGTCATCGCGAGCGCCTTCGCGGACTGGTCGTCGCACGGCAACATCCAGTTCCAGCAGGTCAGCTCGACGGCCACCGCGCAGATCGACTTCTCCGACGGCTACATCGACGGAACTGACAACGTTCTTGGGCAGACCAATTATTCCTATTCCGGCAACAGCCTCGTGGCGGCCGACATCGAGTTCGACAGCGGCGAAGGCTGGCACGCCTCGGGGTCGCAGGTCGTGAGTTCCGACGGTGTCAACCTGTTCGCGGTCGCGCTCCACGAGATCGGCCATTCCATCGGACTCGACCACTACAATCTGACCCCGGCCATCATGAACGCCGACCTGAACCCCTCGGTCACGGACCTCCAGCCGTCGGATATTGACGGCGAGCAGGCGCTTTACGGGCCGGCGGCCGCGACGACCAGCGGCAACGAGACCCACTTCGGGCAGGTGACCACGAGCCCGACCAGCGCGGGCGGGGAGGTGTACGGCCTCTACGAAGCCCTGCTCGGCCGCAGCCCGGACCCGGTCGGGCTCGAGACCTGGACGCAGGACGTCAACAACGGCCTGTCCATGCACGACCTCGCCCAGACGCTGCTCGACTCTCCCGAAGGACAGGCCCGAAGCGGGTCGGAAAGCAACGCCGCCTTCCTGCAGCAGCTCTACGGCTCGGCCCTGGGCCGGCCCATCGATCCGACCGGCGCCGCGTCGTGGGGTGCCGCGCTGAACGGAGGCGAGTCGCGGGCGGACGTGGCGAATGCCGTCGCGTTCTCACCCGAAGGCGAGAGCCACCTCGGTCAGGCGCTAAGCTCGGGCCTCTTCGTTCCGGACGCCAGCGCGGCGTCCGTGGCCCGGCTCTACTACGGCATCCTGGACCGGGCGCCCGACGCCACGGGGCTGGACAATTGGACCCATGCCGTCCGGGACGGGATGTCGCTCACTTCGGTCGCGACCTCCTTCCTCAACTCCGCCGAGTTCGCGGCGGAGGGGGCGGTGAGCAACGCGAGTTTCGTGACGACGCTCTACGAGGGCGCGCTCGGCCGCGCCCCCGATGCGGGCGGCCTCGCGAGTTGGACGGGCGCGCTCGGGGGCGGCACGTCCCGCGCCGCTGTCGCTCTTGGGATCGCCGAAAGCCCGGAAGCGCAGGGGCACCTCGTCGCATCCGTGGAGACCGGGTGGAAGCTCGGTTGAACCGAGGAGCTTGGCCTCGTTCGCACGGGACGATCGCAACGAGGTGGTGGGCGCGACAGGGATTGAACCTGTGACCCCTCCCGTGTGAAGGGAGTGCTCTCCCGCTGAGCTACGCGCCCGACGACCAGTCCAGAGGCAAGCGATTAGGCGTCGAACCACCTCAAGTCAAGCTCGCGCGGGACAGGCTTCACCCGCGCGCGAGGCCCTTGGCGGCCAGCTCGTCGAGATAGGCTTGCCAGCGCGTCTCCTGTTCGGCGGCGAGGCTGTCGAGGTAGGTCCAGGTGAACAGGCCCGTGTCGTGGCCGTCGTCGAAGCGGAGCTTTACGGCGTAGTGGCCGACCGGCTCCGCCCCCGCGATCCGCACGTAACGCTTGCCACCCGGGATCTTTCGCTCGGCGGGCGCATGGCCCTGCACCTCCGCGCTGGGGCTCGACACGCGCAGGTACTCGGCCGAGAGATCGTGGCTCGGCCCGTCAGCGAACGAGACGCGCAGCACCCGCCCGCCGTCCGTGATGCGTAGTTCCGTGGGCCAGGCCCGCTCCAGCGACACGCTCGTCTCCTTGCCGGGTTGGCAGCGCCATGCGGCGCCTTGCCGTTTCGCCCCAAACCCATTAGTGCCGCCCGAAGCTCCGGGGAGGAACTATGAATGACCGCGCGACGACCCAGGGGAGCAGCAGTCGCCTGAGCGCCTGGCACTTGCTGCTGCTCGTGCCCTACGTCGGCGTACTCTACGTGCCCTTCTACAACGCCGTCGAACCTGGGGCGTTCGGTTTCCCCTATTTCTACCTGTATCAGATGGCCTGGGTGGTGATCACCTCGGTCCTGACGGGCATCGTCTACCTCGCGACCCGCCGGCCGGCCCGGGCCAAGGTTTAGGCCAAGCTCGTCAAATCATCATTTTGGAGGATCGATGCCGGTCAACTGGGTCGCGCTCGCGGTGTTCGTCGCCTTCTTCGGCGGCATCACGCTGCTGGGCTTCGTGGCCGCCCGGTGGCGGCGCGGCGACCTCGGCCTACTGCACGAATGGGGGCTCGCGGGCGGACGGTTCGGCACGCTGGTGACGTGGTTCCTGATCGGCGGCGACATCTACACGGCCTACACCTTCATCGCCGTGCCCGCCCTCGCCTTCGGCCAGGGCGCGATCGCCTTCTACGCCGTGCCCTACACCACGGTCATCTATCCCATGGCGTTCGTGGTGCTGCCGCGCCTGTGGTCGGTGTGCAAGCAGCACGGCTACATCACGGCGGCCGACTTCGTGCGGGGCCGCTTCGACAACCGATGGCTGGCGCTGGCGGTGGCCACCACGGGGCTGGTCGCCACCATGCCCTACATCGCTCTGCAGCTCGAAGGCCTGCAGGTGGTGATCGGCGCCATGGGCGTCGAAACGCGCGGGGTGACGGGCGACCTGCCGCTCATCGTCGCCTTCGTGATCCTGGCGCTCTTCACCTACAAGTCCGGCCTGCGGGCGCCCGCCGCGATCGCGGTCGTCAAGGACGTGATGATCTATGCCACGATCCTCGCCGTCATCGTGCTGATCCCGGGCAAGTTCGGCGGCATCGCCGCTATCTTCGCCCATGTCCCGCCCAATCAGCTGATCCTGCCCACCCCGCCCGCGGGCTCGACGGGCCTCTACACGATCTACGCCAGCCTGGCGCTCGGCTCCGGGGCGGCGCTGTTCCTCTACCCGCACGCGGTCACGGCGGTGCTGAGCTCGGCCGGCCGCGACGTGATCCGGCGCAATGCCGTCCTGCTGCCCGCCTACTCGCTGGTGCTGGCGTTCATCACCCTGCTGGGCTTCCTGGCGCTCGCGGCGGGGCTGGACCACGACGCGCGCTTCGCCGACCTTTTCGCGCGCTACCGCGCGAACGCGGCCGTCCCGGCGCTCTTCCTCTACATGTTCCCGGACTGGCTCGCGGGGTTCGCGTTCGCGGCCGTCGGCATCGGCGCGCTCGTGCCCGCCGCCATCATGTCGATCGCGGCCGCGAACCTGTGGACGCGCAACATCTACCTGGAATTCATCCGGCCTGACGCCTCGCCGGCCGCGCTGACCGCCATGGCCAAGCTGGTGTCGCTGGTGGTGAAGTTCGGCGCCCTGCTGTTCATCCTCGCCCTCAAGCTCGACTACGCGATCCAGCTGCAACTGCTGGGCGGCGTGTGGATGAGCCAGACGCTTCCCGCCGTCCTGCTCGGCCTCTTCACGCGCTGGTGGAACGCCTGGGCCCTGCTGGCCGGCTGGGCTTTGGGCATCGGCCTCGGCACCTGGATGGCGGCGCAGACCGGCTTCCAGAACGCCAATTACGCGCTGGTCGTGGCGGGGTTCAAGATCCCCGCCTACGCCGCCATCTGGGCGCTCGGGGCCAACATCCTGGCCGCGGCCGTGCTGACCCCCGTGTTCAACGCCCTCGCCTCGGGAGAGCGACGCGACGCGACGATCGCGGCCGACTACACCTGACGCTTCGCTGTCAATCGCGGCCCGGACACCCTATCTCAGTCAGCATGCGTCACGAAGCTCCCAGCGCGCTGACCCCGGCCGCCACCCCGCCGCTCATCGACCCGTTCGGCCGCGCCATCACCTACGTGCGCGTGTCGGTGACGGACCGCTGCGATTTCCGCTGCACCTATTGCATGTCGGAGGCGACGCGCTTCCTGCCCCGGCGCGACCTGCTGACGCTTGAGGAGCTGGATCGGCTGTGCTCGGCCTTCGTGGCGCGCGGCACGCGCAAGCTCCGCATCACGGGCGGCGAGCCCCTCGTGCGGCGGGACGTCATGGGCCTGTTCCGCAGCCTGTCCCGGCACCTGGAGACGGGCGCGCTCGACGAGGTGACGCTGACCACCAACGGCTCGCAACTCGCCCGGTTCGCGGCGGACCTGGCGGCCTGCGGCGTGCGGCGCGTGAACGTCTCCCTCGACACGCTGGACGCCGACAAGTTCAGGGCCATCACCCGCCGGGGTGAGCTTGCCCCGGTGCTCGACGGCATCGCGGCGGCCCGGGCCGCGGGCCTCGCGGTGAAGATCAATACGGTGGCGCTGAAGGGTTTCAACGAGGACGAGGCCACAAACCTCGTCGCCTGGGCCCACCGGGACGGCATGGACATCACCTTCATCGAGGTCATGCCGCTCGGCGAGGACCGGCGGGATGAGCCGGACCGCTTCGTCTCGCTCGAAGCCCTGCGAGCCCGGCTCGGCGAGACGATGACCCTGGAGCCGGTCGCCTACCGGACGGGCGGTCCGGCCCGCTACGTTTGCGCGCAAGAGACCGGCGGTCGGATCGGCTTCATCACGCCGCTCACCCGTACGTTCTGCGAGAGCTACAACCGCGTGCGGGTGACCTGCACGGGCACGCTCTACCTGTGCCTCGGGCAGAACGACGCCGCCGATCTCCGCGAGCCCCTGCGGGCCAGCGCGGACGATGGTCCGCTGATGGACGCGCTCGATCGGGCCATCGCGCGCAAGCCGAAGGGCCACGACTTCATCACCGACCGCCTGCTCGCTTCGCCCCGCGTGGCGCGGCCGATGAGCACCACCGGGGGTTAGGCGTCGAGTCGCTGGGCTGCGGCTGCGGCCCGTGCTTGCCGTCTTGCGTCAGCGGGCGAAGGCTGGGTTCTTGGCGACCAGTCCCGCCTGACTCGGCACGATCTTCCACAGGTTGAACGACTTGGTTCCCCAACTGCCGCCGTGGAACCTGGGCGACTCGGTGATGTCCGAATTCGTGACGTAGAGCGTGCCGTCCGGTCCCTGGGCGAACGTGTCGGGCCAGCGCAGCCGCGGGTCGCTGACCAGCGTGGTCCGTTTGCCGTCCGCTCCCGTCGTCTCGACCGCGCTGCCCTGTACGGCCGTGAAGAAGGTGTGGCCGTCCGAATCGGTCCACAGCCCATCGTTGGGCTCGCTGTCCGCCGCCTTTTCGACCTTCTTGGACAGGTCGGCGGCACTCAGGCCGGTGTCGGCGAGGGCGGCGGTCGCGATGCGGTAGAGCACCTTGCCGGTCAGCGGCTGCCAGGTGAGCGTGCCGCCGTCCGGGCTCAGGCTGATGCTGTCCGCCGCGAACTGCACGCCGCGGCCGTCCGGCTGCTGCAGCACCTTGCCGTCGACCGTCACCTGCACGGACGGGTCGACCTGGGTCGACACGTCGCCGTCGAGCAGGCGGCGGCCTTTGCCCGACTCGAGGTCGACCACTACCAGGGCGCCCGAGGCGCCCGAATCGGTGATGTAGGCCGTCTTGCCGTCCGGCGAGAGGCGCACGTCGTTGAGGTAGCTGCTCCGCGGCGCCACGTCGGGACCGAAACCGTAGACGCGCGACACCTTGTTCGTCGCGAGGTCGATCTTCACGAGCTTCGGCCCATTCGCGACCGTGAACTCGGTGTCGGGGGCGGCCGGATCGATGACCCAGAGCGAGCCCTTGCCGTCCGCGGTTTCCGCCTGCACGCAGACGAAATGCGTCGCCGGATCGAGGGGCATCGTGTTGCGGTATTTGTTCCACTCGTCGTCCGGATAGGGGTGCAGCTTGCCGTCCGGCGTGAGTTCCGCGAGCGAGACGGCAGCATCCTCCGACCAGCGCGGGAAATTCACGAACACGCGGCCTGTCTCCGAAACGGCGACGCCCGTGACCTGATGGTCGAAGCCCGCGCCCTGCTCGATCGTCGCCCGGCCGCCCTTGCCGATGATCTTGTCGGCCGCAGCCGCGGCTTGATCCTGCAGGGGAACGGCTTGGGCGCTCCCCGCGAGCGCGGTCGAGAGAGCCAGGGTTGCGAGGAGGGATGTTCTCATTGGGAAAGCCGTCCGGGTCGGAGTGCCCCCGACAACGCGACCCCGCGGCCGACGTTCCTCACCCGGATGTCACACCTGGCCTACCCCTTGGCGCGCTGCCGGATCATGAAATTGTCGAACGTGTACTCGCTGACCTGCCACCAGAGGTATTCTTCCGAGCGGAAAGCCAGCACGGCGTCGAGCATGCCGCGGAACTTGGCATTCCCGGCCGCCAGGTCGCGATAGATGTCGTTCGACGCCTTGTAGGCCGCCTCCAGGAGATCCTGCGGAAAGGCGTGCAGCTCGGCGCCCGACACCACGAGCCGCTTCAGCGCCGCGGGGTTGCGCGCGTCGTACCGGGCCAGCATGTCGGCGTCGGCGACGCGGGCGGCCGCGCGCAGCACGGCTTGGTAAGCTGTGGGAAGCGCGTCGTACTTGGCCTTGTTGAAGGCCACGTGGATGACCGACCCGCCCCGCCACCAACCGGGATAGTGATAGTTGGGAGCGACCTTCTGGACCGCCGTCTGGTCGTCGGCCGAAAGCTTCTCGTCGTCATAGGGGCTGACCCAGGTGACGGCGTCGATCGTGCCGGCGCTGAGGGCCGTGTAGAACTCGGCGCGGGGCGTCTGCTGCGGTTGGGCCCCGAGCCGTTCCAGAACGACCCCCGCGAGGCCGCCGATGCGGATCTTGAGCCCCTGCAGGTCGGCGACCGACTTCAGCGGGCGGCGGAAGAAGCCACCCATCTGGGCTCCCGTATTGCCCGCCGGGAAGGCGACCGCGCCGTAGTCCGCCAGGAAGGCGTTGAACAGGTCCGTGCCGCCGCCCTCGCCCGCGAAGGCCGCCTGCTCGCGGGCATTCATGCCGAACGGCAGGGCGGTGGCGAGCGCGAAGGTCGGGTCCTTGCCGTAGAAATAATCCATGGACGTCTGGCAGGCCTCCACCGTGCCGGCCTGCACGGCGTCGAGCACCTGCAGGCCCGGCACCACCTCGCCCGAGGACGAGACGTCGATGCGGAACTTGCCGCCCGTGAGATCGGACACCGTGCGGGCGAACACCTCCGCGCCGCCGTACATCAGGTCGAGCGTCTTGGGAAAGCTGGACGCCAGCCGCCACACGACGTCGGGGCTGGCGGAGGGAGCCGTCTCGGCGCGCAGACCCCCCGGGATCGCGAGGCCGCCCACCACCGCCGCGGCCATGAACCGGCGTCGCCCCAGGTCCTTGCCCATCCCGAAAACCTCGTCGCACGCGGACGGACGACCCGGTCCGCAAGCCGAACCTGTTTTAATCCACCACGATGCGGGGCGCCACTCGCACGCGCCGACCCGCAAGCGCCTCGGTCACCTGCCCCGCCATGGCGACGTAGGCGGCCGCGTGCGGACCGTCGGGGTCCGACACCATCACGGGCCGCCCCGCGTCCGACGTTTCGCGAATCGCCAGCGCCAGGGGCACCTCGCCGAGATACGGGACGCCCAGGCGCTCGGCCTCGTGCTTCGCGCCCCCGTGGGCGAAGATGTCGGTCCGCGTCCCACAGTGCGGGCAGATGAAGGTGCTCATGTTCTCGACCAAGCCCAGGATCGGCACCTCGACGCGGCGGAACATGGCGATGCCCCGGCGGGCATCGATGAGCGCGAGATCCTGCGGCGTGGACACGATGACGGCCCCCGCCAGCGGCACGGACTGGGCGAGCGTGAGCTGCGCGTCGCCGGTGCCGGGCGGCATGTCGACCACCATGATGTCGACCTCGCCCCACACGACCTCGCGCAGCATCTGGGTAATGGCCGACATCACCATCGGGCCGCGCCAGATCATCGGGGTCTCCTCCTCGACGAGGAAGCCGATGGACATGACCTTCATCCCGTAGCCGTCGAGCGGGCGCATCAGCTTGCCCTCGACGAGCTCCGGCTTGTCCTTGAGATTGAGCAGGCGCGGCACGGACGGGCCGTAGATGTCGGCGTCGAGCACGGCCACGCGCTGGCCCTGGGCCTGGAGCGCCAGTGCGAGGTTGACGGCCGTGGTGGACTTGCCGACCCCGCCCTTGCCGGACGCCACCGCGATGATGGTCGAGACACCCGGCACGGCCTGCCCGGCGCGGGCCGCCTGGGCGCGCGGGCCGGGAGCGGCGGGCGGGGGTGGCGCGGGCCGCACCGCCGCGGACGATCCGGGCGGCTTCTGCGCCGTCAGCGTCACCAGAACGGAAGCGACCCCGTCGAGCCCCTTGATAGCGGCCTCGGCGCGCAGCCGAAGCGGCTCCGCCGACAGGGCCTGGGCGGCCTCGACTTCGAGGGAAATGTAGACTCGGCCGTCCTTCACGGCGACGCCCCCCAGCGCCCCGGAGCGCGGCAGCGGGGTTCGCCCGTCGGGGCCGGGAACGCCCATCAGGGCGGTCACGACAGCATCTTGCGAAATCGGCATGGAGAGGGTTCCCGTGCCGCCGTTGTGTTGCGAAACCCCGGCAGGGTCAATGCGGCAAGCGGCCTGCCCGACCTTCCTTCACGGAAAGTGGGCAGGCCGACGATCCTCGTTGTCGCGACGTCAGGTCCGCAGCGGAACCTTCGGCACGGAGCCACCGCTGCCGGCGTCGCCCTCGGCGTCCGGTCCCTCGTCCTCGTCGACCGGCTCGGACCCCTCGGGCCCGGCCTCGTTCGCGGCGTCCGAGCGCGCCTTGCGCTTGCGCCCAGCCTCGACGATGTCGCGCTCGGGGCGCGGCATGACGGGGCCGTCGGGGAACACGAAGCCGAGCTTCTTGGGCCCCCCCTCGTCGGCGGTCACGACCACGCGCACCGCACCACCGTTCTTGAGCTTGCCGAACAGCACCTCGTCGGCCAGCGGCGTCTTGATCGACTGCTGGATGACGCGGGCCATGGGCCGAGCCCCCATCATCTCGTCGTAGCCGTGCTCGACCAGCCAGTTGCGGGCCTCGTCGGTCAGCTCGATCGTGACGTTGCGGTCGGCGAGCTGGGCCTCGAGCTGGAGGATGAACTTGTCCACCACCTTGGCGATGACCGTCACCGGCAGGTGTCCGAACGGCACGATGGCATCGAGCCGGTTGCGGAACTCGGGCGTGAACATCTTGTTGATCGCTTCCAGGTCCTCGCCCTCGCGCTTGTTGCGCGTGAAGCCGAAGGCCGCGCGCGCCATGTCGGCCGCGCCCGCGTTGGTGGTCATGATCAGGATCACGTTGCGGAAGTCGATCTGCTTGCCGTTGTGATCGGTCAGCTTCCCGTGG